>JACSRJ010000096.1 GCA_014879835.1 Anaerolinea sp.
CAATCGGTCTAAGTGGGGACGATGATCCCGGACTCGATGAGGGCTAATGTTGGTGAACAGGACAGGCTTTCCCCTCAAACTGCCCCTTTTGATAAATACGGGGTAAACAAACTCAACTGCGTAAGTCCTAAAACTGATATGGTGGCATAATTGCCCTCAATGTTAGCTGTTTTTGAGGATGGTCTTTTATGCCTCTGCTCGTCGGGGTCGCTGGGTTTTTGATGGGAATCGCCCTCAACTTATTTGCCGATTATCTGGCACTCCGACGTCACTACCATTTGGCTTTACACAGCCCTTTTAGTACTGTGAAACCACATCCTCCGCATTTTTTGCCCCGCCGGGCGGATGGCTCTTTGTTACCGCTTTGGCGTTGGTCGGCCTTGATCGGGGCGTTTCAGTTGGGCGAAGGGTTTCATCCACCCCGCCATGCCCGCCGTATAGGGGTGGAAATCGGAGTTGCCCTCATCTGGGCGCTGATCATTCACCGCTACGGGAATCATGCCTTCAGTGTGTTTTATCTGGCATATGCCCTGATCTTGATCTTATGTATAGTCAGTGACATCGAGAACCGGTGGATATACCTCGAAGTACTGGCGGTAGGGGCAGCGTTGGCGATCCTCGAAAGTATAAGTGGGGTGCGCCTTGCGCTGGGATCTGCCCTTCAAGGCGGACTGCTTGGGTTTGTGATCTTTTGGGGTCTCTATGTGGGTGGGCTGGTTTTTGGGGGCTTGGTTCAGAGGGGCGGAAGGCGGGCAGTGGGGCGTACTGTCCTCGGCTTTGGAGATGTTTATCTGGTGGCTTTTTGCGGTCTGATTTTAGGGGGGGAAGCTGTCGGTTCAGCGGTATTGTTGATGCTTATCTGTGGGGGAATCGCAGCCCTCGGTCTGATTCTGACCCGCCGCCTGCGCGGTAAAAAATACCGCCGCTTCTCAGCCATCCCTTATGCCCCGCCTATTGTGATCGGGGCGGGCTTAATGCTCCTCTTTCCTGACGCGGCAGTGGGTGTGTTGTTCTGGCTCTTGGCGTTAATTTGATCTGAACCACTTCCCAAATTCAAAAAACTCACCTATAATGTACTGTGCAAGTGTCTATGGAGTTATCAAGGGGTCAGGAGAGACCATGACTGCAAAAGTAAAAGTAACCTATCGGGTTCGTCCAGCGACGATGGATGATCTGCCCAAAGTGGTGGCACTTATGAACGCTGCGCAACTTGCAGACGTTGGCGAAGTGGTGATCGACGAGGCAGAACTGCGCACTGAGTGGAGCGACCCCAAGCACAATTTTGCCGAGGATACCTTTCTCTTTGAAACCCCTGAAGGCACCGCTATCGCCTATGGCGACGTGTATGATCGGCGTGAACCACTCACCCGCGTATTCAGTTGGGGCAGGGTTCATCCAGACTATCGGGGACAGGGAATTGGCACCCATCTTTTGGAAATTCTTGAAGAGCGGGCGCAGAAGTCCATTGTGAAAGCACCACCCCATGCGCGAGTGGCCATTGCTCAGGGTATAGACAGCCGTCACACGGCCTTCATCAAGATGCTGGAAGATCGCGGTTACAGCCTGATCCGCCGCTTTTACCAGATGCGCATCGAACTGGATCAAAAACCCCCGGACCCGCAGCCCATCGAAGGCACTGTAATTCGCCCGATGCGTTTCCCTGAAGAAGCGCAGGCGCTTTTTGAAGCCGACATTGAATCATTCCGCGATCACTGGGGCTTCCAACCCATGTCATGGGAAGAATTCGAACTGTTCTTCTTCAAACGCGAGGACACCAAAACCGATCAATACTTCCTCGCCATGGATGGGGATCAGATTGCTGGGTTCTCAGTGTGTGTTGAAAAAACGCCTGAAGACCCTGACATGGCGTGGGTGGATATTTTAGGGGTTCGCCGTCCTTGGCGTCGGCGGGGCATCGCAACAGCGCTGCTGCGGCATACCTTCAACTTCTACCACAAGATGGGCAAGAAGCGGGTTGGTCTGGGCGTCGATGCAGAAAGCCTTACCGGGGCGGTAGGGGTGTATGAAAATGCGGGGATGTCAGCCCACCGGGTTTGGCTCCGTTATGAGAAGGAACTGCGTCCGGGTGAAGATTTGGGTGTTCAGACCCTTCAGGACTAACGCCCCGCGTGAACCGATTAAGCCGGCTTAAACCATCCTCTGTTTACCTGCTGCTCACCGCAGCCCAATCATTCATCTTCGCGTTGGTCTTCAACGCGGAGATGATTTATTTTGTCACGGAGATCAACGCCGATCCCCTTCAATTGGTGCTGCTGGGAACAGCCCTTGAGATAAGCATCTTCCTCATGGAAGTTCCCACGGGAGTCGTGGCGGATACTTACAGCCGCCGCCTCTCGGTGATCATTGGGGTTACTCTGATCGGAGTATCGTTCCTGATCACAGGCGCATTCGCCCTTTATGCTGCTGCTTTCATTGGACAGATCGTCTGGGGAGTGGGTTATACCTTTACCAGCGGTGCAACCGAAGCATGGCTTGCCGACGAGATCGGGGAGAGTGCTGCTGGGCCTGTCTATCTTCAGGCGGCACAATTGAGTGCTGCGGTGGGGGTTGTGGGGATCATTCTGGGGATGCTTCTGGGGAGCATATCACTACGTCTGCCTATCCTCATCGGCGGTGTGCTGATGATGTCTTTGGCTGGCATTTTGGGGGTGGTGATGCATGAGCACGGGTTCCGCCCCAGACCCCGCGAGAATCAAGGGATGTTTGCGCCTCTGAGCGAAATGCGTCAGACCTTCAGTCAAGGGTTAAAGGCAGTGCGCGCCCGCCCACTGCTAATCACCATTCTCCTAATCACCCTGATCTTTGGGGCCTTCAGTGAAGGGTTTGACCGGCTAAACCAAAAGCATGTGATCGACAATATTGGCTTTCCCACCTTCATCACCCTAGAACCAGTAGTCTGGTTTGGGCTGATCAGCCTTGCGGGAACCCTTCTGGGGGTGTTGGTCACCGGATGGGCCCGACGGCGCATCAACACTGAAAGCCATCAGGGGGTGGCCCGGGCTTTGATGATTTCCACCGGGGCGCTGAGCCTCGCAGTGATTGCCTTTGGGCTGGCCAGCGGTTTCTGGGCGGCCGTAGTGATCATCTTGGGGATCGGGGCCCTGCGCATCATCCGCGATCCTCTTACCACCGCATGGGTCAACCAGAATGTTGATTCGTCCGTTCGGGCGACCGTACTCTCCATGAATGGGCAAGCAGATGCACTCGGTGAGATGCTTATCGGACCCGGCATGGGCGCGTTGGCGCTGGCATGGGGGCTTCGGGCCGCATTGGTAATTGCAGGATGTCTGCTCGCGCCCGCACTGCTGCTCTACTGGTACAATCTCCACTCGCCAGCGCCCATGCCTGAAGCCCCGCACGATTCATCCCCTCAATTGGGGCAGGAAAAAGGTGAACCAAGCGCCTGAGCAGACACCCACACACAAATCGACCTCTCATTCCGACACAGCGTGGGAGAATGGCAGGGGACGAGGGGTGGTGCGTTGTTCCTATCATTTGTGGGCCTGAAGTGCGCCTGTTATCGTGACCATTGGGCGCTGCATTTTGCCCTTGAGTCCGATGAAACTTTGATTGTGACGGTTGACACAAACCCGTTGGACTCCTATACTCTGTAAAGGCTGTAATCCACAAATCACAGCTATCACCTGTACCATTTCACACTTCAACATTGCTATGCAACCAAGCTATCGGGAGGGGATGACTTGATCCTCAGAAACTTTTTTGCGGCCGTCACGCGGCTCTCACTTCGCTTCAAATGGGTGACAATCGCCCTGACAGTGCTTTTCCTTGTTCTTGGGGTAGTCGCAGCCCTGCAATTGAATCAAGAGCTGCTGCCCAATATCGAGTTTCCTCAGACCTTCATCGTCACCCTGCGTCCCGGTGCAAGCAGTGAAGACCTGCGCGATTTGGTGACTATTCCGCTTGAGGATGCGCTGGCTACAATCCCCAATGTGATCCCGGCGGGACTGGAATCAACAACGGTATCTCCGGTGGCCTTCATCACTGTTCGCAACGATTATGTGCCTAACCAAGAAACGATCCGCACCGCCATTCAGACTGCTATTGATAAAGTGGTGGCCGATGGGGTTCCTCTTGGACTCAAGACTACTGATGACTTAAACGCGGAGATCGTGACCAAAGTCCTTCAGAAAGCGCCCTCGATGTTTAAGCACTTTAAGGCGGAACATCTGCGCGCCATGAAACCTGAAGTCCTTGATGCGATGCTGGCCGTGAATCCCGAATTCGCCAAGAGCATCGACTTTCTCACCCTTGATGCACTTGCCGCAGATCGGATCAATGCCCGGTTGATGGGCGGTGCTTCAGCCCTGCCCGCGGTTGAACTGCCCGATGCATGGCGTCTTGGTGAAGCAGACGCTCAGGGTAACCTGCGGGGTGTACCCCGCATCATCACCTTCAACCTGAGCGCAATCCCGGTGGTGACGGCGAGTATCTCCAGCACCAGCCGCAGCGCCGAAGAGCTTCGGAAACTGGTTCAAAGCCAATTGTCGGAAGCTGTGAGCAAGGTAGAAGGGGTGGCCAATGTCAATGTGACCGGTGGTGAGATCATCCCGCCGGAGGTGGCTTCAGCAGCCCTTAAAGCTATCGAGGAAGCACGGGCCGCAAATGCCGAAAATGGCGGCAGCACCACGACCCCCGACAGCGAAACCAAACCCGGGACGCCGGGTAATGCTGAAGGTGGCAGCGGCGGTCTAGGAGGCACAAATCCCGCCCAGACTGAGAGCGCTCCAGCACTGCCCCGCCTATGGCGTCAGGTCGGAGTTCCCCCACTGCTTCTGAGCAATCCTTTACCGGCGCAGCTCAAAGAACGCTTTGAGACTACGGTCAAATTTGACACTGCCGATGATTTGCTCAGCGCTACTGACGGCAAAGGTGAAAAACTCACTGCTGCGGCTCTGCTTAATCAGATCGCGGAGATCAATCCTGCTTCCTTTGAACTGCTGCAACTACCAGAGGAAGTGATCAACTATGTGCGCGCCAAAGAGACGGGCTTCACAGATGCCCTTTCTGAAGCGGCCCTGAAACTGGTAGGCTCATCGGTTTTGAGCACAGGTGCATGGTCACCCCTGCTTCAGCAGGAATCGATCAAGGCTTTGGGGATCACCACCTTTGCAGACTTCGCCAAGAGTGAGCAGTTAAGTAGTGTAGCCAAGATCATCAATGCTGCATCTGCCGAACTGCCGGCCGATTTGAAACTCTACGCAGTACGTTTGGTGGATGATCTGCTGCCTGAATCGGTCGCCTACATCCTCAAGATCGAACCGGAATTCCTGAGCACCATCCAACCTGAGGTCTGGCGCAGTTTCTCCGCCCAAACCTTGAGTTACCTGAGCGCAAAGTTCCCGGACGATCTGAAGGACGAATTGAGCGCTATCGCGGAAGGTAAACAGCCCTCACTGGCAGAAAGCCTCACCCCATCTAACGGTGATGCAGCCGCGGTGGTTGATGATCCTAACGCCCCCGCCATGCCCCAGAGCTGGGTGACAGCTTTGGGCAGCTTTGGCTTTAGGGTAGAGACTGCCAATGATCTCTTTAAGCCGCCCTTTGGGGATGCAGCGGGTTTCTTTAATCAAGCAGCCGCCAATCCGGGCGCAGGAAACCTGTTTAAGGATATTCCGGCTGATCTGCTGATCTATCTGAGCAACCGGGATCCACAGTTCTTTGATAAGTTAGCCTCTGGAACGTTAAGCATGTTCTCTGAGGAAACGCTCAAGGCACTACCGGCATCGGTTCAGGCGCGTGTTTCCAACGGGCCCGCTTTTGTCGCGGAGAACAATGTGACCCGCGCCAACGGTAACCCCAGTCTGATCCTTTCGGTCAGCAAAGCAGACGGTGCCAACACCGTTCAGGTCTTCCATAAGGTGGACGAAGTCTTTAAAGCGCTGATGAAAGATAACCCCGACATCAGCATCACACCCATCTTTGAACAAGCAAGCTTTATCGAGGAATCGATCAGCGGCGTTGCCCGTGAGGGTGGCTTAGGTGGGGTGATGGCCGTTGTGGTCATCCTCATCTTCCTGCACTTTAGCGTGCGTTCTACTTTGGTCACGGCGGTCTCGATCCCCGCGTCGCTGGCCATCGCTTTTGTGATGATGCGTTGGGTACCCGGGCCGGTGCACCAATTCCTGACCCAACCTTCCACGGTAAGTGCCCTGCCCGAATGGCTCCACACCTTCTTGCTGCGCCTGTTCCCTGACGGGATCACCCTCAACATCATGACCCTTTCGGGTCTGACTGTGGCTATTGGGCGTGTGGTGGATGACTCCATTGTGGTTTTGGAGAACATCTACCGTCAGCTTCAGAAGGGTATGGATCGGCGTGAGGCGGTGATCAAAGGTACCCGCGATGTGAGCGTGGCCATTTTTGCGGCCACCTTGACCACCATTGTGGTGTTTTTGCCCATTGGTTTGACCGGCGGCATTGTGGGTGAGTTCTTCCTGCCTTTTGGGCTGGCGGTGACTTACTCGCTGGCGGCTTCGTTCATTGTGGCGATCACCGTGATCCCTGTGCTGGCGTTCCTGTTCATCCCTCCAGACAAGCTGCCCGAAGAAAAAGAGGGGCGCTTGGAAGTGGCCTACCACAATGTTATCGAATGGGCCTTGAGCCATCGTGCTGTGGTTTTGGGCATCGCCGGGGTGACCTTTGTGATAGGGATGGCAATCTTTGCCGGACGTCCTACCACCTTCCTGCCCGCGCTGGGTGAGCCGCAGATTTCGCTCTCCATCGCTATGCCCGCAGGCACGCCCATTGCCCACACGGATGCCCTCGCCCGCGAGATGGAAGCATTCATCGAGGCGAAAAAGGGCAGCGGAGATGAGATCAAACGCTACCAGACCACTATTGGTTCTGGCGGTGGCTTTGGTGATCTCGCCGCGCTCATCGGCGGTGGCGCAACCGTCAATGGGGCCAATGGGCAGATCACCATCGCCATCGAAGCGAAGGGGGAAGCCCTTGACGTCTTGACTCGTGAAATTCGGGCGGAAGCTGAAAAAGTCTTTGGGGTGGAGAATGTCACCGTCTCCCGGGCTTCGATCTCGGAGCAAGGGTTTGGCGGTTTTGAAGTAGTTGCCAGCGGTCCCGAAGCGGACTTGAAGACGATCAATGCAACCATCAAAACCACCCTTTCTGGGGTGCCCGGCTTAGCGAATGTGAGCAGCACCCTTGATCTGGTAGGTGAGACCTCCTCCTATCTTCGGGTGGATCGGAAAGCAGCGGCCAAATACACCGCTGAGCTTGAAGTTACCGATACCCTCGGTGTGACCCGAAAGGCGATCACGGCCGTTAAAGGGATTACCAATCTGCCCCCGTCGATCACGGTAGGCGAAGGCTTCCAGAGCCAACAGCAGACTCAAGGGTTTGCCCAGACTTTCAGTGCTATCGGTGTCTCGGTGATCGCGGTGTATGTGGTCATGGTGATCACCTTCGGTTCGTTAGTGCATCCCTTTACGATCCTGTTCACCCTGCCTCTGGCAGTGGTGGGTGCAGCCGTCGCCCTGTGGGTGACCAATCGCGTGGTGGGTATCTCGGCCTTGGTTGGGCTGCTCATGTTGGTAGGGATCGTGGTCACCAACGCCATCGTGATGATCGACCGGGTACAGCAGAATCGTAAAGAGAAGGGGATGGAAACACGTGAGGCGCTCAGCGAAGGGGCGCGCACCCGTCTCCGTCCAATTCTGATGACGGCCATCGCCACCATGATCGCCCTTCTGCCGCTGGCCATTGGGCTTTCAGAAGGGGCCATCATCGCTGCTGAACTGGGTACAGTAGTGATCGGTGGTTTGTTCAGCTCTACAGTGCTGACTCTCTTTGTGATCCCCGTTGTGTACAGCTTGATCGAAGGCTCGCAGAGTCGGCTCTTTGGGGGCAGAAAAACGGCCAAGTAACTTTACCCCCTCATGATACAAGATGGGCGCTGTAATGATGCGCCCATCACTTCTTAGGGAATTGTCCAGATCGTCCCTTGTGCGATGGTAGTTTGAGGGCGCACACCTTCAAAGCACCTTCACTCCCTCGCCCCACCTAATGTATGTAGACTGGGGGTGAGGGAGTTTTCATGTCTGACGTCTGATCTCTCCCCCTTTCCTGCCGGCCTTATCTACGCTCGTCTCATGTTTAAAAATGTTCAGTGACTGTTTGAAAAGTAATCTTGCGCGTTTCGACCTCATCCCCCTCAGCCAGTTTGGAGACTGAGGGATGAGTCTTTCGAGGGGACGTCCCTCTCAACCTTGCCCTTAGGGCAAATACCCCCATTACTATCTCTCTCCTCGCCACGCAGCGGCTGGAGGGTGAAGGTAAACCCGGTCACCGATGCCCTTCTCAAAGGGTCTCTCAAAACCCGACAAATTTGAGCACTCCCCTTCAGAACACGACTTTAGGTTTGACCATTTTTAAGTCCCGCCGCAAAGCGCCTATGAATTATTTGTGAAATAAAGCACAATATGGTTTGATGTTTACCCTCCCTTATGCTACTATTTATTTTGGTCATTCTCATGGCTATATATAGTATGCTTACATTCACTTGGTAGGCGCAGTACAATAACTCAAGACACTTTAGGTCAATGCTTATGTTGGACTTCCAAAAATTGAGAGTGATCCCCTCGCAAACCTTCACTGAATGCCAACCGACGATACGACCTTTAGGCTTCACCTTGAGCGCTTCATGGGGAGATGGGGCCAGTCTCCTCAAAACACGCGCCACTTTTTCCTTGCGCGCTCGGCAAGGGTTAACCGAAACTTTTGTAGTAATAGGTCAGGCGATGCGAAATCTGCTGCCGCACCCATAGGGGCTACGAAGACAGATTTTTGAGGGCAAGTCCTAAATGGTATAGGCGCACAAAATTTTGAGAAATGCGTTCGTGATTTAAAAGGAAATGAAAAATGAAGTCCGCTAAAACAATGGTGGTCATGTTCACCCTGATGATGCTTGCAGTATCAGGCATCATGCCTATTCAGGCTTCGGATGGAATGGCAAAAGTCGGCCTCATGATGTGGATCGGTAACGAGGCCTTCATAGAGGAGATGACTCGTCTCGGTTATGTAGAAGGGCAAAATATCTCGTACTTTGCCCTCAATTATGCTGACTTGAAGCCAGAAGACTTTCAAAATGGATTCAAGACACAGCTCCAAATGATGGTGGATTCCCAGATTGACGTCTTGGTCACCAATACTGACAGCGACGCGGTTTATTATCGGGAAACACTCGGAACGATCCCCATGGTGTTTGCGCGTTCTGACGATCCTGTGGCAACGGGCGCTGTTGCAGACCTTATCAAACCCGGTGGCTTCACCACCGGAATTATCACGAACAAACCCCATGAACGCCGTCTTCAAATTTTGACGGAGATCAAACCCAACACCAAAAAGGTGTACTATCTCTACAGCACCTTAACCGCCGATGCGGAACCTGTCCTAAAGCAGGTTCAGAGCGTCGCCCAGTCCCTTAATGTGGAGATCATCCCCGGTGCGTTGACCGACCCGCAGTCAATTGGGACCGTGTTGGATAATATGCCGGAGGATATTGATTGGATATTCCTAACCCCTTATGTTTATCTTGATGAGCCGTCCCTCCAAAAGTTGATGGACTTATCCAATGCCCGTCAGGCCGGTTTGTGTTACTTTGTTGACTCCGTACCGCCGGGATATGTGATGGGGTATGGGCCGAGCCTTGATGATACTGCGCGGCAGGCCGCCCGGATTGTTGATCGGATTTTGCGTGGGGGTAACCCTGCGGAACTACCGGTTGAGATCGCTGAAAACTATCTCACCATAAACCTTGAGGCAGCGCAAGTCATTAACCTCGCGGTACCTGAAGCCACTTTACGTCAGGCGAATCTGATTATTCGCCCCGGATACTTCGATCCTACTCCTACACCCGGTAATTGAGCAGATAGCAGCGCTCACCAAACATCACACCACAAACCAAATATCCTGAGAAAGATGTGATTTATGTTCAAAAGCTTGCGCATCCGCTTAACTGCTCTGTTTGTTATCCTCACGATTATGCCGCTGGTGATCATGGGATATCTGACTTCTTCCACTGGTGTTGAAACCCTCCAGAAGGAAGCGGTGCGGTTACAAAGTCAAATTGCCCGCCAAGTATCGATCCGATTGGGGGCCTTTTTCCGCGAACGTCAGAACGAGCTGCTCACCTTGACCCAAGTGGCCGGTTTGGGTTCACTATCGGCAAATGTTCAGCAAGGCACCTTGCTTTCGCTCCTGAGCAAACAGCCCGCCTATTACCGACTGATACTGGCGCAGGCGGATGGGCTGGAGACAATCCGACTCACCCGTGGGTCGCTTGTTGCCACCGCCAACCTTAGCGACCGGAGCAGTGATCCCCTGTTTAAGGAAACCATCAGTACCAACATCACCCAATATAGTCAGATTCGCTTCGATGATGATGCCCGTGACCGATTGTTGACGATGATGATCCCCATCGAAGATCTGTTCACAGGTCAGGTCAGTGCGGTACTTATTGCAGATCTACGTTTCCAGAATGTTGAGGAAGAGGTACTCCGCGCCTTTAACCTCACGGATAATGATGAAGTGTTCATCCTTGACCGGGATAATGTGGTGACCGCTCATCGGAATCCTAGTTTGGTGATCAACCGCACCGTCTTTGACCTGCCCGGTGTTGAAGGACGGATGGTTGGGCTGAACGGGGATGACCTCTTTTTAGCCACGGACAAAATTCAGTTGGGGGATCTAACCCTTACGGTAGTTGCCGGGACTAGTTATGCCAATGCAACTGCTATCGCCACCAATTTGTTTCAAATTTTTGGGATCATCACCCTCGTCACCTTGGCCGTGTCAAGTATTATCGTCATTTTTGCGGTGAGTGGCGTGGTGAATCCAATCGTAAAGCTCTCCCAAGTGGCACAGGCGATTCGGGATGGGAATCTCAACGCAAAGGCGGAAGTTTCCCGATCTGACGAAATCGGTAAAATGGCCCAAACCTTCAACAGCATGACGGATCGACTGCGGCAAACCCTGACTGGGTTACAAAGCCATGTGGAGGAGCTTGAGAAAGCCCGGGTGGAGCGGGAAAAGCTGATCAGCGACTTGCAGGCCGCCAAACGGTTGGCAGAAGAAAACTCCCGGCTCAAATCTGAGTTTCTTGCCACCATGTCGCACGAACTGCGCACCCCACTCAATGCCATTGAAGGTTTTACTGGCATCGTCATGAACAAACTCGGTGGAACAGACTATAACAGCAAAACCGGCGGTTATTTAGCGCGGATTCGCTCAAATAGTGCACGCCTTCTGAGTCTCATTAACGACTTCCTCGATTTATCACGGGTGGAGGCCGGACGGCTTGAATTTGCCAACCAGCCCTTCTCACCAGCCCAGATGGTGAAGCGCTGGCAAGAAGAGATCGGCGTATTGGCTGAAAACAAAGGCCTAAAATTCAACGTTAAGCTTGATCCTGCACTGCCTGAGAAAATGCGTGGTGATGAAGAAGCCATCTCAAAGATCGCCCTTAACTTGTTGGGGAACGCGATTAAATTCACTGAAGCGGGGGAGATTAACCTTTCGCTGGCCTGTACCGACGGTACTTGGAATATCTCGGTCCAAGATACGGGTATTGGTCTCCCGCCGCACGCCCGCGAATTTATCTTTGAGGAGTTTCGGCAGGTTGATCAATCCTCACGGCGTAAGTATGGGGGCACTGGGTTGGGTTTGGCCATTGTGCAGAAATATACCCGTGCGATGGGTGGAACCGTTAACGTTAAAAGCGAGCTTGGCAAGGGTAGTACATTCACGGTATCACTTCCGGCAAACAGTGTAAACTGACGATTCTGGGGAAAGGTGCACTATGTTTGATTTACCACGTGATCTGCTGAAGGGCTGGGATATTGCAGTGATTGATGATGAAGAAGACAGCCTTCTGGTTGCCCAAGTCATCCTTGATGAGTATGGGGCAACCACCCATACCGCTTCCAACGGTGAGGAAGGTCTTGAAATCATCCGCCGGGTCAAACCCCGATTCGTCATCTCTGATCTTTCAATGCCAGTGCTTGATGGCTGGGGCCTTATCAACAAAATGCAGAATGATCCGGTTCTAAAAGATATTCCGGCAATCGCCCTGACTGCCCATGCCATGGTTGGGGATCGGGATCGTGCGGTTGCCATGGGGTTTCACAACTACTTAACCAAACCCCTGACCGTTGAAACCTTCATTCAGGATCTCGTCAACTTGTTGATCGATATTCCTGAACTGGCGGAGGAACTGAATATCTGAAAGGGACTGACCCAACAGATAATCAGCCACACAAGATCACAAAGCCTGAAGGATGTGCTTCAGGCAAAGTTCTGGCACCAATTGCCCTACACCATCCCTGATGAGGGGATTCCCGATGCGCATCGGGATAAGGAGTGTAGGGGGCGTTTCTAAAGCGCCCCAAAAGTGCCGCGTTCAGTCAGAACATATAAACAGTTACCTAACAGAGGATAATCATGGTCACAGGTAAATGGCGTATTCTGGTGGTTGAGGATGACTCCGACGGGCAGGAAGTGATGGCCACCCTTTTAGGGCATCTCAACATCGCCACAGATATTGCCTCCGATGCCTCCGAAGCCGAGCAGTTCTTGTCTCAATCTGGGGATGCCTACAGTGCAGCCATTATTGATCTGGCTCTTCCTGATAAAGACGGTTGGCAGGTGCTGGCCGGAATCTTGGCGAATCCGCAGACAGCATCTCTGCCCTGTATCGCTGTAACCGCCTTCCATACCTCCAAACTTCGGGAAGACGCGATTCTGGCAGGGTTCAAAGCCTATTTTCCCAAGCCTATTGATGGGACTCGATTCCTGCGCGAACTAGAGAGCATCCTGTAATTTTTGGCAGACATACTGTCGCACCCCGGCAGTATGTTCTTATAAATCGATTGGGGAATCACCTATGGCTATTAAAGTATATTGGTCGGTGCCACAACGGATACTCACCGTAGAACTCGAAGGCATGTTGAACTTCGAAGATTTTAAGCGCCTAGACCATATCATCAATGATTGTCTAGACCACGAAAAGCCCAGTGCACCTGTGGTATTGATGGTGGATATCACCCGACAAGCGCGCATCCCACAGGCCTTTGCGCAGATCAAAGCAACGCAAACTTGTTTACATCGCCCAGAACTTCAGTGGATATTGGTTGCAGGAAAGAATAAGTTTATGCGGTTGATGATGATGCTGACCTACAATCTATGTCGGCAAAGTCTGCGGCTTCTCGATGATGTTGATCAGGCTATTGATATTGGATGTAGGCTCACCAACCGTTCCCCAAATGAAGCCCATCCGTTAACCCCTTGATCATGAGGATGTGTTACCTTGGAGTCGTAAGCGTTCAGCTCTCACCGAGTCCGGCTACATCGTCCTCAGCAAAAGGACAGAGAAACACATCAATGATTTGCGTTACACACGATGGGCAGGACGCAGACGAGGTGCGCTCAACACGACGGCTTGAGAGGGGATAGGCTCACTTGTCGAACCCAGTGCCAGAAGTTCCCCTCTTATAGATGATCATCGCGCTGATCCCAGAGGGCGTGGCAATGGGCATCAAGGCTGTGAACTTCGCGCTGGGCGCGTTGCAGGAAGGAATCAAAAGGCATGGGTGCCTCCTACAGCCCGGCGATAGGAAGCTGCTTCGGTCCACACCAGCCTCGAAAGGATAAAATGATGCTCCCTCAAATCCTCCCCGGCGCAGAGCCGGTCTACTTCCCCGGTGGAAAAGTAGGATGTTTAGTGCTGCATGGGGTAACCGCATCCCCACAAGAAGTATATTGGCTCGCTGAATATCTGTCTCAGCAGGGGTATACCGTGTGCTTGCCCCGGCATTTTGGCCATGGTTTGGTGGATCGCCATACGATCAAACGGGCACGCTGGCAAGATTGGTATCTGAGCGCCCTCGATGCCTATCATCTGCTCCGCCGAAACTGCGATCAGGTCTTTGTGATGGGACTCTCGATGGGTGGCCTGATCAGTTTACTGTTGGCATCTGCGCTGCCTGTGGATGGGGTAGCAGCGCTGGCCGCGCCCTTGTTTATCAATGCTAAAAATCAATGGTTGGCCCACATTCTCCGCCATTTTGGGGTAAGGGTAGCGAAGTTTGATCAGTCTGTCGATCCGGTTGATCAGCGCATCCGCGAGATGCAGCGTGATCGGGGCGAACCGGAGACTGGACGTGTGGCCTATTATGAACATACTGCTTCTGGGGTAGCGGAGTTGTTCCTCCTTCAAAAAGTGGTGATGCAGCATTTGGGAGCAGTCACCGCGCCCGCGCTTTTGATCTACTCTGAGAAAGACAGTGCAGTCCCCTTTGGAAACCTATCTCTTTTAGAGCGCAACCTGAGCCGTAGTCGGGCCATCACCACCCTGCCCCTAAAACAAAGTGATCACATCATCACCAACGATCTCGAACACCAACAGGTTTTTGAGGCGGTAGGAGCGTTTGTGAAACAATACAGCGGCTCTAGTTCTGCCTAATTCCCCGATGCGCCGTGAGCAGATGGGATAGGCATGATCCATTCACCTCCATTCCAGTGCCGGCTTCAAAACATGTCTTTGCTCAGCAGGGAATGGATGACAGGTTCTAATGCGTTCATGGGCTGATTCTTGGCAGTCCTGATCGTACCACTTAGAATCTATAGGGAGCAATGGCTTTCTCAACAGGAGGATTGGTAATGCCGAAGTTTGAACTCGCGCCGCTGCCTTATGACTTTGCAGCGTTGGAACCCCACATCGACGCCCAAACGATGCAGATTCATCATGGCAAACATCATGCGGCGTATGTGAACAACCTCAACACCGCAGCAGACAAACACCCCGAACTGTATGAAAAGAGCGCCGAAGCCCTGATCCAAAGTCTGATGTCAGTGCCTGAGGATGTGCGCGTGGCAGTCCGTAACAACGCGGGTGGTCATGTTAACCACACCATGTTTTGGAAATTGATGTCGGCCAAACCCGGCCCCATCAGTACCGAACTGAGCGCTGCGATCAACAGCACGTTTACCTCGCTCGATAACTTCAAGACTCAGTTTGCGGATGCCGCCATGAAGCGCTTTGGTTCAGGGTGGGCGTGGTTGGTGGTGGATGGGGATGGGCTTAAGATCATCTCGATGCCCAACCAAGATAACCCCCTGATGGAGGGGTTCACCCCCATTTTGGGTGTAGATGTGTGGGAACACGCCTACTACCTTAAGTACCAGAACCGCCGTGCCGACTATCTAGCGGCATGGTGGAACGTGGTTGACTGGGCTGCGGTCAGCGGCCTCTACGCCGCCGCGACCAAGTAAACTGCGGCAGGTGTGGTATCAATCCCCTCGCTCCGGTGCTGAGCGGGGGGATTTTATTTGCTGCACAGCGCGTTAAAATTAGTGGGCAAAATGTCCGAACCTTGAACAAAATCTAAGGAGAACCCCAAAAATGTCTCAGTATCGTACCGAAAAAGATTCCCTAGGTGAACTGCAAGTCCCTGCCAACGCCTATTACGGGGTGCAAACTCAGCGTGCGGTGAACAACTTCCCTATCAGCGGACTGAAGCCCTACCCCGCTTTTGTATGGTCGATGGCAGCGATCAAACGTGCTGCCGCAGAGGTGAACAGCCAGTTGGGGCTGCTTGATGAGAAGCTCGCCAAGGCGATTATTCAAGCAGCAGCGGAAGTCATGGAGGGTAAGTTTAACGATCAGTTTGTGGTTGATCCCTTTCAGGCAGGTGCTGGAACCAGCCACAATATGAATGTGAATGAGGTCATCGCCGCCCGCGCTAACGAAATCCTCGGTTACCCCCTATCTCAGGATGCCAAAGGTAAACCTGTTGGCTCCAATGATCATGTGAATATGGCCCAGAGCACCAACGACACCATTCCCACCGCGATCCGGGTGGGGGCGCTGTGGCGTCTGAACGAGCTGGTCGAATCTCTGAGCAATCTAGCAAAAGCGCTCAAACAAAAAGCGGCGGAATTTGACGGGGTGGTCAAAAGCGGACGTACCCACTTGCAAGACGCGGTTCCCGTGCGCCTCGGTCAGGAATTTGGGGCATATGCCAAAGCTGTTGAACGCAATATCGAAAAGGTGCTGGCGGCCGCTGAAGGGCTGAAGCGCTTGGGGATTGGTGGTACTGCCACCGGCACTGGTTTGAATGCGCACCCTGAGTATCACCCCCGTATGGTTAAGACTCTGGGTGGGTATCTGAGCATGGAACTCAAAACCAGTGATGATCTTTTTGAGTCCATGCAGAGTATGGGCGACGCGGTCTTTTTCTCTGCGGCCCTGCGAAACGTGGCCCAAGACCTGACCCGCATCGCCAACGATTTCCGCCTGCTTTCCAGCGGGCCTTCGACCGGACTGGATGAAGTCCGGCTGCCCCCGGTACAGCCGGGTTCCTCGATCATGCCCGGCAAGGTGAATCCGGTGCTGGCAGAAATGCTCAACATGGCAATGTTCTATGTTATGGGCAACGATCTTACGGTCATGATGGCCGGGCAGGCAGGGCAGCTTGAACTGAATGTGATGATGCCCATCATCGCCTACTGTCTGTTCCAGTCGATGGACGTGATGATCGGTGCAGTCAACGCCTTCACCACCAAGTGTGTGGTGGGATTGGTTGCCAATAAGGAAAAAGCAACTGGTTGGTTGGGTAAAAATGCAATTCTGGCGACTGCGCTCAACCCCATTATCGGCTACCAGAAAGGTGCTGAGGTGGTCAAGAAGGCGATGGCTGAGAACAAGGGTATTGTGGATGTGGTCGTTGAACTGGGCTACATGAACCGCGAAGAAGCGGAAAAGGCATTGGATGCCACCGCCATGACTCATGGTGGTCTGACGGGCACGCCTGCGGCAGGCTAGCCCAAAGACTTGGTGCCCTTCAGCCCTCGTTTTGTGGGCCAGAAGGCAAGGGGGGAGGGTTTAATCGCCTCTCCCCCAAGATTCTTTTAACTCCCCTGACTCCCCAGCAGGTCTTCAATCCTTGCGATCAGAATATCCAGCATTTCCATCTCGTGTTCAACAGTGTAGAGGAGTTTAAGGAACAATTCGCGGGCACTCGGACGCTGAACCGCGACCAAGCCCAAGATTTGCATCATCGAATCCATGCCCACCACTTCCCCTAAGCGTTCGGGCTTGTGGGCGCGGGGTGAATCCTGCTTGTTTGCAGCAACCAGTGTGGGCAGCAGGGCATAACCCCGGCATGTCTTCAGCATCATTTGGGCCAATGCCCACGAGTCGGGATCAGTGCTGTCCACCACCAAGATATAACCGAGCAGATCACGGGGATCGATCTCCATCAACGACTCGAAGCGGCTGCCATCCACTGGCGCGATGACACACAACTGCAAGGAATCGTCAATATCGAACAGTCGATATTCGATCCCCAATTCGTGATCGATGAAGAAGTCATCATCACCCCCCAACGAGGCAAGCAGGGAGCTTTTCCCTGCGCCTTGCGGTCCTGTAATGAAGATGTACAGGGTTTGACTTTCGCTCATAAGGAGCGCCTGCTCTCAGTTGTAGCCCAGATTCCACACATCTACGCGCTGCCACTGACTGCCCACAATACGGATCACCCAACCGGTATTGGTGCTGAGGTAGGTTCGATCTGCGGTGGTATAGATCAAAGCGGTAAACGCCTGCGAAGGTTCCCATGCGAACCCCAGACGGTCTCGCAGTCCGGCAGTCTCACGCCAAACTTTGCCCAGCCCGCGATTGGGCTGCTGCTGCCCCGCAGGTGGAACCAGTGAGGGATCCGTATCCTGCATTCCTTCGGTCCAAGTGTCAGAGTAAATCTCAACGGTTCCACCCCAACCCTTTGAGGAGGGATCTACCAGCGCGTATACCTGACGGGTATCTTGTATCCATACCATATACCCAAATTGGAAGCGCTGAATCGAGCCACCTGTGACACGGGGATCACCGCCGTAGATAGGGAAAGGTGTTGGTGAAGGGGTGCCTGCCTGAAGGGCCACCGTCACGGTAGGGGACCCTGCTAAAGTAATAAGCAGCACCGCCACCATCGCAATCCCTGCCAGAGCGATCCATAATGTAGATACTTTTTTTGGCGTCAATTTTTTGCCTCCACGAAAATGACCCATAAAGTGAGTGTATCACTGAGACGCATTCTGTGCGATAGGAGTCACCGGATCATGCCTCGTTACGATTACAAATGTGAAGTGTGTGGGGTGATTTTTGAGGCGCGGCATGGCTTTGATGATCCCCCTCCACCTTGCCCTAATGGACATACCAGCGTTCACCGCCTGATCACCAGCGCGCCCCGCGTCCTCAAAGGTATGGCCGCGGCGGTGAGCAAACATGCCAGCAAAGAGGAACTTCAAGCAAAGTGGAGTGAAGAAACCCCCAAACTGCGTAAAAAGCTGGCGGATAAACTGGGGGAAGATGCGGTGAGCAAAGTCCCCAGCCTCAACACGGACTCAAAAAAGTGAGGCATGGGGTGATCTGTGCAGTTAGAGGCGCTCACCAATCGTTGTGCAGCGCCCCCGGTGATTGAATCGGCTTAGGCGTTTTTGACCTTAAACGCGCCTACGATCATCTCTGAGGCAGGGGCCATCGACTGCGGAACCTGCCCAGTCTTGGCGTATTCATAGACTGCGGTGCGGAAAATGCCACCGAGAGCGCTGGCGATCACGACCAGAATGGCAATCGCAATCACCCACAGAATGATGCTTGCGATAGCTCCAAAGGCGAAGCCGATCCCCCCAAAGAGGGCAGTCAACGCGCCAAAGATGATCGTGATACCCACGCCCATCAAGAAGGTGATCAGGCTCATGCCAGCACCGCCAATCAACTGCTCCCCGAAAGTGCGTTTGAGCGATGCCACACTCTTTTTGAGCGCGGGGATAGGTGCTTCCCCTTCGTCAATGATGATGGGCACCACCAGAAAGGAGGCTACGTTCCAAGCAAACTCTGCCATACCCGCTAAGATGCTGGCCAGAATCGAACCCACGATATTCCCACCGCGATTATTGCGGGCGCTGTTGCGGATCATATTGATGACCATGCCCACCGTGGCAGTGATGATCGACCATTGGAAAAGTTTGCCAAGGCGAGCATTGGCCGCCTTGAACCCGTCTTGCAAGGTGGGATCGCCCCCTCGGAGGCGGATTAGGACAGCGCCTGTCAGGGCCCCCGTCAGATAATTGGTGACCATGCTGGTGATCAGGTAATAAACGAACATGATGGCGATCCCGCCGA
Source organism: Anaerolinea sp. (assembly GCA_014879835.1). GTDB lineage: Bacteria > Chloroflexota > Anaerolineae > Aggregatilineales > UBA2796 > UBA2796. Next base: position 19,235 of record JACSRJ010000096.1, read on the forward strand.
CGCTCCACACCCCCTGATCCCCGGTTTGAATCTGGCGTCCGAGTGTCGGGTTCGCCAGCGCAATCACAAAAAGTACCCCAAAATAGAGCAGCGAAATTGCCAGCACTACCACCCCTGCGATGGCGGGGAAAGTGGTCAGGTCTTTGTCCGACCTGAGGATTGACCATGTCGTCTTAAACAAACGCCAACTGCGTTCAAACATCTCTCAGACTCCTTTTGGTGCAGGACAATAGCCATTATATGCCTTATACGGGAGAGGCACATCTCTCTGGGCATAACAGTCCTTCGTGGATCGATGTACGTTAAAAAGCACAGCGGGGTTGCGGACGGGTTCACTTTAAGGGGGTAAAAAACACCCCCGCAGCAGCTTGCTGCGGGGGTGTTGCCCTAACGCTTTTTTTTGCGTTTTTCAGGTTTTTTGGGTGTAGGTTCCTGCGGGTTCAAAAGTGCAGTTAAACCCGCCTTGAGCGTTGCCCGACGCTGATCGTACTCCTTCTGAGCCATTTTGCCTGCTGCATGAAGATCATCTAGGGTTGCAATCGCTTCGATCAGTTGGGCTGTACGTGGATCCTCCTCACTGATCTCTTTGCTGCCTCGTCGGGTAAAGGCCACCACGGCCAGCGCTGTTGCCCCAAAGGCGAGGGCTGCAAGGAAGATCACCAGCGCCACCGTAGCCCGTGCATCACTTTCTGGGGTACGCACAATGAGTAGATTTAGGTTCCCCCCAGCAGGAATAGTCTGATTAAGGGTGTAAGTATCATAAACCCCTGTGTCAAGGGTGAGGGGGGCTTCGGTATCAAAGCGCGGATCACGCAGGAGGGTGCGCCCATCTTGCGGGGTATTCACCGTCAGGGAGACCATCGCGTAGGGGTTAGGCATGTTTAAGGTCAGATCGCCGTTGAAGGTGATCAGATACTGGAACTGAACCACCCCAGAGCCTCGCGGTTGGATGGGCAGCAAACCTTGAATGGCTGCGGGGCTGCCCTGACGGATCACGAACTGATCACCAAGATCAGGGCTGAGGGTCAGTTGGCTTGCTGCTGAGGGTATGGGCAGGACAAACCCTACAGGCTGACCATCACTGGTCTTTTCCGGGCTAAGGTAGATGCGGTCGCCGATGTTTCGGTAACGCATGGCCGCTTGTACCAGCGCCTGATTGGTGTCGGTGAAATCGATGAAGATGCGCGCAATCTCCACTTGCAGCACCGCTGGATCCGCAGTGGTTTCAAAGAGAGCCAGTGGCACTTCGAGGATGTCACCCGCTTCTGCACTGATAGGGGTTGGCTCGCCGTACTGGGTGATCCCACCGTAATCAGTGAGCATGGTATAGATCAGCCCTTCACGCCGGGGCACATCGGCAAAGCTGTAATTTCCTTCGGCGTCCGTGGTGGTCTCTAGGGTGACCACGTCGGAAAGATTCTCACCGGCATGTTCGATCACCCGCAGGGTCACCTTCTGAGTGGTGGGTAGAGTCATGCCTGCACTGCCTGCACTGAGCTTGCCCTTGACTGTGATCTTGGTCAAGGCGGGAGCCACTGCCACCGTCGTTGGCGTGATAGGGGCAGGAGTGCTGCTCACAGCGGCGCTGGTAGGTGCTGGCGTGGAGGCAGAAGCGGCTCCCAAAGTGGCTTCTGTGGTTGCCTCTTCGGTGGCCGCAGGTTCAAGCGGACGAACTGAAGCAGTTGCCGCAGCCGCAACTGATTTTCCTCCGAGCAGTTCCGCCCCATCCCAACCCAAAGTGCGCATATAGGCGACTACCGCCCATCGATCCGCCTCCGGGAGATCGGCTTCAAAGGCATGACCGTCCACGCCCTCGATCCCGCTGCTCACCTGTCTCCACAGGATTGTGTCGCTTTTGTCAAAAAGCGCATCTGGGGCGCTGAAGTTGGGCAGCGGTCTGCCCAAAGAAGCAGCCTTTTCCCCATTGCCAGCGCCTGCTGATCCATGACAAGCAGCGCATGTTCCACCCCACACTTCTGCCCCCCGCTGGAGAGATTCCGCGGTGTATTGAAGGGCAAAAGCGTAAGCGCCCACTTCCCATCGCTGAGATTCATTCAGGCGTGTCCTCCATGGGGGCATGAGGCACTCGGCTGTGCCACCGTTCCCGTTGGAAATCACCGTGAACCATTCTGCGGGACTTTTCTCACGACTGATCGCCGGATCGGTGAGGTTAGGCATGGCACAGGTGAAACTTGCAGCCACGGGGCCATCACCCAAACCCGCCGCCCCATGACAGGGTTGGCAGTTCTCAACAAAAGACTGGGCCGCGCTTGCCAGATCAGTCCGCGCCTGAGGACGACCAACGTCCGGTGGGCGGGTAGGAGCAGCAGGAGCAACAGCACGGGTGCTGATGATCTCTGGTTCGCTGGAGAGACCACAGCCGCTGATCAGCACGCTTAGGGACAAGATGCCGCTCAGGATCAGAAACATGGAGCGAACAGTAGGATTCTTCATGGGCACGTTCAAATTACTTCATCTCTTGATAAGTCGCCACAATGATCTGGTACATTTGTTTGTAAGCTTCACGCCAAGCGATCTCTACATCAGCGGTGAATGCTGGGCCGAGACACGCCTGCACCGCGTATAAAAGAGCTTCACCTCCCACTTTAAAGTAATCCGCCTGAACGCCATAGCCTTGATGACGTTCAGCGAGGTGTTGAAGCATTGGTTTTGCCCGATCCATGTTGTCCAGACTCCGTACAATGGTCGTCAGCAGTTGAAAGAACTTCTGCTTTTGGTCTTCCATATCTGCTGAAAATAGGCTCTGTAGGCTGGAATCAAGCTCAAACATACGCTTGTAGAAATTGCTAGAAGCGCAATCGGGATCACGCATCAACTGCATATAGGTAGCGATCACGGTTACAGCGTGATCATGGGTCATTGCAGACACATCCAAACTCCTTATTGATTTCATTCGAGGTCACAAATCCCAATGCCATCCACCGACAATCCAGTCGGGGATAATTCCATAAAGATTTCATTCAGGACGATCAAAAGCGCGCAGCCACACGTTAGAAAAGCGGCAAAAGGTATCCGCCCGTTCGTAATTATAGGCAGCAACACTCACGGTACCGCGCACTCGATCTGCATTGGCGTGAATCACCCGCTCCCCATTCACATAGACTGCCAATCCGTTGCCAAAAGCAAGGATCAGCACTCGGTTCGTGGCCAAATTGTCACGCCGAACAGTCGGGAAAACATCATACACGGAGAGCTTGACCTGATCCGAATCCTCCTGACGTGCACCCACACCGCCTTTGCGATCTAAATATACGAAGGTGAAAATTTTAGCGGTGGGTGCGCGCAGCTTAAAGGCGCAGCCAGCATTTTCAGTGGTAGTTTCCCAGATCACATCTGCCGCATAGATCATATCTGCAAACTGTGCCCCACGCGCCAACGGCGTAAAGACGATCCCACTGGCGAGGGTATTGGTCACAAAGGCATCCAAAATACCGAACCCGCTCTCATGGGTAGGTGGGATCAGCCCCATCGTTCGCAGCTCCGCCAGAACTGCATCTGAGGATTGATCCCAAGCTTTGATCTGCGCCGGGGGCATGATGGGTGACGATGGATTTGACCGTTCCAAGGATTGTTCAGCAGTGGTGACCACGAGGTTATCAAAGTTGGCGGTGACAAGGCTGGATGGTGCTTTACCCGTGCCGATCATGACTCCAATAAAGCCTGCATCTGAGAATGTATTGTCCTCCACTTCGGCTACTGCAAGCCCATTCAGGTACAACGTGAATTGTTCCCCCTGCGCCAACATTCCCAGTGTAAAGGGCGGCTGCGGCATCTGGTTGAGCTTTCGCCATCCACGAATGGTGGTTTGGGTACTGGCGAGGCTTTTGGAGAAGCGCCACTGTCCTCGACTGTTAAGGGCGAAAACATATCCGGTGAGATCACTGCCTTGTCCGGTGCCACGGCTGATCAACCCAACTTCCCAATATTCGCCAGCCCGATCAAGGCTTACATCCACTTGGGCGTAATAATCTCGGAGCGGATCAAGTCCATCCGTCTCCGTCCAAGCGATGGTTTCCTCACCACGCAGATCAAGTTGAAGCCGTCCCCCGCCAGTGACGGCGAAGGCATTCTCAAGCCGCCAATTGCGCAGCGAACCACGCCCTTCAAAACCATCTTCTAGAGACACATGGCTGAAACCGGGGATGAGGGTGATCTCATATTGACCATGAGTGGACATAAATTCCGGTGCGGCGGAAACCTGTAGGGTATAAACACCTGTTTTCGGGATGGTGACATCCTCGATGAAGGCGGTTCGATACTCCCCATTGAAGCTGGTGATGTGTATTTCGCCGGAGGCATCTACAAGGCTAAAGTGAGGAACAAGATCACCAGAGATCGCAAAGACTCGGGCTGAGATTCGGGCCCCAGTTTGGGCCTGAAAAGCCCATGATTCAATGGGCTGTGCTGCGGTGATGTTCCCAGTCACCGTGCGCAGCAGATGCAGTTCTTGAGTCTGGGCTTGTACTGCTGCCATTGGCGCGGCAGTCACTATCAAGCAGAGGCACAAGGCCCAACGCCACATTGGAAACTTCACGGTGTACTCCCTCACATGCTGTGATGATTATAACAAGAGGGCGCAGCCCTCCCCACCTCATGGGGGATTTTGCTTGACCAAAGGCAAACGCTCATCAGCCACTCAGGGGCAAAGGAGAATCCGAGAGTCCGTCCGAGAAGGGCAGTGTGCAGCAGGGTTCACCCTCGTCCATTCTCGACCGCTTCCCCAAACTGGGACTGAGGGGGGTGCGGGTAAGTGCGTAACTCCGATTCGGTGTTGTGCCTATCTGGTGAATTTCGGTGCTATCTGACACCCAAACAAATTTTTGTTGTTCTCTGAAGTATTTTAGGAAAAATTCCGGTATCCTAGTATAAAGTGCGCTTCTCTCATATGAGATCATAGTCAATCCATGCCCGAACGTTTCGTAGTGCCCACCCCTGTAAAACTGACCGAACAGCTTAGCCGGCGGGTTGGGGTGATGAGTCTGATTGCGGTGCTGGCTCTGTCCCTCGGCTTGCTGAGCGATTCCCTGACTAAACTGCTGGCCACACAAGCCAATATCAGTAATCTTGGGCGTTCTTTTGTAGCGCAATTTGATGAACTTTTGGCCCGTACCAGCGGTGATCTGGCAGCGACCACCGAGATGATCGTTCAGTCTACCAGCGTGGAATATGCACTTCGCACTGCGCTGGAACGCAACCCGCCTTTAATCTCCTTAAAACTGGTCAATTTGCAGGGGGTGGTCACTGCGGATCGTCGACGAATGGGCAAAGGTGAGACCCTGATCAAAATCGCTCAGCCGTGGATTGACTCGATTCGGAAGCGTGAACAGTGGATTAGTCGGGTATATACCCACTTCGATACGCCCACCGTAGATATTGTGCTGCCTGTGATTAATGAAGAGGGCGGATTGTACGCAGCACTCGTGGCCCAAATTGACCTCACAGCGATGTGGAATGGGGTGGTCACCATCGCCGATCTGGATGAACGGGTGGGGTATGTGGTGGATTCGGAAGGGCGGCTGCTGGTCTACCGCGATCTGAGCATTGTGCAGGCTGAAACCAACATCACGGATCGGGTGGGCATGACTCCCGTGCAGCTTTCCTCACCATCGCTGCCTAACCTCACCATTGGGTTGGAGGGCGGATTGGTGGTAGCTTTCGCGGCCAGATTTAAAAGCGTCCCATGGTATGTGGTGGTAGAGCAGCCGGTATTGGTTGCTTTTCGTACTTTTGGTTTTTCTTCGCTTTTGTACCTTGTGGGATTTTTGGTGACGGGAATCATGCTCCTGCGGGGGCGTCGTTTTGTAAACACAGCCTTAGTCAAGCCGCTCAACCAACTGCGTGAAGGGGTTGAGGAAATTCGACAGGGTAACCTGAGCGCCCGAATCGAAATTGTGGGAGTCGAAAACAACGAAATCGGAACGCTGGCCAGCACCCTTAACGCAATGGCCGAACGAATCGAGACTCGGACGCAAGAACTGGTTCGAGCCAATACCGCCGCCCGCGAAAGCGCTCGACTTAAATCGGAGTTCATCTCCACGATGTCCCATGAACTGCGTACTCCCCTCAATGCCATGTTAGGATTCAGCGGCATTCTCATGGAAGGTATGGGAGGGCAGATTGATGGCGAAGCTCGCCATATGATCTCGCGCATTGATGCTAACGGCAAACGGCTTTTAGCCTTGATCAATGATATTCTTGATGTGGCTAAAATTGAAGCGGGCCGTATGGAGATTGCAGAAGTGCCCACCTGTCTGCCCCTTTTGGTGGATTCATGGGTGGTACAGAACGAAGTTTTGGCCCACAAAAAGAAGCTTGACTTCAAACTTGAATTAGACCCCAAACTGCCCCAAAATATCCTGATTGACAAGGAACGGCTCACCCAGATCGCCATCAATTTGCTCTCCAACGCCTTTAAATTCACCGAAGAAGGGCAGGTGGTGTTGTGTGTAAATCATTTGGGGGAGGATCAGTTCATGATTCAGGTCAAGGATACCGGGATCGGCATTCCACCCCACGCGCTGAATTTTATTTTTGATGAGTTCCGCCAGTTGGACGGCTCCACCCGTCGGGTTTATGGCGGCACTGGCTTAGGTCTATCCATTGTGCGCAACCTCACCCGCATGATGGGTGGTACAATAAGTGTAAGCAGCACACTGGGGGTGGGGAGTGTGTTCACCGTAACTCTGCCTCTCAAACCCCTTTCACAAAGCGCACTCACACCTAATATCTGAAAGGGAAATGCGATGCCTGTCGCCAGAAATATTCTCAACGGTTGGCGGGTTGTGGTCATCGATGATGAGGCAGACAGCCTTGAAGTAGCGACCCGAATCTTGGTGTATTATGGTGCTCATGTGGAGACCGCCCAAGAGGGACTCACCGGGGTAAAATTGGTTCAACAGAGTCGGCCGCACTTCATCGTGTGTGATCTCTCTATGCCCGGCATGGATGGTTGGCAGGTTCTTAGGTTGCTGAAGGACGATCAATCCACCATGACCATACCCGTGATCGCTCTGACGGCACACGCAATGCCCGGAGATCGGGATCGGGCTGTGGGCGCGGGGTTTCATAACTATTTGAGCAAACCCCTCAAACCGGCCACCTTTATCATGGATTTATTGAAGTTGTTGATCGATGTACCTGATTTTGAACCCTTAAAACATGAAATCGAGAAGTCCTATGAGGTTTGAAGGGTGGCGGTTGCTGGTCATTGAGGATGATCCTGATGGTCGGGAGGTGTTGATTCGCATCTTTCGCCATTACAATATTTGGGTGAACGTGGTCAAAACGGCAGAAGAAGCCCTTGAAGCCTTAAGGCAGGACGCCTATACTGCCATCGTGATCGACTTGGCCTTACCGGGGATGGATGGCTGGACTTTCCTTAGTCGCCTCCGAGCGATGCATGTCTTAACGCCCTGTTTTGCGATCACTGCGTATCATTCATCCGATGTGGCGGTGAAAGCCATTCGGAGCGGTTTCATTGGATACATGCCTAAACCTATTGAAGCGGGGGCTTTCGTGCGTGAGTTAGAGCGCGTCCTCGCGCCGACCTAAGGCTCTTGTGACTGGGTAGTACCCCTTCCTTGGCTCTTGATCATCTGAATCGTATATAAGACCTACAAAATCCTTATAAGTATTCCCCAAGTGAAATGTCTCTGGGGCAGGTTGTATCCGCCCCCTATTCACCCTCGTGGTAAAATGAATCCTGCTAGGCTCAATATGTTTTTTTAGGGAGACTCTTGATTTATGCACTTAAAAACCGCGGTTGTCGCCATCGGGGGCAATTCCCTCATCCCAGCTAAGGATAAAATCGAAGTTACATATCAGTGGGACGCCGTGCGCGAAACTTGCCAGCACATCGCGGAAATGGTACGCGAGGGCTGGCGGGTGGTGATCACCCATGGAAACGGACCTCAGGTGGGGTTTATCCTACGCCGGGCCGAAATCGCCGCGCCCCAAGTTCATGGGGTTCCCCTCGATCTGATTGTGGCCGATACCCAAGGCAGCATCGGGTATATGGTGCAGCAGGCCCTCCGTAACAGCTTACGCGCCCTGCGAATCTCCAAACATGTAGTCACCCTTGTGACTCAAACATTGGTCAACAGTGATGATCCCGCTTTCCAACACCCAGATAAACCCATTGGAGGGTTTCTTTCCCCCGCTGAAGCGGAGATGTTTCGGGCAGAAGGTTGGACGGTGGTTGAAGATGCGGGGCGTGGATTGCGGCGGGTGATTGCCTCCCCTGATCCACTAGAGATCGTTGAACTTGACACCATTCGCCGGGTGATCCTTGCTGACGCCGTGGTGATCGCTGTGGGTGGTGGGGGTGTTCCGGTGATTCGTAACAGCACCGGTGAACTGCGCGGGGTTGCAGCCGTGATCGATAAAGATCGGGCAAGCAGCCTTTTGGCACAGGGGTTAAATGCTGACCTGCTTCTGATCTCTACCGGGGTGGAACAGGTGGCGATTAATTTCAACAAGCCTGATCAGCAGATGTTGAGCAGCATCACCCTCAAAGAAGCGCGGGAATACATGGAACAGGGGCATTTTGCCGCTGGCAGTATGCGCCCCAAAATTGAGGCGGTGATCCGATTCTTAGAACATGGGGGCCCCACCGCTTTGATCACGAGCCCGGAAAATATCGGACGAGCACTGCGCGGCGAAACCGGAACATGGTTCCACCCCCGCTGATTTTGTTTTTGCAGCACTGGCAAAGGTCATCAAGAAAGCACTATGCACCCATATCTCTCACATTTGGAATGTCCCATCTGCCATCGGCATTACCGTTTGGAAGAGGTGTCTTACACCTGCCCCACTTGTGGTGAGGCTGGAACCTTAGACATCGTTTATGATTATGAGCGGTTGCGACAGGACATCACCCCAGAGCAAATCAGCGCTCAGACTGCTCCGGAGTCGCTCAATCTGTGGCGTTATCGTCCCCTTTTGCCAGTCCTTGATGATGCTTTCATCCCGCCCCTTCACATCGGCTGGACGCCCTTGCTTCGTGCGCCGCGCCTCGCAGCGGCACTAGAAGTCAAGGAAATCTGGCTCAAGGATGAAGGGCGTAACCCCACTGCCAGCCTGAAGGATCGGGCAAGTGCAATGGTTGCAGCGCGGGCTGCCGAAATTGGCGCAGAAGTGATCACCACAGCAAGCTCTGGAAATGCGGCCGCTGCTTTGGCGGGTGTGTGCGCCAGCGTTGGCATCAGATGCGTGATCTTTGTGCCTCACACCGCACCTCAGGCGAAGATCACCCAGCTTTTGGTCTACGGCGCGACCGTATTTCTGGTCAAGGGGACTTACGATGACGCCTTTGATCTCTCAGTTCAGGCTGCAAAGGAGTATGGCTGGTACTGCCGTAATACCGGCATGAATCCCTTCACCACCGAAGGTAAAAAGACAGCCGCTTTTGAAATTGCGGAGCAGCTTGGCTGGACTGCCCCTGATGTGATCTTAGTCAGTGTGGGTGATGGCAACATCATCGCTGGACAGTACAAGGGTTTTTACGATCTCTATCAAATGGGCTGGATTGATCGAATGCCGCGATTGATCGGGGTTCAGGCCGAAGGCAGTTCATCCATGGTGCGGGCATGGGCCGAAGAACGTGATCCCGTATCGATGACTGTTGAACCTGCCACCACCGTTGCTGACAGCATCTCTGTAGGGCTGCCCCGAGATCGGGTGAAGGCCATGCGCGCCGTCCGGGCTACCAATGGTTCCTATCTGAGTGTTCCCGATACGGCTATCCTTGCGGCGATCCCTGAATTGGCGCGGGCAGCGGGGGTTTTTGCAGAACCCGCCGCTTCAACTGTGCTGGCAGGGCTTCACCGGGCCCTCGAAACGGGCTTGGTGGGGCATCAGGAACGGGTGGCGCTGCTTATCACTGGGCATGGACTCAAAGACATCAAGAGCGCCATCGCCAGTGTTGAGGCGGAAGGTAAGATCGCCCATCCAGTCGAGCCATCAATGGATGGTGTGCGCCAGCTTGCAAAGGAATTGGGGCTGGCATGACTCAATCTCGTTCTGACTGGGGGCTGTGGGCTTGTGGGGCACTGGTTCTGGGGGCATTCCTGATCCGGGTCTACCATCTGGACGCTCAAAGCCTCTGGCAGGATGAGATCGTCACCGTCACTTATTCTCAGGGTAACTTCGGGCAAGCCTTGGTCAACAGCATGGTTCAGTTTCGGGCTTCTGCACCCTTGCACTATTTGATCGTTAACCTGACTGCACTCCATGTAAGTCTGACTGAAGGAATGCTCCGTCTACCTGATGTCCTCTGGGGAACCCTGAGTGTAGCGGTCACCTTCCTTATTGGTCGGCGTTTGTTTGGGATTGGAGCAGCACTGCTGGGGACGTTCCTACTGGCGATTCTGCCCCTACATGTGTACTACTCCCGTGAGATGCGCTTCTACAGCCTCGCCACGTTTTTTGGGGTGCTGATGGTGTTCACCCTGATCCGCGCCCTTGAGCGGCGCACCCCATCAGCATGGCGCTGGTATGGGATCACTGTGACTGGCGGGCTGCTCACCTACTACTATGACGGGCTGATCATCGCTGCTACTGGGGTGTGGGTATGGCTGCTGTGGCGTACCACTCAGCCCGGATCAGCCGCTCGATCACGACGGCGAACGGACTTTTACGCTTTCTTGCGCGCCACCGCTGCTGCAATACTGATCGCGCTGATCTGGGCAATCCCCGAAATCCTGACGGATGATCCCGCCTTCGCCCAGCGTTTCACTTTTCCGACCATGCCCCCCGTGATGGGCAGTATCGCTACGCCCTTCCTATTTCATCTCACTGCGCCGTTTTATGCCGATATGCCCTTTTATCCGGGCGGGTCGATGGGGGTTGATCCACTTGGCTCACTGTGGGCAGTGTTTGCATGGATCAGCATCATGGTAGGCAGTATGATCGCCCTCAACACCTTGCGGCGCAGCGAGTGGGGGCGCAGTCGTGAGTCCCACCTACTTTTAGTGGGTGCGATTGGGGTAGGCGGAATCGGCGTTGTGCTCATCCTCAACTATGTGATGGGGTACTTCTGGTCGCCTCGCCAGTTTGTGATCTTTGCCCCCTTTTTGACCTTGACCGCAGCGGGCGCGGTGACCCTTATTGGGTTGCGGCTGAACCGCCCTCGCACCCAGATACGCCTGATCTTGCTGGTAGCAGCGATCCTGAGTTTGATCCTCCTTCGCCCTGCATTGGAGGGTGTCTTTGAGGTTCAAAAAGAAGATTGGCGCGGTGGAACCCGGTACATTCAACGCCATTGGCAGCCCGGTGATGTCCTCTTTGCGCTCTATCGAGAAGCGCACACCCTTCTTTATGCCCCTGAGTGGAAGGTGGGCGAAGATGTGCTTCAGTTGAGCGGCGACTCCGCCCCACTTGAGGCCGCCTTTGAAGCGGGCAAAACCCGACTGTGGCTGTTTTACCTCGAAGTTTATCCACCGAAGCCGCTTGAAGGCTGGATCAACGAACATTGTGAGCGCCAGACCAAAGGCATTGGGGTAGGGGTTCGGGTCTACTTGTGTTTAGCGCAAGAGGGACAATGACGGAATATCCAAATGACTCCTCCACGCCTTCGCGCCCCTTCCCCATCCGTCCGTGGATGGTGGTGGCTTGTGTGGTGGCAATCTATCTGAGCCTTGTTTACTTCTGGAATGATCAGAAGGTGATGGAGTTCGTTTTTCCCCGTCAAATTGGGGAAGGTATTGGTTACGATGGTCAGTTCACGTACTTCATCGCCCGCGATCCTCTCGGCGCGGCAGCCCTGATTAAAGAGCGCCTCGATTATCCCGCATATCGTTATCAGCGCATTTTGCACCCGATCCTGACTCGAATTTTGAGCCTCGGTTATGAGCCGGTTATGCCGTGGGTGATGCTCCTTATTGATTACCTGATGATCGTGATTGGGGTGGCGGCGCTGGAAGTCCTGCTCACGGATTTGGGGGTGAGCCGCTGGCACGCGCTGACCTACGGTTTTTTTGGGGGGATTGTGGCCGCGGCCCGGGCGACAACCACCGAACCGCTCGCTTTTGGCTTGGTGATTGTGGCCATCTTGGCCGGTATGAAGGGGCGCATCCGTTGGCAGGCGATCCTCTTTGGGCTGGCGGCATTGGCCAAAGAACCGACCCTCTTTTTTGCGGCGGCTTTTGTCCTCTATTACCTCACCCAGAAGCGCTACCGGGATGCGCTTTGGGTAGGCGCGGCCAGCCTGATCCCCTTCCTGATCTGGCAGTTGGTCTTGTGGTTGTGGTTGGGCGAAGTCGCTATGGGCAGCGGCGGCGCAGGTGCAACCGGCTTTGAGATCATCCCCTTCGGGGGGGTATGGCGGATTGGCGTCGAAAGCCCGCCGGTTTTTGCTTACATGTTTCCCTATTTGGCCCTCGGTGCGATCTTGCCTACACTCCTTGCTTTGATCCTTTCCGGGCGTGATCTGCTGATGGGCAAGGCCCATCCCTATGTGTGGTGCGTGTTGCTGAACGCGGCAGTGATCCCCACCGTGCCCTTTTCCACTTTTCGGGAACCGTTTGGGATCATTCGCTTTTTGCCCGGATTGGTGTTGAGTTTCTTGCTCTACGCGGCGCTTTGGGTTAAGTGGGAGCGCCCCCGCCGTCCTCTGGTATACGCCAGCATCTGGGTAATCTGGAGTCTGGTGCTGATCGGCTGAACCATTATCCGGGATGCGTTTTTAACCACGCCTCGATCCGGGCTTTGATCTGATCTCGAATCTCTCGAAAGCGTGCCAATTTCTCGGAGTCCGTGCCCAGCGCTGCCGAAGGGTCTTCAAACCCCCAGTGCAGGCGCTTACTGTTGGGCGTAAGCACAACAGGACACTCCTGATCGGCGTTGGCGCAAACGGTGATCACGTAGTCAAAATACGCACCGCTCAGAACTTCTTGAAGGAGTTTAGAGCGTTTTCCCGTCATCGGCGCGCCTACTTCTTCCATCACCTGAATGGTGAAGGGATTGATTTTGGTGGGTTGAGTGCCCGCGCTGAAGGCTTCAAAAGTATCGCCTCCAAGAAGATTCAGCCATGCTTCAGCCATCTGGCTGCGGGCAGCGTTATGGGTGCATACAAAAAGCACACGGGTGGTAGACATCGGTTGTATCCCTTTTGTGGTTGAGAGCAGTATACCTCACGAAGCTCCCTCTCTTTTGCCTCAAGGTACCAGATTTTTCCCTGTATGGGCTACTGTAATTCAGGTATATCCTTAGGGGAGAGTGTTCATTGAGGGACAGATGTTATGGCCGAAATCAGTACCAGCGGGTCATCAGATTCTCATGCTTCTTCAAAAATGCGCGTCAAACCGGGCAGCTATCCGATTGGTGGGCTGTGGTTTGACCGACTCGCCACCAGCTTATGCCTCTGGTTTGTACTTGGATTATTCTTGGATGGTTGGGCGCATAACCATGGCAAAGTAGATGACACCTTCTTTACGCCATGGCACGCCGTGCTGTATTCGGGGGTGCTGGCCATTGCCCTCCACCTGATCATCACCCAATACCGCAACATCCTCCGGGGTTTTGCTTGGCGTCAATCGCTGCCCAAAGGTTATTTCCTTTCCCTGATTGGGGTGGGCGTGTTTTTCATTGGCGGGGGCATCGATTTTGGATGGCACTCACTTTTTGGATTTGAAGCCGATGTTGAAGCTCTTCTCAGCCCGGCCCACCTCTTTTTGGCAGCAGGGGCATTCTTGTTTTTGGGTGGGCCGGTGCGGGCAGCATGGCAGCGTCCCCACACCCAAGAAAAAAACGGTTGGTCGGGACAGTTGTCATTGGTGGTAGGGCTGCTTCTGATTTTTTCTCTGTTCACGTTTTTCACCCAATATGGGCATCCCTTTTCCAACGCCCGAAACATGGTTTCACCACCATCTTATATACGCGGCACCGATTACTTTGATGTTTCGGGTATCGCTTCGGTGATCATCTTCAGTGCCCTTTTGATGGGTCTGATTCTGTTGGCAATACATCGGTGGGTGCTTCCTATGGGCAGTTTGGCTCTAATTCTGGGTCTAAATACCCTGCTGATGTTTTGGATGCGCTACAACCCCTCAACCCCACACACCCTCGGTTTGATCGCAGGAATCTTGGGCGGCATTATGACTGAGGTGCTTTTCCGACGACTGCGGCCTTCGCCATCCACCCCTGAGCGCCTACGTGTGTTTGCCTTCTTGACCCCTACCCTGATATTTTTGTGCCTATTCCTACTGCTGCTGAGTGCTGGGGGGATCGCGTGGAGCATTCATATGTGGCTGGGCGTGAGTTTTTTGGGTGGGGTGGTGGGGTTGTTTCTGAGCTACCTAAGCGTGCCGCCTCGAATACCAGAAGGTTGATCAATACTGAAATGGGCTTTCAACCGGGTTCAAACTGACTTTTATTTGCGAGGACAGACTAAAACCTCCTACAATTAGGGGAACAGTCGCAGCCCGTTCGGTTCCAACGTCCCGGAAAGGTCATCTTATGCCCCGCTTCAACCGTTTGATACTCGTTTTGGTGTGTGCGCTGCTGGCGCTCCCCAGTGTGGTCAGCGCCCAAAATGCTGGCGCTGAACTGGTGGGGCGTGCGGTCTTGTCTGCGGAATCGCTTAATGACGGCCCCCCTGCTGGAACTGCGCTCTCCACAGGGGCGGTGATTAACGGCGTAAATGTCCCCTTTGACAGTCAGCCTGTGGGGGCGATCAGCGCGATTTTGCCGGGTGAATATCCGGGCACATGGCTCGCCATTACCAGCGGGCAATTTAACTCCAGCCAAAACAGCGCTGATTTTGAACTGCGGGTATATGTCTTTGAGTTTGAGTTTCGACGCGCCTCAGGTGGAAGCGGACAGGTGAGCCTGCTGGATCGGCGCATTCTCTCCGACTCAGGGGGGCGGATCGAGAAAAATATTGTGAACAGCAGCACCCGCACTCGATATTTAACAGGTGCGGATTTTTCACCCCGTTCGGTGCAGCGCGCTGGTGATGCTTATTGGGTCGCGGACGAGAGCACACCGGCTTTGCTCCGCTTTGATACCTACGGCAAACTGCTGGAGGCACCTATTCCCCTCTCTGGCGGGGCACTTCAGGGGATGAGCGTGATGCCTGATGGCAGCGCCCTGATCATTGCCCAGCGCGGACGAGGACGAACCGTAACCTTTAGTGCCTTTAACCTCACCACCCGCCAGTTTGAAACCCTCGGCGGCGCTTACACGCTGGATCGAGATAATTATACAGTGGGCGGGATTGCGATGATCAATGCCAACGAAGTGGTGGTACTGGAAATTGACAGCGGTGAGAACCGTCGCGCTGCTTTTAAACGGGTTTATCTGTTTAATGTGCGTGAAGGCAAAAACAAGACTCAGTTGGCGGATCTGCTCAATGTGAGTGATCCCAGTGGTATTTCCACCAGCGGCGCGTTTGATCAACCCAAAGACGCCTTTGGTTTAGGCAGCACCTTTAAGTACCCCTATCGCCAGATTAGTGCGGTGTTCCCGGTGGACGAACAAACCCTTGTTATTGCCAACAATAACAATGTGCCCTTTGGCTTGGGGCGCAGTACCTCCACTGCTGATCCTACCGACTACATTTTGATCCGCCTCAACCAATCGCTCAATCTTGATCCGGCATTCTTGAGACCCATTCGGTAGAGAGCAGTGATGCAACTGTGACTCGGACATCGAAAGCAAGCAACACCACCGAAAAAGGATACGAACAACTCCTTCAGGAGTTGGCAATCCGCCGTCAACGGGTGTATGACTACCTGCTCAATCATGAGTATGTGCAGCGTTTATCGCCAGCACACATCCATGATGGGGCCCTCAGTTACCTCAAAATGGGGGGGAAATCGCTGCGTCCGGCAGTCATGCTTTTGAGCTGCGGCGCAGTGGGCGGTGATGAGCACATTGCCATCCCCGCCGCTGCCGGGATCGAGGTTTACCACACATGGACTTTGGTACACGATGACATCATTGATCGGGATGATCGCCGTCGGGGAAAGCCCACCGTTCACGTCGAGTTTGCCCAGCGGGGCGCACAGGAACTGGGCTTCACTGGTGAAGATGCCCAACACTACGGGCGCGTGATCGGCATTCTGGCCGGGGATGTTCAGCAGTCGTGGGCTTATATGTTATTTCACGATCTGTTCTTCCGTCACGGGGTTGATCCGGTGCTGGTGATGGCGCTGGTGCGCGAGTTGGCCACCGATGTTCAACTCCTGTTGGTAGAAGGTGAAACCCTTGATGTGCAGTACACACGGCAGGAGGTGCTTTCGCTTACGGAAGATCAGGTGATCCAGATGCTGCGCAAAAAGACGGGGGTCTTGTACGCTTTTGCGGGGCGCGCCGGAGCGATGATCGGACTCGGAGATAGCACCGGAAACGCCGCTGAAATCAAGTACATTTCGCGGTTCTGTGATCTGTGTGGGACGGCCTTTCAGCTTCAGGACGATGTGTTAGGCATTGTGGGGGATCCTACCAAAACGGGTAAACCTGTAGGTGCGGATCTGCGTGAGGGCAAAAAGACCTTGATCGTATTTAGGGCCCTCAATACGGCTGATGAGAACCACAAACGGACGCTGCTTTCTGTCCTTGGCAATCATACCGCCTCAGATGAATCTGTTCAGGAAGCGACTCGCCTGCTCCATGATCTAGGTGCAGTAGACTATACCCGCCAGATTGCCCATCAGATGGTCAGTGAGGGCTTAGCAGAGCTTGGCCATCTTGCCTCCAGCCCTTATCGTGATTTACTTCAGATGTGGGCTGAGTATATGATTGAGCGCCGTTTATAAGGCGAAACCACGCTGTCCGACTGAAGTCAGCTTTTTTGTGTGGGGTTTACGCAGTTGGGCCGGATTACCCGGTATTGATCGACAGGGGCAGTTTGAGGGGGAAGCTCCCTTAAAAACCTCATCCCTTCTCCACTGGAGACAGATACCGCGAAGCAGTCATGGTGAGGAATTTTCCGAGCCGATGAGCAAATTGTGCGAAGTGTACGCAGGAACACCCCTTCCGGTCGGAATGCTCCTACGTGCACTTGATCTCCTGTCGGGAAGGGCGTAGGTCTAGAGCGGATGTTAGTAACCGCGGGCAGTCTCGACTCGGTTCAACAAGGGATTCTTGTTGAGGTAGCGTCGCAGATTCTCCACAAACATCGCGGCTGCCCGTTCATGGTAGCGGGAGGTGTTGCCTGCAATATGCGGACTGATAATCACATTTTCCATCGCCCACAAAGGGCTTTTGGCGGGCAGCGGTTCTTCCTCAAAAACATCCAACCCTGCCCCCGCAATCTGTTTGGTCTGAAGGGCCGTGATCAAGGCTTCTTCATCAACAATGCCCCCCCGGGCCACATTTACCAGCACTGCGTTCTGTTTCATGACCGCAAATGCCTCCGCCCCAAAATACCCTTTGGTTTCCGGGGTCAAGGGTAAGGTCACCACCACAAAATCGCACTGAGCGATCATCGATTTGAGGGCTTCAGGGGGGTAAAGCCGATCCACCAGTGCACCTTCAGGATCACCAACACCCGGTTCCTCATAGGACTCCCCGTCAGAGGGGCGCTTTACATCCCGTTTGGTAGCCAGCACCTGCATCCCAAAAGCATTTGCCAGTCGCGCCACAGCCCGTCCGATGCTGCCGTAACCTAAAATGCCTAAGGTTGCACCGCGAAGTTCGGTGGGAAGATAAAGCTCAAAACGATCCGCTGTCCATGCCGCCTGCTTTTGCATACGCAGCATCAAAGGGATTTTGCGAGCGAGGGCCAGCATCATCGCAAATGAATACTCCGCCATGGTCGAAGCGTGAATGCCACTTGCAGAAGTGAGCACCAGATCGGGGCGGGCTTTAAACAACGGCTGTGAGAGCAGCTTATCGACCCCGGCATAATGGGCCTGCACCCATCGCAGCCGGGGCGCAACCTCGGCTTCAGGGACGATCACGGTGGTGTACAGAATATCAGCGGTCGCCCACACTTCTGAGGGGATTTCAGCAGCGCTGCTGACGCTTTTGCGGATAAGATTTAGTTTTGGGGAAAGTGCTCGAATTTGACTAAGAAGTTCTTCGCCAAAATCAACCAGAATCAATACATTTAGGGTATCATTCATCCGGGATGACCTTCATCAACCTTCTGCGAGGATATAAACGATCATGCGCAGTTTACCGCATTCAAGCTGATCGCCATCGCGGATCATCTGAGGTTCGTGAGGGGGGATTTTGACCCCGTTCAGGCGGGTGCCATTGACACTGTCCAGATCGGTCAGGTACAGCCTTCCATTAACGATGGCAAACTGGGCATGGCGGCGCGAAACCCCGGCATCACGTGCCCCAAATGGGTTTAGATCCAGTTCAGGGTAGCAACCATCTGCGGGGTCTTGTCGCCCGATCAATGCCACCCGCTCAACTTTGATACGGATTGGCGCAGACGATTCATTGCCGATGTATACTGCGAGTGTCCACACGTTCCTAATCGCCGACGATGCCATCATTCACGTTATGTCCGATGAGGTAAAGGTGTGTTGAGGTCGATGAACTTAAGGTTAACGGGATTCAAACGCTTTGTCAACGCGACTTCACAAAACCTTCACGGACATTTTCTGCGCGTGATGCTTATTTTAACCCCAATTGCTATTTTTTGGGGAGCATGTACGCCTCAACCACAAACGCTTCAACTGCGCCACCCATGGCGCTTGGAGCGCGTGAGCGAGGTCTCCACACCTGTGGATCGCCCGGCATTGTGGGCGAATGACAGCGTTCACCTGCTGCTGTGGGCTGGTGAACCCACCATGCCCAATATCCGTTTGCTGCTTCCCACACAGGAAGCGTCCATCGCCTTACCCTTGGGCATTCGTCCCCGACGGCTTTCAGTATACCCTTTGCCGGATGGTTGGTATCAGCTTCTGTGGCTCGACCAGACTCTCCCCGATCAGGCATTTCTGGTGGGCGGAACCCTCAACGCAGCCTTTGAAGTGCACCGCGGACCTACAGAGATCGCCCGTGGCAGTGTGCTTGAGTATGTCGCAGTACCCTCCCCTGATGGGATGGTTGTGGCCTTTTGGACAATACTGGAACAGGGAGAACCTCGCCTATACGGGATGCACATTGATAGTCTGGGACGGCCCCGCAGCCCGATCTTGATCGCAGATGCGGCTCGATTCCCAGCAGCAGCCTTTGATCAAGCAGGTGATCTACGCCTTGTCTGGGCTGAACCGGGTGCAGGGCGCATCTGGACAGTACGTTCAGTGAAGATGCTGGGCGGCGCTCTCGAATCGGCTCCCGCTTTGTACCCCGATCAGATTGCGCTGATTCCACTGGACACACAGCAGACTTTAGAAGCGCTCACGCTGGCGTTGGACTCGACTCAGGCGTACCTCATTTGGGGCGTTGCACAAGCTGGACAAGGCGTGAGCGGCAGGCTTGAGGGGATGATCCTTGCCTCTGATGGGCGCACCACTTCAATTCCCCTCCCTCAGGAGACAAACCTCCGCCTGCCAGCGAGCGCCGCCGGAGGGCGGTTGGCACAGGGGGCAATCTTCACCGTGCTGACGTCTCAAAACAGCGCTTCGCCCAATGCCATCGGGGTGATCTCAGTGCGCCCTAACGGAGGCATGGAGTTGGCATTGATCACCCCCTCACCGCTGCCGGGGGTCATTGGTGGGGTGTCGGCGGTACTCCTCGATTCGGGCAAAATGCGCATGGCGTGGTCGCTGCTGCGCCCTGATGGACGGACCCAACTCTATGAAGCAGTCGAAGGTGAAGGAAGCGCGGCTCAATAGAGGCACATTCCGCTTTTCCTCAGCCCCGGTGCGAACTTCCTCCTGCCCTCTTGATTTCACAGTACAATAAAGCTAACAAGCGTTTGGTATGAACGATGAGCGACCCGGCACGCTTTGTATAGGATTATTTATTTGAGGTGCTTTTACCATGAACGATCATTATGACCCCAGCAGCGAGATTCAAGATTTTCTGGTCTTTGGCGAGTTTGGTGATGTAAACCCTTCGATCACAGACTCATCCACCTACACCTTTCTCAGCCCGGACACGATGAAGGAGGTCTTTGAACACGATATCGAAGGCTGCTTTTTGTATTCACGCCACTGGAACCCGATCAACAAGTATCTGGCGAAAGCCCTCTCCGCCCTTGAAGGCAGCGCCGCTGCCCATGTGACCGGTTCGGGTATGGCCGCGATCAGCACCGCCATCATGCAGCTATGCAGCATGGGCGATGAGGTTATTTCCAGCCGCACCATCTACGGCGGAAGTTATGCGCTCCTCAAGAACTTCCTGCCTCGGTTCGGGATCAACACTCGATTCGTGAACATCATCGACCTTCAGGCGGTAGAGGGTGCGATCAGCCCCCGCACCAAAGTGATCTACTGCGAGTCGATCAGCAATCCCCTGCTCGAAGTGGCGGATATTCCTGCGCTGGCGGAGATCGCCAACCGACGTGGACTCACCCTCGTTGTCGATAATACCTTCAGCCCCATGATCCTCTCGCCGATCAGGTTGGGGGCACATGTGGTTGTTCACAGCCTCACCAAATTCATCAACGGCACAAGCGATTGTATTGCGGGCTGTATCTGCGGCTCTGAGGCGTTTAACAACAGCCTCTCCGATGTCAACAGCGGCGCGACTATGCTCCTCGGCCCCGTACTGGACAGCCTGCGGGCGGCCAGCATCCTCAAGAACCTTCACAGCCTGCATATCCGCATGAAGCAGCACAGCACCAACGCTTATTATCTGGCTGAGCACTTGCAGGAACTTGGCTGTCGGATACACTATCCGGGGCTGCCCTCCCACCCACAGCACATTTTGATGGCCCAATTAATGCACCCGCAGTATGGTTATGGGGGCATGTTCACCCTTGATGTGGGCGATGAAAAGACCGCAAATCAACTTATGACCATCATGCAGACCGAAAAAGTGGGTTATCTGGCGGTGAGTCTGGGCTACTTCAAGACTTTGTTCAGCTCACCGGGCAGAAGCACTTCATCGGAAATCCCCGAAACAGAACGCGATAAGATGGGGCTGAGCGCGGGGCTGATCCGCTTTTCGGTGGGGCTGGATAACAATATCCCCCGCACCTTTGGACGCATTGTGAAGTGTTTAAAGGCGGTAGGGGTGGTCTCTGAAAATGTGATGATTGGGTAGGGATGAAGGAACCATATCATATCCCGGTAGGGCGAGTACGCGTCGAACATGAAGTCAGTCGTTCCCGATTCATCGCCACCCTTGACTGGGTAGAGACGGTGGAAGCGGCGCGGGCATTCATCAATGAACGACGCACTGAAATGCCTGACGCCTCCCACCATGTGTATGCCTTCAAAGTAGGCTTTGGCGGGAGCGTAACGGAGGGTGTATCCGATGATGGTGAACCCACAGGTACTTCAGGCCCGCCGGTTTTGGCAGTGCTGCGGGGGGCCAATGTGGGCGATGTGATCATTGTGGTCACCCGCTACTTCGGCGGAACCAAGTTAGGCACAGGGGGGTTGGTACGGGCTTATGGGGACGCAGCCCGGGCCGTGATCGCGGCCATGCAGGTGCGCCTCAAAATCCCAATGCGCCAAGTGGGGTTGAGCGTGGAGTACTCCTACTATGAGCGGGTGAAGCTGATCGCTGCGGCTCATCAGGCGGTGATCGATGACGAGTCCTTCGCGGGGGAAGTCACCCTGTTTGTGACCCTGCCCGAAAGTCAGGTCGAGTCCTTCAGGGCAGCCTTGCAGGAGTTAAGCGCCGGACGCATCACCCCTTTGGCGCTTGATTAAAGCGTCATCCTAAAGAATTGACCTGCTATTTTCCGCTTACCCTCATCCCCCTAATAGCTCAATCTAGAGGGAAAATGCTGTAGCGGTAGTTTGTTGATTCCAGAAGTCAGTTAGGACTTACGCAGTTGAGATTGTTTACCCCGTATTTATCGCAAGGGGCAGTTTGAGGGGGAAGCCCCCTCAAAGCCTCGTTTACCCCCTTCTCCAGCGGAGAAGGGGGTAGGGGGATGAGGCAAGTGCGTAACTCCTATCAGTAAGTGACCGATGCGGGCGAATCCCGTCACAGTGCCATTGGGGAATCCAAGTTTGCGACCAAGAATCGGCTTTTCATCTCAAGTTAGCAAACTACTGGTAGGGGCATAAACAAAACCCCCTTCTTCGGTGTAGGTTGAAGAAGGGGGGCACCTTAAAAGGCGGCCGTATTATCCGGCGGCCCGAATCTCCGTCCAGATTTGATCCCATAAGCGCATGGACTCCTCATCAAGAGGTTTCATCCATTCCATACGGGCTACATCCTCCTCCGACGGTAGAAGCGCCTTCAATTCGGGGATATAAAACTCCGCAGCGTCCTTATTGGCGCTCAGATACCCCGTAAAGTTGCTGCTGGCAGCGGCGTTTTCCGGGTTGTGCAGATAGTTGATGAAGTGTTCCGCGGTTGCCTTGCGGGGGCTGGTTTTGGGGATGCACATGCTCTCCTGATAGCGGACACCGCCTTCTTTAGGGGTGATGTGTTTCCATTTGCCCTGTGGGAACTCCTCACTCTCGGTCTTGATCGCGGCTGCAACCGTTGAGCCATCCCATGAGTGCGACAGCACCACTTCTTCAGAGATCAGGATCGTGTCCTGATAGTCGGCGCTGTTCCAGAAACGCCAGTATTGTTTAGCGTTCAGAATCACATCACGGGCTTCTTCAAGGTGTTTGGGGTCGGTCTCGTTGATCGAATAACCCAAATACTTTAGGGCCGCGCTGATCACCTCACGCTGATCGTCGAGGATATTGATCCCCCCGTTTTCAGCATAGTAGGCAGCTTCTTCGGGGTTGAACAAGGCGCTCCAACCCTCTGGTACCCGTTCTAAAGTCACCAGATAGGCGATTCCGGTAGTGCCCCACATGTAGGGGACGCAGTATTCCGCGCCGGGATCATACCATGCGTCGAGGTTTTCTTGGGCGATGTGGCTGATATTGGGCACATTGGCCTTGTCCACTTTGGCCAGCAGGTCAAGTTCGATCATGCGGGCCACCATAAAATCGCTGGGGAAGATCACGTCATATTCCGCGCCCGCCTGTATCTTGGCGAACATCTCCTCCAACGAGGCGAAGGTATCATAGGTGATCCTGACCCCAAACTCCTGCTCATAACGATTGACGACTTCCATATCAATGTAGGCGTCCCAGTTGTAGATGTACAGTTCAGAGTCAAGGGCGGGTTGGGCGCGCCCTATCGAGGTGAAGCCCACCAGCGCTACCGCTGCAATCAGCAGGCTCAACATGCTTTTTTTCATGGTGTTATCTCCCTAGCTATTCAAGACGGGTTCAGGAGGCTGCGGTGACGCTTTGTGAGCGCCCCTGCAAAACCAACGAAATGACCACCAACACCGAAGAAATGGTGAGTATCACCACCGCCAGTGCATTCACTTCCGGTTTAAGCCCAAAGCGCAGCATGGAGTAAATACGCACTGGAATTGTGGTATCGCCCTGCCCGCTGATGAAGGAAGTGATCACAAATTCGTCAAGGGACATGGTGAAGGCCATCAGCGCACCTGCCACAATCCCCGGCATAAGCAGCGGCAGGGTAATCCTCCGGAATGCCGCAAAGGGTGAAGCATACAGATCCGCGGCCGCTTCTTCAAGGCGGCGATCCAAGGTTGCCAACCGGGCCCGTACCACCACGGAGACAAAAGCTGTGTTAAAAGCCACATGTCCGATCAGGACGGTGTAGCGGTTAAGCGACATGTTCGCGGAGCTGAAGAACAGCAGCAGCGAGAGGGCCATCACAATGTCAGGGATGATCACCGGCAGATACAACACACTGTCAAAGGTGACCCGCCCCGGAAACTTAAAACGATCCAGCGCCAGCGCTGCGGTTGTACCCAACACGGTGGCGATTGCAGTGGACATAACCGCCACCCACATCGAGACCTCAAAGGAAGCCATGATGCGCCGATCCCCAAACATACTTTCATACCAGCGCAGGCTGAAGCCTTCCCACTGCCCCAGACGGGCCCCACTGTTGAAGGAGAAGATCACCAAAACCACAATAGGGATATACAGGAAGGCAAAGCCCAGAACGCCAATGGTGGGAAGCGCTAATCGACCCAGATGAAGCCGAGGCAGCGCCCGAACCCGAGGGAGGGTTGTAGTGGTAGCACGAGTGGTAAGCTGGGTCATGCGTAGGCGTCCTTTCTGCCCATGCGGAAGTAGACCATCGTCCCAATCAACATCAGCACTGTCAGGACGACCCCAAAGGCCGCCCCGAATGCCTTATCGCCATTACTGGTCATAAACTGCTGTTCAAGCAGATTGCCAATCAAATAGATCTTCCCGCCACCGAGGACATTGGTCACCACATATGTCCCCACAGAGGGAATGAACACCAAAATCGAACCCGCGATGATACCCGGCATAGTCAGGGGCAGAATCACCCGCCAAAATGACTGCCAAGGGGTCGCATACAGATCAGAAGAGGCCTCGATATAGCGTTTATCGAGGCGCTCAATGGTGGTGT
Source organism: Anaerolinea sp. (assembly GCA_014879835.1). GTDB lineage: Bacteria > Chloroflexota > Anaerolineae > Aggregatilineales > UBA2796 > UBA2796. The sequence continues at coordinate 43,706 of JACSRJ010000096.1, forward strand.
AGAGAGGCAGAATCATATAGGGCAGGTAACCGTACACCAGCCCTAACAAAAGCGCCCCAAGGGTATTGGTCATCTCTAGGGGCTTGTCAATCACCCCCAGTACATCCATCAGGAAGTTATTGATCAGCCCATCTTTGCGCAAGATGATCAGCCAAGCATAGGTGCGGATGAGCAGGTTCGTCCAGAATGGAATCATCACCAGCATCATCAGGATATTGCGCATCCGCTCTGGCTGTCGGGCCATCCACCACGCGAAGGGATACGCGATCAGCAGGCAGATCAGGGTGTTGGCCAGCGCGATCAAAACCGTGCGGGCAATGATAGTCACATACACCAAACCACTGTTGCCTACGGGTGAGAGCAGACGGGCATAGTTGTGCAGACCGGGTGCATCAAGATTGACTGTGCCTAAGGCCGTGCCTTTGCCTAAACTGAAGGCTAGCACACTAAACAGGGGCACCACGAAAAATATCCCCAAAAAAACCATGCTGGGATACGCAAGCATCAACCCGGAATTACGGGTGAGGAAAACGACGATTCCTCCCTGAATGGCTGCCAAAACAAGGGCGGAGACGAAATCACGGGTGATGAGATAGTAGGCCGCACACAACCCTAACCCAACTGCGGCGCGGATGAAAGCCGCTGTACGAGCACGTCCACTGCCCTGTCGAAGCCACAGCCCTAACCCCACATCAACGGCCGCAAATAGCAGCAAACCACCACCGATCCACAGCGCCCCATGCGAAGCGCCTAGATCACGCAGACTGGCTTCGAGGGGCATCAATTCATTTTCGATCCCCGGTTGAAGCAGCCATGGAGTGAACAGGATGCCGCGCAGCAGCAGCACCACCCAGATCAGACCGCTGGCCCAAGCGAGCCATGCCGCCGCCCGATCAAAGCGCAAGCGATAAGCGCCGACCCGCGCCCCTAAATCACGAGAGGCTGCAATGGTAGCCATCGTGTCTATTGCGTCTCCTGACTAATCGAGAAGGATTCGAGCGTTTTCGACCGACCAGTAGACCAGTACCGGCTCCCCTTTGGGAAGGTAATGGTCAAAGCGGGTGCCAAAGTTTTGCATCCGCGCTACTACCTGTGTCTTGTCTGTAAGCTGTACCACGTACCGGGTATCCGTGCCGATATAGATCGATTCGCGCACGGTGCCTTGAATGGAAACACAGCCTTCCTCAGCCTCAAGCTGCCGCGCTTTGGAGTCAGCATCCAGCAAGGAGCCTTCTTCATCACGCAGGGAAAAGAGGTTTAACTTTTCAGGACGGATCGCCACAGTAACGACTGCGCCCTGCTCCACCGAAGACGGTGCGGCGATGACTTTGACTATGCCATCAATGAGCACCTCGGCGTGCCCGTTAGAGCTGATCAGGGTGCCATCAAGGAAATTGGTCTCACCGATAAAATCGGCCACATAACGGGATAGTGGGCGCTCATACAGCTCACGAGGGGGCGCACATTGAAGCACCTTGCCCTTGCTCATCACGGCGATCCGATCCGACATGGTGAGCGCTTCCTCTTGGTCGTGAGTCACATAAATGAAGGTAATCCCAATCTCACTTTGCATCTGTTTCAGCTCAAGCTGCATCTGCTTGCGCAGCTTCAGATCAAGTGCGCCTAATGGCTCATCAAGGAGCAGCACTTCGGGACGATTGACCAGCGCCCGTGCCAAAGCCACCCGCTGCTGCTGTCCGCCCGAAAGCTGATGCGGACGCCGGTTGGCAAACTCCGACATCCGTACCAGTGCCAGCGCTTCAGCGACCCGCTGGTTGATCTCCGTGCGCGGGGTATGGAGCATCTCTAAACCAAAAGCTACATTACCGGCAACGGTCATGTGGGGAAATAGCGCGTAGTTCTGAAAAACAGTATTGACCGGACGCTTAAAGGCAGGCAGATCGGCTACGGGCTGCCCATGAAGAAGGATTTCACCTTGAGTCGGGGACTCGAACCCGGCGATCATGCGCAGCGTTGTGGTCTTGCCGCAGCCGCTCGGGCCGAGAAGAGAAAAAAACTCACCGTCCTTGATCTGGAGTGAAACCTGATCAACGGCGGTGTAGTCTCCAAATGCCTTTGTTACCTGAACCAGTTCGACAGCATAGGTCATCTTGGGTTGCTGAACTTTACCCCATCAATAGCCAGTGCGAACGAAAGTTTGGATAAAGTGCAGGAATTGCAAAATCCTTGACATATGATATAGCAAACATACCCAAAGCGAAGTCATATTTTTGTGACAGGAGGTATTATTTTCGTGTATCTGTGCAGGTGAACGCGGTGAAAACCCATAATACGTTAACGTTCTCAAAAAGATAGGGGCAAGATCACAACCTTAAACTCTGAAGCAGCCTATTTTTTCGGCTCAAATAGAGGAATGATACCGGGATCAAGGTCACAATTCTGCAAAGCCTCGGTGACAGGAATATATCTTGATCATTCTTTTAAGGTGATGTTAAATGTGGTTTAAGTGAACATTATGATCCTGCTTCAAAGCAGACACGAGGGGAACAAAAAATGGTAGCGGTACGTACTGCTTTTGATCGCCAGCTTCGGGAGCTTGATGCTGATCTGCTGCATTTGGCGGCATGGGTCGAGACTCAGCTTAATGATGCCCTGACCTCACTTTATGGGTTTGATCTGGACATTGCCCACAAAGTGGATCGCTTTGACGCCGAACTCAATCGTCTGCGCTACGATATTGAGGAGCGTTGTTATGCGCTGTTGGCCCTTCAGCAGCCAGTATCCTCAGACATGCGCCGGATCGTGGCCGCAGTCAGCATTGCCACTAATCTGGAGCGGATGGGAGATCATGCTGCCGGGATTGCGCGTTTGGTGCTGCGGATGTCCCCCCAGACCAAAATGATCAACATCCCCACCTTTAAGGATATGGCAAAACTTGCCAACGAGAATCTCAACAAGGTGATGGGGGCCCTTCATGAGCATGATGCAGCGCTTTCCCGAACCGTGGTGAAAGCCGATGATGACATTGATCGGATGCACAAAGAAGTTTATGACATGCTGATCAAAACCATGATCGATGATCCCCAAACCGTGGAAGCCGCGACCATGCTCTTGTGGGTCTCGCACAACATCGAACGTTTTGGGGATCGCATCTTGAACATCAATGAGCGGATTGTGTACATGATCACAGGCAATCTGTTTGAGCCGCGCCGTGACCCAATGCCTTAAAGCAGTTTCCTATAGGATTGAGCTACTACTTGCAGCCTTACCCTCATCCCCCCTGCCCACGACCGCTACGCAGTGGCCGCCCGCACGTGGTAGAAGGGGGAATAGTTCTTTGTGGGGTAGACTGTCCTGTTCACCAACATTAGCCCTCATCGAGTCCGGGATCATTGTCCCCACTTAGACCGATTGATAGC
>JACSRJ010000204.1 GCA_014879835.1 Anaerolinea sp.
CCTTTTTGTAGGCCGTTCTTCCTGATCGTATACTTACCCTAACTGTCCGCTGAACCCGATTCACCTAGGGATGCACGTTATGACTGCTGAACTTTCCCCCGAAACCATTGATGCGTTCATGTATGCCTCACACGGTGCGCCTTTTGATGTTCTGGGTGCGCATCCTGTGGGCAAGGGAAGTACCGCCATTCGGGCCATTCAGACTGCCTATAAAAGCCTTGCGGTGGTTGAGGAGCCGTCTGGAACACGCCATGAAATGTCCCGTCTGCATGACCAAGGCTTTTGGGAGGTGACACTCAGCACCCCCCTCGACAAACTCAAATACCACTTTGAAGGTGAGACCTATGAAGGGCAAAAGGCATCTTTTCCTGATCCCTATGTGTTCCCACGCAGCCTCACCGATTTTGATCTCTACCTTCTGGGTGAAGGCACTCACCTCGAATCTCATACCAAACTGGGCGCCCATTTGGTAGAGGTGGAAGGGATCAAAGGCGTTCGTTTTGCGCTTTGGGCCCCAAACGCCCAACGGGTTGCAGTGGTGGGCAATTTCAACCGTTGGGATGCTAGGGTAAACCCGATGCGGCAGGTGGGGAACGGCTTCTGGGAACTTTTTATGCCCAATTTAGGGGAAGGCGAAATCTACAAGTTCGACATCCTCTCACGTTTTAACGACTACCGCATCCAGAAATCCGATCCCTATGGATTTACCTCAGAAATGCGCCCCAAGACGGCTTCGGTGGTGTGTGACCTGAGCAAGTACACTTGGCATGACGACGAATGGATCGCAGCGCGGGCTGAGAAAAACGGCTTGAAGGCCCCGATCTGCATCTACGAAGTACATCTAGGATCATGGCGCAAACGCCCCGAAGGTACATGGATGACCTACCGTGATATGGCCCATGAATTGGTGGGTTATGTCAAAGATATGGGGTTCACCCATATCGAACTGATGCCTGTTGCAGAGCATCCTCTTGACGCCTCATGGGGGTATCAGGTGACCGGTTATTTTGCCCCTACCAGTCGCTATGGAACCCCTGAGGATTTCATGTATTTTGTGGATCAGTGCCATCAGAACGGGATCGGGGTGATCCTCGACTGGGTTCCGGCCCACTTCCCCAAAGATGGCCACGCCCTCAGCTACTTTGACGGCACCCACCTTTATGAACACGCTGACTCCCGTCAGGGGGAACACCCCGACTGGGGCACCTTGATCTTTAATTTTGGGCGTAACGAGGTGCGGAACTTCCTGCTTTCCAACGCCCTTTTCTGGCTCGAAAAATATCACATCGACGGGCTGCGGGTGGACGCGGTTTCCTCGATGCTTTACCTCGATTTCTCCCGCAAACAGGGAGAGTGGATTCCCAACCAGTATGGGAGCAACGAAAATCTCGACGCGATTGCATTCTTGAAGTCCTTTAATGAGATCGTCCATGAGAAGATTCCCGGTGCGATCACGGTAGCAGAAGAATCAACGGCGTGGTCGATGGTCTCCCGACCCACCTATGTGGGCGGTCTGGGGTTCACCTATAAGTGGAACATGGGCTGGATGCATGACACCCTCAAGTACATCAGCAAGGACCCGGTCTATCGCCGCTGGGAACATAACTTGCTCACCTTCTCGATGCTTTATGCCTTTAGCGAGAATTTTGTACTTTCGCTCTCCCACGATGAAGTGGTTCACATGAAAGGCTCACTGATCCAAAAAATCGCGGGGGACTGGTGGCAGAAGTTTGCGACCATGCGTCTCTTGTTTGGTTATCAATACACCCACCCCGGCAAAAAACTGAACTTTATGGGGCAGGAATTTGGGCAGTGGAACGAGTGGAGCGAAGCCCGCGATCTGGATTGGTATCTGCTCAGTTTGCCTACCCATACCAGCTTGCAAAACTGGGTGCGTGACCTGAATCGGTTCTATCGCTCGCAACCGGCGCTTTTTGAGCAGGATTTTGACTGGACGGGTTTTAAGTGGATCAATCCCAACGACTCCGATAACAGCATCTTCAGTTATGTGCGTTATGCCCTTGATCCCCAAGAGTTTCTGGTGATGGTGATCAACTTCACCCCGGTGCCCCGCTATGATTATGAGATTGGGGTTCCCGAAGGGGGCTTTTACAAGGAAATGCTCAACAGCGATTCCTCTTACTATGGAGGGGGGAACGTGGGCAACGCAGGTGGGGTTCATGCTCAACCCATGCGTTGGGGCGAGTTTTCGCACCGGATTTCAATCACCGTTCCACCCCTTAGCATCAGTATCTTTAAACTGCAACGGGATTGAGTCTTGATGAAACTGACGCTCAAAAAAGGGCGAGAGGTGCGCCTTCTCGCTCTGATCTTGTTCGTGATCACCACAGCGATTGGGCTGATCCCCCCAACCGCAATGGCCCAAAGCGTTTCGCTCCCGCCGCTGCCTGACCCGGCCCTGCTTACTGATCCGGTCTTTGCCCGTCCCGGCTACGCTCAGGTGGCGCTGCCCTTCGCCGGACGCACCCGATACCTGCTATCAGTGGAGATCAACCCTGCCCAAGGGCTTCTTTACGGCCGGGCGCGGGTGCTGTTTGTAAATCGCACGGGAGGGACGCTCTCAAGTGTGATTTTCCGGTTGTACCCCAACCATCCTGTTCACGGCAATCGTCAGATGAAGATTAACAGTGTGCAGGTCAACGGCGCGGCCGCAGCCGGAAACGTGCTTGATCCAGAGGGGACGGTCTATGAGGTGCCTTTGTCCTCGGCGATCCCGTCTGGAAGCGGGGTCACCTTCGATTTTGAGTACACCATCTCCCTGCCGGGTGGATCATTTTATTACCTGAGTGAGCCGCTGCCGCTGGTAGCGGTCTATGACTACTCCGGTTGGCGGCAGGAAGTGGCCACCAAAGGGCTGGATTATGCTTACAATGAGTCCGCCCTCTTTGCGGTCAACTTGCGCGCTCCTACCGAGGCTCAAACCCGCTTTGTAGGTGCGCTCAAAGGTGCGGTTGATAACCTTGATGGAACGACCACTTACACCATCGTCACAGGGCCAGTGCGCAATTTTGTGATCATTCAGGCCCGCGGATGGGGATCGTTTGAATTGAATGCGGCCGTACCAATCCATGTGCTTTACAGCGGCGATCTATCAGTGGCCCAGCAGATCGGCGAGATTGCGGTCAACGCCTTCAACTACTTCGATGCCAACTTTGGGGCTTACCCCTATGCCGCCTTTGATCTGGTGGTGATGCGCTTTCCCAGTGGCGGTGAAGAATACCCTTCACTGGTTTTTGTGAACAACGCTGAAGGGTTCCGCTATCGACGATTCATCACCGCCCATGAAGTCGCACATCAGTGGTTTTATGGGATCGCGGGCAATGACATCCTGCGGAATGCGTGGCTGGATGAGAGTTTGGTGCAGGTGGCTTCCTACCTGATGTACCTCAAAACACAGTATGGCTCTGTCAATGCAGCGGAGGAATACTGGACTCATGTGATGACATGGTACAACCGGATTCAAGTGGTGCGCCCGATCAATACCGCTCTAGAAGACTTCACCGACTTCGCCGACTATATGAGTACGATCTATGGTGGTGGGGCGGTCTTTATGCGCGAGCTGGCAGAGACAATGGGGGTTGATGCTTTCATCGCGGGCTTGGGGGACTACGTGCGGGCGGTCAATCTTGAGATCGGGTCACCTTGTGGCTTTTATTTCGCCATGCAAAACCGGGCCACGGTTGATTTGCGTTCGATGTTCCGAGATCGGGTTGGGATCACCTGCTAGGCGACTCATGGCCTCAGCCCCATATCGTGTAGGGCTGAGGCCTGTCCCTGATAACCCTAACCTTTAGGGTTTAGGCGTCCGAGTCGGCTCGTATGTGGGTGAGGGGAAAAAGAACAGCGTCGGTGAGGGAACAGGTGAGGGCGCAACCGGATTGGCCGCACCTAACCATGTACGGAAAGCGGTTTCCATGTCAATGAAGCTGAGGTTGGTCACAGTCTCCAGCGCATTTTTCCAGCCCCGTCCCTGATCAACCAATACCCACACTAACCGGTGTGCGTCCGGCCCGTAGGTTTCTTCTAGCCACACCCAGAAGGCAAAGCCAATGTCATAAGCATCACGGGCAAAAGCGCCGCGTGCACTGGGGCCCCCAGCTTGAAGTGAAGGCAGAGTGCCATCAGCCGCCATCTGGCGCACCCGGCGCAGCATCCGGTCTTGACCAGTAACCTCAAAGAAGGTGGCGTTACCTTCAAAGAACCAGAAATCGCCGGTGGCTCCACCATTGGCATACTGGTACAGATGACCAACCTCATGAGTCACGGTGTTGTAGGCGGTTTCCTCGGGCCCATATTCCCAAAAATACATCTGCGCCGTGCCCGCCCAAGTATCATCGGTGCGTCCAGCGATCCGGGTGGAAACGCCGCCGCTGCTTGCCACTGTACCTACGCGGGGAGACCACTCTTCCCACGTATCATAACTGGCATAAATGATCGCACGGGGCACATACCCCAAAGGATTGGCCCAGCGGCGTTTGAAGGTATCACGCATCTGCTTCATGGCGTCAACGGTCATTTGCCCGATTTCGTCAGGTACCCCTTCTTCCCAGAAAACAATGATGTCTTCCGATTCAAGTCGTCCCCATTTGCGGGTGTTGTCTTCGTATTCGGCAAAAGCCCGAGCGGTTTCAAAGGAATTGCCCGCTTCGTCAGTCAGAATCCACCAGTACTCTACCTGAACCCACTGAGGAACCTGAATCCGTTCGACAACCGCCGTGGCTCCATTACCTGCTTCATTGGCCTTGCCAATCGCACGCACCCGTGAAGTTTCGGGGGAATGACGGAAAAACGCAGTGGCGGAAGTGATCTTTCCCCCAGTGCTTTCAGCTTCAATATCGAAGGTGAAGCCAGTGGGATAGTTGCTGGTGAAGTTCATCTTGGAGACCGTCCATGTGGCCTTACCACCGTTGCCTTCCGGGGTTGCCGGCTGGGTGGGGGTAGGGGCATCACTGCCCAAAGCCACCGAGGGTATGCCTCCTAAAACGCCTGAAACGATCAGCATCAACGCCAACGCGCTGATCAGAACTGAGGTGAAAATCCGAGAACGCAACATGAAACCTTCCTTCAAGTGATGGTTAATTCGACCGCCGAACTGGCGTCGGTTCATAGGTTGGGGTGGGTGGAAAGATAATGCTCAAAGTGGGCGTGGGTACAATCGTCGGTGGGGGATCAAATGCCCCCAGCCACTCACGCCACCCCAGTTCAAAGTCCTCAATGCTTACGCCCACATGGGCTTCGAGGGCCGTATAGAACTTTTTGCCCTCGCGCACCTGCTCCAGAATCTTACCGAGACTGTCCTCGCCCCAGCCTTCGTAAAGGTAGCTGACCAGTGAGGCAGCCTGAGCGTACCACTCCGCGGTTTTGCGGCTGTTGTTGCGCTCTTCTACCGCAACTTTATCCAACAAAGAGAGGCGATCCAGTTTGCCCTGTGAGGCCAGATCGCGGGCTAGCTCGAGTTCCTCGTCCAGTCCTTCAAACTCGTTGTTGGTTGCCTGACCTTCGTTGAACCAGCGGGGAACAGACTCACTGCGCCCATCAAGCCAGTCGTTAAGGAAAGCATGGGCCAGCTCGTGAGGCAGCACCTGCCGCATCACAAAACGCTCCTGACCGGGAATCAGCCACTGCACGGTGAGACTGCCAAAGGTGACCCCGGCATACCAATCGCGACAGCTACCGGGTGAGAACAATGAACAGAAGCCCTCCTGATCATTGTACACAATAATGCGCAGTTCATCTTCTGGGACAAAGCCGGTTTTCTTGCTCACAAACTCATAACCGCGTTTTGCCAAGTCAAGCAGTTCTTCACCGAACGCTTCGTCCTGATCATACCAATAGACCGCGATCTTGTCGGTGCTGAGTTTATTCCAGTCATGGGTATTGTCGGTGATCTCCCCTTTCTCACGCGGGGTGAGATGAATGTTGCCCGCATCATCGGTCAGTTCCCAACGATACCAGATGATCTGGAAAGGGGGAGTGGTCTCAAAACGGGTGAACCACACATAGCGTAATTCAACCGTTTGACCGGGGATGAAGTTCTCAACCCGCACGGCAGTACTCGCGCCTGTAGCGCGGGGCTGGTAAATCAAACGCGCTTTGGTGATCTTGCCTTCCGAGATGCGCAGGCGCACATTAAAGGTCATAGAGCGCCGAAACACACTCTGGGTAGATTGACTGACCACCGTTACCACAGGTTTGTTTTTGCCGTCCTGTGCTTGCACGACCATATCAGGGCGCACTGCCCATGCGCCCACCGCAAACCCCATGAGGGCGATCAGAAACATCGAAATCAGACCGAATCGCAAACGTGACATAAGACTCAGGCTCCCTCAATCATGAGAATAAGTATAGTGGAGTTCTGAAGCGGTTCGGTATCAAGATTTGATGAGAGCGTTAAAAGCTCCACAAGGGCGTTGTGTTTCTCTTATTCTGGTGGTTCAGGTAGGTTGAAATGCTGGTTCAGAAAAGCGGTGAAGTCGAGTCCGCCCGGTGAATGCCCCCAATGGGTGAGCAGCGCAGCGGCCTCACTGCGATGCTGAGTTCCGTGATTGACCAAGTGCACCAAGCAGTGCCATAAAACCCGTTCACGCAAGATATTTCCGGGGATCAGGTAGCGCACCAGCCCGTTCAGATCAGAGTCGCGCAGCCCAGCGAGATATGCCCGCAGGGCCGTTTCTTCCTCTTGCCATCGGGACTTTAGGGTCTCCAAAGTGGGCAGATCGCTTTCGGTCAGGTCGTCATGTTCCCACATCGTTGCTGGGGTAATAGAGGTCGCGGTGGTCAGATATTCTGGGGCGACAAACCGATGCTGGAAACTCAACCGCCACGCCCACATCGCATCTACCAGATGGATCAGGGTCGGGCGCAAACAGCCAAAACTGGTTATGGTGGTGTACTGTGCCTCACTCACCTTCCCAGCAGTGTCCAGAATGCGTCGATCTGCCCAGAAGTTATACTCATACAGGAGCTTGATCTCGTCGATTTTCATTTTGGGGATAGCCTCATCCTTGAGAGCCTGATTTAGGATAGACGTTAGGCATTTGGCTTGATTAGGATTCAGGCAGCTTGTCAAACCATTCCTGAAGAAAGGTGCAGTCTGGGTAATTTACCATGCGCGCTGCTTCCACATACGCCTGCCAATCGAAGGGGACTTCCCGAAAATTGACTTGAACTTCCCCCCCATCAAAATCGACCAGTGCGTAGTATGCGAAGCGCAGATCGCGGGAGAGTCCCACACTGCCGGGGTTGATCACGCGCCACGGGACAAGCGCACGATCCATTCGTCGATGGGTGTGTCCTCCAAAACCAAGCCGGCCCTCACGATCCGCAAAAAAATCGAGCACTTCATCATCTGGGGTTTCGGGGAACATCATCCCTTCATCGTCACCGGGGACGCCGTGATAGCCGATTACCCAACCATAAGAGGGCACTTGGAGTTCGATCTCGTGCCGCATTCCACGCAAAAATTCATACTGGTCAAAACTGAGGCGCTCCAACGCCCAACTGTAGACTGCCTCGCGTCGGCGCAGGTTTTCCGGGTGTTGGGCATACGTTTCGGTGGTGGCAACGGGCGTTTTGCCCCGCTGCCCGGTCACCAAATAACGATCCGTGTTACCCTGCACAAAGGCGGCATTGGGCAGGGCTTGTAACTGGGACACACACTCCGCGGGGAATGCCCCATGCGCTGCAAGATCACCCAAAACCCAGTGCTGATCTGCCCCCCCTTGGGATTGAAGATCCCGGAGCACCGCTTCCAGCGCTGGAAGGTTCCCATGAATATCGGTCAAAACTGCAAGACGCATCAAAAATGACCTCTCCTTTGGGTTACAGTGGCACTGAGTCTATAATAGAGATCAAGTGAAGGCAAACGAGGCGCACAAGCATTACACAATTCTGCCTGTATGCCCGTCAAGAGGAGTTTGCGGATGAAAGAACCTACCGCGCCTGCACCACCCAATTTCCCCGATGTTCTAGGCGCGATCACGGGAGGGAGGCGGCTCATTCTGGACGCCCTGCATGTCGCCGCAGCGGTACGTCCTGCCGCGATTGAAGCCGGCAAAACCTTTGAAGTATTGGTCATCATTCAAAATTGTCTAAACAACGATGTGGACGCCGTCCTGCGTTTGATCGTCCCGGACGCTGATATTGCCGGAAAAAAGAACACTTTTTCGACCAAAATCCTGAAACCTGTGCGGATCGGATTGCGCCCCGGTGAGACCGGTTATGCGAATCTGCCGCTGATTGTGACCCATCAGGCAAAACCGGGAGATAGTTACAAAGTCAGTGTAGAGGTGACGGTTGAACATAAAAACCGCCATCCTCAGCGCATCCGTGATGCAAGCGGCGGTGCGCCTTTCCACTGGGTGGACATTAACTCTGCCCGACTGCCCATCTTTGAACCCCTAAAAGGGTTGAACTATTCCGGGGACTCCGTTGGCAGGCCCACAGGCACCAGAGCAACCGTGGCCGCGCCTTTTCAGGTGCTGCCCCCTACCATCGCGGGGCTGCCGCCGGATCTGCGCCCGAATTTTGTATCCCTGTGGACAAACGTAGATTTTAAAGATGAGGCTGCACTCAGTAAGCAGGCAAAACCCGCCCTTGACGCGATCCTGCCCAAACTGACTCGGCACGCCTGCTTCATCCCCCTTCTGAAACAAGTTCAAAACAGCTTTACCGAAGCCGGTTATCGGCTTTGGGCGGGTGAGGCCGTGATGATCACCAAACTCCTGATCATGCTTCTGGAGATGGGATCACCGGTCACCTTTGGCACGGGCGAACCCAAAACACCACATTGGTATACCACCCTCAACGAGACCGCCGCCCGCCGCCCGTCTCTGGTGAAACCGGATCACCTTGAACAACTGCTGACCGAAGTTCTGTACCCTGAGCTGATACGTGATGCAGGTATGTATGGTTTTTCCATGCTGGAGACCGTCGTTCAGGAGAGTTTTGGCAGCACTGAGGAGATCGAGCGGTTTCTGCAAGAAGTGGTCGATTCGCTCCAAAAGCACGAACCACCGCTTGATCTGAGCCGTGCCTATTTGCCTTTTGTGCTGGCCGGGATCGTCGCTAATAACCGGATCACCCTTCAGGGTGAGAAGGCGAATGAGACGATCAGCTTGTTAGATTCAGCAATGCGTAAACGCGAAGATGAGCGCGATGAGTATACCCAGATGATCTTTGACATCGCCCAAGACTTGATCGAACGGGCCCTGTTGAGTTAATCACAAGCTGCACTAGAGTCAGGGGACAATATGCCACCACCACCATCGACGAGCAACTTACCTGATGTGTTAGGGATGATCACAGGCGGGATACGGGCCACCAATGAGGTCATTCAGTATGCGTTTGCCATTCATCCTCTATCGATCACGGTAGGGCAGGCATTTGAAGGGCTGGTGCTGATCCAGAACAACTGCGATAAGCCCATCAACGCAAAGGTGATGCTGCGCCTTCCGCGCAAAGATATGGAAGGACGGTTGATGAGCCTTGTGGCCCAAAAGGAAACCATCGAGATCAACATGAATCCCGGTGAAACTGGGCTGCTCCATCTACCCATCGGTGCTTTGCCGCCTACCCAACCAAACGAGGGGACTCTGATTGGGGTTCGGGTAGAGACCAAAGTTCCTAGAGGGGCATCTCCGGTTCGCCCCTCTGAGGGAGGCCGCTCTGCCAGCTATCTGAGCATGTCGCCTTTCCGTCTCACCATTTTGCGACAGGCGGGGTTCACCGCACAAGAGGAAAACGGATACCTTGTGCGCTTGGTCGATATTCTTGCCGGACAGATTAATGCCCCGCCGCCGAACTTGGCCCATCGGTACGAGACCTTATGGTCAGTGCGCGAACTGCCTCAGGAACAGGCAAAACACGCCCAACTAAGTGAAAAGGCGGAAAAATATGCGGCATCGATCAGCCATACCCAAACCCTGATCCCGCTCATCAAACTCACCGAAAAGCGCTTCTCCGAAGCTGGAATGCCCCTCCATCCGGGCGAGTCGATCTTCATCGCTAAGATTCTCGCTTATGCCATGGAAGATGGGATGGAGGCACAGGAAGTCTGCCCTGTTCATCAGGCGGCATGGTTTCAGGAGTTGATTGCGGTTATTGAGGATGATGCTTTACTCAAAAACTACGAGGCCCTAACCGAGCGGCTTTACATGGCCCTCATTCGGGATGCGGTGCGTTTAGGGCTGGTCATGGTTGAGAAGGCGACAGGCGAATCACTGGGCAGCGCCGATGATCACAGAGTTTATGCCCTTGAGGTAGCGCGGGTGCTGGAGACCAAGGTCGGAATCGATCTGAGTCACGTGTATCTGCCGCTGTTGTTGGCAGGGATCATCGTTAACTACGACATCAAGACCAGCGGTGAGAACCTGTGGGGCAATATCACCCAGCAGCGGGAAGCGTGGCGTGGACGGGTGCGCCTTGTCGGTTCGGAATTTGAGTGGATTTCGGGCGTCCTGAGCAACCTACTTTACGAAGCCGAACAGCTTCTGATCCAAAACGGCATCCCCAAGAAGTGAGCCTCCATTGATTCAGGTGGTAAATCTCGCCCTACTCGGCTTCGGCAGCGTAGGGCGGGCATTGGTGGAACTGCTGATCCAGAAACGCGCCGCGCTCAAAGCGGAGCATGGTCTGGAGTGGCGCATCACGGCCCTTGCCAGCCGTCGTTTAGGGTGTTGGGTTACCACAGGTGGTGGTTTTGATCCCGAACGACTGCGACAGGGACAGTTTGTTCCCGCTGAACGACTGCCCACAACCGACGTAGGCGCATGGCTGGACGCTAGCCGCGCTGGAGTCTTGATCGAGACCACAACCCTCAACCCCCACACTGGACAGCCCGCCATTGATCATCTGCGGATGGCACTTGAACGCCACATGCACGCGATCACGGCCAACAAGGGCCCCGTCGTCCATGCTTACCCCGATCTGAGCGCGCTGGCCAAAGCCCAAGATCGTCGCTTCTTGTTTGAGTCCTCCGTGATGGATGGGGTGCCTATCTTTGGACTGTTCCGAGAAACGCTCCCAATGGCAGAACTGCGTACTTTTTATGGCATCCTCAATTCCACCACCACCGTCATCCTTGAAGCCATTGAAAAGGGAGCCGATTGGGAGGATGGCATCCGTGAGGCACAAGCCCTTGGCGTGGCGGAGGCTGATCCCAGCGCGGACATTGATGGCTGGGATGCAGCCGTGAAAGTGACTGCGCTGGCCAATGTACTCATGGGTGCAGGACTGCACCTCGATCAGGTCTCACGGGAAGGGATTCGAGGGCTTGATCCGGCTGAGGTTCGCACCGCTCATGAGATGGGCAGCCCCTATCGACTAGTGAGCCGAATCGAGCGGGCCGAAGACGGCAGCCTGCGTGCCTCTGTGCGTCCGGAGCGGGTCACAGGTGCACTCGCACAGGTGCAGGGCACTTCTTCCCTGATCCACTTTGAGACCGATGTATTGGGCGGATTGACTCTCATCGAACATCATCCCCGACCAGAAATGACAGCCTATGGACTGCTGGCCGATCTGGTGCGGGCAGTGACCCGCGACTGAAGCCAGAATGCCCCGGGTCGCCGTCCAGATTGTCACCTATAACAGCGCCTCCGTCCTGCCGATGGCCCTTCAGAGTCTGCGGGATCAGACCTTCTCCGACTTCTCGACCCTTATTATCGATAACGGCTCCGCTGACGGTTCGGCTCAGATCGCCGAGGCGGAACCTCTCCGATGTGTGCGCAATGCTCACAATGTGGGTTATGCGGCAGCCCACAATCAAGCACTGGCCCTTACAGACAGCACCTATGTCCTGACCCTCAACCCCGATGTGCGCCTTGATCCGGGCTTTTTGGCGGCGATGGTCGAGACGCTGAACGTCTACCCCGAAGCCGGATCAGGAGCGGGGGCTTTACGGCGGGTAGATGATTTGGCTGATTCCCAAACTGAAAGAACGGCACGAATCGATGGCGCGGGTTTGTTCATGCGCCGCAACCGCCGTCAAGGGCTTCTTTATGAAGGGGCTGCTCCTGACGTCTTACCCACTGAGATCACCCCGATCTTTGGGGTTGATGGGGCCGCAGCCTTTTACCGCCGTACTATGCTCCTTGATGTGAGCATCAAGGACGAAGTATTTGATCTTGATTTTTTTATGCACAAAGAAGATGTAGACCTCTCATGGCGGGCACGTTTACGGGGGTGGGAGTGCCTGTTTGTACCGGGTGCAAAAGGGTCTCATGTGCGCGGTTTTCGCCCCGGAATCCGCGCCGGAGTCCGTTCGGAGATTCGTAGGATGGCTGCACGGAATCGCTATCTGTTGATGCTCAAGAATGAGATTGGGGCCCATTTCTGGTTTGATCTGCCGTGGATCGGCGCGTATGAACTGGGCATCTTGGGATATATTCTGCTTCGGGAACGATCCAGCGTAAAAGCATACTGGGATGTGTGGCGGCTGCGCCGTCGGATGCTGGATAAACGCCACCTCATTCAGGCGGGACGGCGGGTGAGCTGGCCTGAGATGCGGAGATGGTTCCGATGACTGTTTACATAGGGATCGTCAGCTTCAACAGCCTTGCCGATCTGCCTGCCTGTATCAATGCGATCCGAGCACAGACATACTCTGATCGGCAGATCGTGATCCGTGACAATGCCTCTACAGATGGCAGCCCTGAATGGCTTGCTCAGAATGTCCCTGAAGCCCTGTTGATCCGGGGATCGGATAATGTGGGGTTTGGGGTTGGGCACAACATCCTGATTCGGACGATCAAGCCTGTTTCTGATGGTGATTTTTACCTTACCTGCAACCCTGATCTGGTGATGGGGCCAAATTATGTGGCAGCGCTGGTAGAGGCGATTCAGGAGTCAGGTGCGGGATGGGTGGTGGGCAAGCTGTATCTGCCCCACAGTGAGGGCGATCCTCCACGCCTATACAGTGTCGGACACGCCTTGCGACGCGATGGGTATGCTTTCAATGTGGGCATGGGGCTGATCGATCAGGGGCAGTTTGAGCGGCCGCGGGAAGTTTTTGGCGCTCCGGGGTGCGCGGCGCTGTACAGTGGGCGCTTGATCAAGACCCTTGCTCCCACAGGTGATCTCTTTGATCCTGATTTTTTCCTTTATGGGGAAGACACTGATCTGGACTGGCGGGCACGGCTTCAGGGCTGGCGCTGCATCTATGTGCCCGGTGCTATGGCGACTCATCGTGGCAGCAGCCCCAAAGAGGAACTGCGGGCGATGGCTCTTGCCCATCGGTATCTGAGCGTGATCAAAAACGCCTACCCCTTTGATCTGATCACTTTCAATTTGCCCTTCATGGGGCTTCATCTTATGGTGCGCTGTTTTTTGACGCCTCGTTTAGGAACGCGCTTGGCAGGGCAGATAGTTCGACTTACGCCTCGTTTTTGGGGTAAACGAACCCGACCCATCCTCTTGCGGGGGCAGATGCAGGTGTGGTTTCGGTGGGCTCGTCAGCAGTCTACGGCTCAGCCGCGCACTGTTATTCAGCGTTGGGCTGCGTTTGTAGGTAGTCGAGGATCAGTTGATAATCACCCGAACGATCCCCCGAAGCCCCCGCCGCCGCCGTATGGGGTGTGAGAAGCAGATTTAAGCGAGGATCACCCGCTGCGGCTACTAAGGGATGATCCTTTTGAAGGGGTTCATACTCGTAGGTATCCAGTGCCACACCACCGAGCAGCCCTGCCCGAAGGCGTTCGAGCAGCGCCGCCTCATCCAGCACGCTGCCGCTGCCTAAGTGCACTAACATCGCGCCGGGTTTGAACAGCGCGAGGATGCGGGAATCTAAACCACCGCCATTACGATAGTCGGTTTGGGCGCTGTAGGGCAGCAGGCTCACCGCATAATCTGCCTCGCGCACACAGGTGGGTAGATCAGCATAGGTAATCCCCAGTTCCGTCTCTACTGACGCTGGATAACGGGTGCGTTTATGGTACAGCACCCGCGCTGGACGGAAGGGACGCAAGCGGCGGGCTAACTCAACCCCGATCTCACCCATACCCATGATGCTGATGGTTTTGCCCGCCAGCCCGGTCAGATCGGTGTACCCCAGCCAGTTGAAGGCGAAGGTATTCTCATCCCCCCGCTGTGCTTCCTGCCCATGTTCCGCGGCGAGGGCCGCCGCCAAAGAGCGTCCCAGTCGTTTACTGAGCGCTAGAAGCATCATTAGGGCATGTTCGGCACAGTAGATGACCCCTATCACAGGTACCATGGAGACCACAATGTTGCGTCGGACGGCTGCATCCACATCAATATCGTAGGTGAGTGACCCTAACCTGACAATGAGCTTCAGGCGCTGCGCCGCTTTGATCATCTCCGCCGTTACGGGCTGATTACGCTCTGTGATTAGAAAGTGTGTTTGGGGTAAGGCCGCAAAAAGTGTCTCGCGGGTGGGGGTGCGAAGTAGAGTCACCGCTAGTTGAGGCGGCGCTGCCTGCAAGACGTGCTGTTGATGGCGTTCGCCCCTATCGGTCAAAAAGAGGACGTTGTAGGGTATCATGACCGATTAGGAATCACCCGGCAGCAGACCGGGCATCAGGCGCACCAACATAAAACCCGCTTCAGGGTTTATATCGAGGATGAAGCCCTGCACATCGGGGATCAGGACTTCGCCATAGGTCTCACCCTGAACCACATAGACCATATTTGCGCCGGTCTCGATGAAATCGGTCACCCGGCCTAAAATGCGCCCGTCTTCAGTGCGCACTTCCAAGCCCATCACCTGAAAGAGGTAAACCTCATCGTCTTCCAAAGGAACCGCATCTTCGAGGGCTGTCAGAAGGTAGTGATGACGGAAACGTTCCGCATCATCACGGGTTTCGACCCCTTCCAACTGGATTAACCACTCGTTGTTTTTGTCGAGACGGGCGGAACGCAGGGAGTAAGTTTCAAAGCTATCCGCATCCTCCGGGTCACGCCCGATCAACACCTTTTCGAGATCACGCAGGCGATCCGGGAAGGGTGTGGTCACCGCGATACGTAAACCGCCGCGCACCCCATGAGGACGTAAAACCCGCGCCAACACAAGATGCGCGGGCTGTTTATCAGATTTCTTGATACCAGAAAGAGGTTCAGTCACTGGGGCTGTGCGCTCATACGATATCGAGCGAGATTCGTTTGCCCGATTCGGCTACAGCGGAGCGCAGCACTACGCGGAGTGCGTTGGCCACTCGCCCTTCTTTGCCAATCACACGCCCCATATCCTCCGGGGCCACATGAAGTTCAAGGATGGTCAAGCTGCGCTTCTGCACCTCGTTCACGGTCACCGCATCGGGGTTGTTCACAAGGGTTTTGGCGACATATTCAACCAGCGCTTTTAAGTCCATCAGATGCCCTCACTTCTGGGATCTAAACCATACCATCACTTGGTCACTACTTGGTTGCGGGGGCAGCCTGACGGGTCTTGCCACTCACGGCAGGGCGTTTGGCGGCAATGGCAGCGGCTTCATTAACAAGGGCTTCCATGGCCTCACCCTTGCGCAGGCGCTCCAAACGCTCAAGGGTACCATTGCCCTTAAGCAGACCGACGACCCCTTCACTTGGCTGAGCGCCAACGCTCAACCAGTAGAGGGCCCGATCTTCCTTAATATCGACGGTGGCGGGCTGGGTGCGGGGGTTATAGAACCCGATGACCTCAATGTAAGCGCCGTTGCGGGGGGATTCCTGATCCGCCACCACAATTCGGTAGCTCGGCTGTTTCTTCAGACCAACTCGGCGTAAACGAATGCGAACCAATGCGGGACTCCTTACTTAACCTTGGCGGTGAGTGTCTAATTGCGACCTAACAGGCGGCGAATATCAAGGTTCCCGCCTTTGATCATCTTCATCATGCGCTGCATTTCCTTGAACTGCTTCAGCAGTGCATTGATCTCTTGTATCCCTTCCAACTCCCGTTCGGGGTTTTTGGGGTTATTGGTGTACCCTGCGCCCCGGGCCACACGCTTTTTCCGGCGTGCGTCAAGGACCTTAGGGTTTCGGCGTTCTTCTTTAGTCATCGAGCAGATCAAGGCTTCGATCTTGCGGAAGGTGGTGTCTGCCTCCTCCTCATTGATCTGTTCTTTGAGCTTGCCCATACCGGGGATCATCCCAAGCAGGGAACTGATCGGGCCCATCTTTTTGACCTGACGCATCTGCTGAAGGAAATCGTCCAGATTAAACTCAGCGCGTAGGAACTTGCGTCCCAAGCGCTCAGCCTCTTTCTGATCGAAGGTTTCTTGCGCCTTTTCGATGAGCGACATCACGTCGCCCATACCCAAGATGCGCTGTGCCATCCGGTCAGGGTAAAAGACATCAAGGGCATCGGTTTTTTCGCCCACCCCAATGAACTTGATGGGCACACCGGTCACAGCGCGCATCGAGATCGCCGCGCCGCCGCGTGCATCACCATCCAGTTTGGTCAGGATCAGTCCTGTGACCGCGATGCGTTGGTGAAAGCCCTCCGCAATCTTGACCGCTTCCTGTCCAGTCATGGCATCAGCCACGAGCAGAATTTCGGCGGGGTTAGTGCGGTTTTTGATCGCTTCCAACTCACTCATCAGACGATCATCGATCTGCAAACGGCCGGCGGTGTCGATGATCACCACGGACGCGCCTGCTTCCGTTGCGACTTTGAGGCCACGGGCCGCGATGTCGGGCGGGGCGGCCGAGGTGCCTTCGTCGTATACGGGGATGTCAAGCTGCTTGCCCAGCGCTTTGATCTGGTCAACAGCAGCAGGACGGTAAACATCTGCCGCGATCAGGTAAGGACGGCGACCTTCACGGCGGATGCGTAAAGCCAGTTTTGCAGCAGTTGTGGTCTTGCCCGAACCCTGAAGCCCCACCAGCATGATCACCCGTGGTGAAGGGCCATTGAGGTTCAGTTTCCCCGGTTCACCGAGGGTTTCGAGCAGTTCCTCATGAACGATCTTGATCACCATCTGACCGGGCTTGAGGGCCTTCAGCACCTCCGCCCCGATGGCGCGTTCACGCACCCGTTTGATGAAGTCTTTGGCAACCGAGAGATTGACGTCCGCCTCAAGCAGGGCCAAACGCACCTCACGCAGGGCTGTATCAACGTCGGCTTCGGTCAGAAGGCCGCGTTGAGCAAGACGGTCAAAAATGCCTTGAAGTTTGTTCGATAAGCTTTCAAACATAGTGCGCTCATATCAAGACAGCGTTGACGGATTGTAGTGGATTTGGGGCACGCCGTCAAGCCAGAATCAGGTTGAGGCTGGGGTGGAGGCATCAAAGGGACTGTTTTACCCCAAGGGGTAACACCTGTCCAAGTTAGGCTCAAACCGCCTCTCCAGCCTGTTAGAGGGAATGCTGAGGTTGAGGAATCAAAAGCCCCGCTCCGAGCGGGAACGGGGCTGAAAAATAGGGTTAAGGCTCAGAAGGGGATTAGAAGTCCATCCCTGCGCCGCCGCCCGGAGCAGGCATTGGCTTCTCAGGTTCCTTCACATCGGTGATCAGGGCTTCGGTGGTCAGGATCATGGCTGCGATACTGGCTGCATTCTCCAGCGCACCACGGGTGACCTTCACCGGGTCGATGATGCCCGCATCGATCATGTCCACATAGTCACCGGAAAGCACATCGTAACCGACCCGCACCGACTTCTTTTCATTGTGCAGACGACGCACATTCTGGACGATGACCGCGCCGTCCTGTCCGGCGTTGGCCGCGATCTTACGCATGGGGGCTTCGAGGGCCCGGCGGAGGATCGCCACTCCGGTATTCTCGTCATCATACTGCATGGTCATGCCTTCCAAAGCGGAGGCAGCGGTAATCAGGGCCACACCACCACCGGGCACAATCCCTTCTTCCACCGCGGCACGGGTGGCGCTCAGAGCGTCCTCAACCCGGTGCTTCTTTTCTTTCAGCTCAACTTCGGTCGCTGCGCCTACCCGGATCACGGCCACACCACCGGCCAGCTTCGCCAGACGCTCTTGGAGCTTCTCACGGTCATAATCGCTGGTAGTACGGTCGATTTCGGTGCGAATTTCGAGGACACGGGCCTTGATTGCAGCTTCGTCACCAGCACCATCCACGATGGTGGTTTCTTCTTTGGTGGAGACGACCTTGCGGCAGCGGCCCAGATCATTGATGGTCACGTTTTCGAGCTTGCGCCCGGTCTCTTCACTGATGACCGTGCCGCCCGTCAGGACTGCAATGTCTTGGAGCATCGCCTTGCGCCGATCCCCAAAGCCGGGGGCCTTGATCGCAAGGATGTTGAGCATCCCACGCAGTTTGTTCAACACGAGGGTTGCCAGCGCTTCGCCGTCCACGTCTTCGGCGATGATGACCACAGCACGCTTGCCGATCTGCACCAGTTTTTCGAGGATGGGCACAATATCCTGAGCGGCGCTGATCTTCTTTTCGTAGATCAGGATGTAGGGTTCTTCAATCACCGCTTCCATGGTATCGGGGGCAGTGACAAAGTAGGGGCTGATGTAGCCGCGATCAAACTGCATCCCTTCCACGTACTCGGTCTCAAATTCGAGGCTCTTGCTCTCTTCAACGGTGATCACGCCTTCTTTACCCACCCGATCCATCACATCGGCGATGAGCTTGCCGATTTCGGTATCTTGGGCGGAGATGGAGGCAACAGAAGCGATTTCTTCTTTGGTATCGATGGCAACGGCCACATCACGCAGGCGCTTGCTAATCGCTTCGGTGGCGGCTTCAATACCCCGCTTGAGCAGCATCGGGTTGGCGCCCGCAGCGACGTTCTTCAGACCTTCATTGACGATAGTCTGGGCCAACACGGTGGCGGTGGTGGTGCCATCGCCCGCGATGTCGTTGGTCTTGGTGGCAGCTTCCTTCAGAAGCTGCGCGCCCATATTTTCATAGGGATCTTCGAGTTCAATTTCCTTCGCCACCGTCACACCGTCATGGGTCACAGTGGGGGCACCGAACTTCTTGTCGAGGGCAACATTACGCCCCTTGGGGCCAAGGGTCGTGGCGACGGCTTCTGCCAGTTTATCAACACCGCGCTTCAGGCTGCGGCGGGCTTCTTCGGAGAAAACAAGCTGCTTAGGCATGGTTCTTTTATCCTTGTGATGGGTTATGCGTTATGGATTCAGGTCGATTTAAGTGGTGCTTGGTGGCGCGTTTTACTCAACAATCGCCAGAATATCGGTTTCCTTCAGGATCAGGACTTTTTTGCCCTCAACCTTGATTTCGGTGCCCGCATACTTGGCGTACAGCACCTTGTCCCCAACCTTTACATCCATGGCGATCAGTTTGCCACTGTCATCACGGCGTCCATTACCGGCGGCCAAGACCGTCCCCTGCTGCGGCTTTTCTTTGGCGGTTTCGGGCAGCAGAATGCCACCACTGGTCACTTCTTCGCCTTCCATAGGTTCAACAACCAAGCGGTCAGCGAGCGGGCGCAGTTTTAAGCTCATCTTGAAGTCCTCCTGCGAGTTGACTGTTTGCTTTCTTAACACGAATTTAGCACTCAATGGGTGCGAGTGCTAAGGATATACAACAGTGTAATCAGAGGGGGAAAAGAAGTCAAGAGGTATTTTAGCACTCTAGAGGGTAGGAGTGCTAGAAGTGTGTTAGAAATTTCCGATGAAATGATACGGACTGGGACAGCCGGGGAAATTTAACGCACCAGCACAGGTACACGATAGAAAACACGCACAGCCATGACCTCCTCCGCAAAGGCGGGGTCAGTCCGAATCATCTCTGCTGCACGGTTGCACCCATGAATGATGGTGCTGTGATCCCGTCCGCCCAAGGCATCCCCGATCTGGGGCAGCGATGCGCCTCCATCCTCGCGGGCCAAATACATGGCCACCTGACGGGCCAGCGCGATATGTTTGGTGCGTTTCCGGCTGGAGAGATCAGCCGCCGATACCCCAAAGTGATCAGATACTGCCTTCCAGATTGCTTCTAGCCCGATCCCGCCGGCCGCCGCGTTTTGGGAGACTGCGCCTGACCCTGCCCCAAGGGTGCGCAAGACACGTTCGAGCGCTGCAGGGTTGATCGTTTCTCGGGTTAGTTTGCTGTAGGCGTCAAGCTGATCAACGGCCGCTTCCAGATCGCGCACACTGCCGGAAATGCGCGTGGTAAGGGTATCAAGGACACTGGCGGGCAGATTCAGGTTGCGGCGCAAACACAATGCTTCCAAAATATCACGACGCAAACGATCATCAGGCGGCTCAATGGTCGCAATGGGACCAGCCTGAAAACGACTGCGGGCGTCCTTGCTGAGACGGCTCATCTCGTGCGGCAGGCAGTTGGAAGCGAAGATCATTGTCCGACGGCGATTGCGAAGCGCATCCCAGATAGCGACCAGTTCGGCTTGGGTGCTGTCTTTGCCCTCCACAAACTGAAGATCGTCGATCAGGACAGCATCAGACTCGCGGTATTTCTCACGCAGTTCGTGCCCGCGCCCACCTTTGATGGCACCTACCAGCTCTGTGGTGAAACCCTCGGCAGTGATATAGACCACCCGCAACCCTCGGGCAACGAGCGCTCCGGTGATCGCCTGAAGCAGGTGGGTTTTGCCTACGCCCATTGTGCCTTGAAACAGAACTGGACTGTAACGTCCCATCTCACTCTGGGTGATCGCCTCTGCCAGCAGCAGGGGATAACGGTTGGCGTCACCCACCACAAAGTTCTCGAAGGTATAGTCGGGGTTGATTGGCTCCCCTTGGTTGATCCCGGTTTCAGGTTCAGTGCTGAAGTTCCAAAGCGGGGCATTGGGGGCGGTTTCTGAGGCTGGATCATACACGATCAACTGAAGTTCAACTTCACGTCCGAACATCTTGCTTAGGGTTTGGATGATGGCGGGCTGCAAATGTCGCTCAATCCAATCCTGTGCGTAAGCGTTGGGCAAGCTAACCACAAAACGCCCGTCTTCATAAGCGAAAAACTCCGCACGACGCAGCCAAGTATCGTATGTAGCACGGTTCAACTGGACTTGAAGTTGACCGAGCGTTGCTAACCAAGCGTCTTTGGCGTTCATCGTAAGCCTTTTTTGCGCCCGGAACCGAGGAATGCAAAGACAATCCCCACCGGGCTAAGCTGCACAGGTAACCGTGATGATCTCGTTGACTCTGAAGCGAACGCTGTTCTAGGAAAGTGGAACCACGACATTAACGGTTTTAAAGCCCGTTAAGACAAGGGCATCGATGAGCATGACGCGCCTTTGGGTGAGCGAACAGCTTAGATCAAATTCTACCCCCATCGGTGGAGATGGTCAACTAAAAAAGAAGCCATTTTTTAAACCTCGATAGAACCTCAATGAATCAGGTTAAAAAGGTGTGAATTTTCAGACTTTACAAATCCCTATACTCCCATATATGGGGGCATTGGGATCAAGACTCCTACAGATAGGCCTTAAGAACGCCTGTTCATTAAGTAGAGATTAAGACAAAGCGTCTTTTTGCAGGAGCAGCGGGGTGGAGTGATGGTTTGAATGCATAAAATCCCCTGTGGGTGCGCCCTGTCTCTTGTAGCTCAGATTTTTCTGGGGCTATACTTATGATTAAGATTAATTGAATAGGGGTTTTATTTCTCAATGACGACCCTTACCGCTCCAACTCAGGCAAAATCGACTGAATCTGCCAATGGGCAGAAGCCCTCGGTGATCGTCTCCACCAGCCCTGCCACTGGGCGTTATTTGGGGGAGGTACCGATAACTCCCCTCGAAAGTGTACCGACCGTCATGGCCAAAGCCCGCGCCGCGCAATCGGGCTGGTTTCGGGCGGGGCTGCGTCATCGGATTGATGTACTGCGGCGCATCAAAAACGCCCTGCACCTGAACATGGACTTGATCATCAGCACCCAGATCGCAGAACAGGGTAAACCCCCGATGGATGCTCTTCAGGAGTTCTGGGCCGCAATTGAGACCTTCGCTTTTTATATCCGCCGCTCGCAAGAAACGCTCGCCCCTCGGCGGGTGATGGCTACCCTGCTGCCACATCGAATCTATTGGATCGAGCGGCGGCCATATGGTGTGGTCCTGACCATTACCCCATGGAACTACCCTCTTTTGCTCTCCACCGCTCCCATTGCAGCAGCCCTTGCAGCGGGCAATACTGTGATCTGGAAACCGTCTGAATATGCAACCCAGATCGCGGCTCTGTTCACCAAGATCATGCGTGATGCAGGCGTGCCTGAAGATGTCTTTCAGACGGTTTATGGGGCTGGCGATCTGGGTGCGGCCCTGATCAAAGCCAAACCAAACAAGATCAGTTTTACGGGCAGTGTACCCACCGGACGGAAGATCGCCGCAGCGGCGGGAGAGCTGCTTATCCCCTGTCAGTTAGAGTTGGGGGCAAAAGATGCAGCGATTGTCCTTGATGATGCCGATCTAGATCGCTCTGCACGGGGGATTGTGTGGGGAGGGCTTCAAAACGCAGGGCAGGCCTGTTTATCAATTGAGCAGGTATATGTTGCCCGTTCCGTGATGGAGCCATTCATCAAGATCATGACTGAGGTGATCGAGCGCGAGATCAAGGTTGGCCCGGGAGAAGCCCCCGGTGTGACCATGGGCGCGATCTCCACCCAGTTGCAGATGGACGTCATTGAGGGTCAGCTTGCGGATGCGGTTGCAAAGGGCGCACAGGTTATCGCAGGAGGAAAGCGCCTTGAAGGGGGCAACGGACGTTTGTTCCCGCCTACCCTGTTGACCAAGGTCAACCCCGACATGAAGATTATGCGTGATGAGACCTTTGGCCCGATCCTTGTGATCATCCCCTTTGATCGGGATGATGAAGCAGTATCCATGAGCAACGCCAGCCCTTACGGATTAACCGCTTCGGTCTGGACTCGCAACCGGGCACGGGGATTGGCCATGATCGATCAGCTTGAGGTGGGTCACGCAGCGGTCAATGATCACATCATGTCGGCTTCGATCCCCTATTTGCCGTGGGGCGGTACCAAAGATTCCGGCTATGGTGCATCGCGGGGCAAAGAAGGACTGATCGAGATGACCCGCGCTCAGAGCTTCAGCATTGAACGGTTCGCCCCGCTGCACACAGAGGTGCTGTGGTATCCCTATACCCCCCAGAAATACAACCTCCTGCGGCGGGCGCTGAGAGCCTTATATGCCCCGACGATTGCGGAGAAGATCAGGCTCCTTATTGGACGTTAGAGCAAGGACATCCCCTTCAGACTTGTCACTGTAAGCCTCTGAAGGGGATGTGCGGTTCAATAGCCCCAAGGGGCAGGATGAACCACGCCATTGTCTCAACCAGTTTCCAAAGTGCTGTACAATACTGCCATTCCAATTCATCAATCAGAGTGAGGACATATGGCGAGACGAGTGGTAGCGAGCGCGGTTCGCAGCAGCGCCTTGACCCACCTTGTGGTGGGGATATTGTTGATTGCGATAGTGGTTGGGGGTATCGCCTTAGGGGCGCAGTATCTTACAGGGTTCTTTAGTGGCCCTCAGGACATCTCCAATGCGGAACTTGGGGGTATTCGTGATCTCTCCAAGATGAAACATACATGGATCAATATCAAGGGCACAGAGGCTTTTGATACTGGCTGGGAAGAAACCTCCCGCAATTATGGCATCGTGACCAACCGTAACCATTATCTGATACTGGCCCTTCAAGGGGATCTGCTGCTGGTGGAAGTCCATCACACCCCAGATGAAAACGAGACTTTGCCCACTGCTTACACCGGATCGCTCTCCACCATCCCGGCTAAAGTTCAAGACAAGGTCATTGGGGATATTCGCAGTCAGTCGGCGATGGCTGCGGATGCGCTTTTGCCCTTCATGCTCAATACCGGGGATTATCGCACCGGGGGGTATATCGGACTTGGGGCGGCTCTGTTGGGTTTCGTGATCGGCGGTTTCTTGGTGATGCGCGGGGTGATCTACCTGCTCCAACCGCATGGTCACCCCATCCGGCAGGCCCTCGCCCGTTATGGAGAGCCACGTCAGATCGAAGCCCAAATTGATCAGGAGATGAGCCAGAAGCCTACTCAGATCGGTAGAGTGACGATCACCCCACACTGGGCGATCACCCGGTCGATGGGCAATTTGAAGGCGCTCCGTCTTGAAGATGTGGCATGGTTATACCTCAAAGTGACCCGTCATCGAACCAACGGGATCCCCACAGGCAAAACCTTTGAAGCCCAGATCTATGATCGTCATGGCAGCCTGTTGGCTTTTCAGGGCAGGCAAAAAAAGGTCGAAGAAGCCCTCAACGCAGTTCAAAAAGCGGCTCCATGGGCGGTGGGTGGCTACGATGATCGGATTGCGGCGCTGTGGAAGACCCAACGCAAAGACTTCTTGAACATCGTCGAAGCCCGTAAACAGCAGGCGAATCAGGGACAGACTCCTACCGCTGAATAGACACGATGTTCCCCTCTTACCCTCATTCCCAGAGCCTTGATCAGGATCCGGTGATAGCACACCGGGAGGTCTGGTGGATGAGGGTAACGGCCGGGTCCCTCATTAGAAGGTGATCCCTGCAACTCCCCCAAGCATTTACACCGATGAACTTCTCAAGGGATTATAATCACCCTTGGTTATGTCTTTCTCTAGCCAAGATCAAGAATAAATAAATAGGACTTATCAACATGCTGGACTCCACCATTCAATCCGAAAAGATTCATCAGGCAATTGCCATCCTTCAAGAAAAGGAAATCGACTGCTGGATGACCTTTGTCCGTGAGACAGAACATAACGCCGATCCTGCACTGCCGCTGATCTCACCCGCTAATGTCACGTGGCATACGGCCTTTATCATCACCCAAAGCGGCAAAAAGATTGTGATCGCGGGGCGTTATGATGCCGAGAACTTTCGGCGGATGGGGGTTTGGGATGAGGTGATCAGCTACGATCAGAGCATCCAGCCGGATTTGGTGCGAGTGATGGATCAGATCAACCCCCGTCAGATCGCCATCAACTATTCAGAAAGTGATACGGCTGCTGACGGGCTTTCGCATGGGATGTTCCTCAGCCTTAAACGCTACTTTGAGGGTAAACCGTGGCAGTTGGTCTCGGCCGAGGGCATCTTGAATGCACTGCGAGGGCGTAAAACCCCTGCTGAAGTGTCTCGACTGCGCGATGCGGTTAGCCTGACGGCCCAGATTATTGACAAAATCACGGCCATCCTTCGTCCGGGGCTAAGCGAGGAGGACATTTATCGTTTTGTTCATGCTGAATACAAAAAGGCGGGGGTGGTTCCTTCATGGGATAAAGCCTACTGCCCGACCGTTACGGTAGGCCCTGACTCTCCAGTCGGGCATGTGTCCGCCTCCGCCCAGTATGTGACCAAACCCGGCGATCTGGTACGCATTGATCAGGGGGTGGTCTTAAACGACTACATCTCAGATATTCAGCGGGTATGGTATTTACAGCCGCAGGGCGAGAGCCTGATCCCCGATAAGGTTCAGCACGCTTTCGATTCGGTACGGGCTGCGATCTTAGCGGCTGAAAAAGCCCTTCGTCCGGGGGTGGAAGGCTGGACGGTGGATGAGGCCGCTCGTCGTACCATCACCGCAGCCGGTTACCCTGAGTATCAGCACGCGGTTGGGCACGGGATCGGGCGCACAGTACACGATGGTGCCACACTCTTAGGACCTCGCTGGGAACGTTACGGGCGTACTCCCTATGGTATTGTGGAAGTGGGCAACTGCTTCACTTTGGAATTAGGGGTACATGTGGCCGGTTACGGTTTGGTAAGCCTTGAGGAAGATGTACTGGTCACCGATCATGGGGTTGAGTATTTGGGCGCACCCCAGACCCATCTGATTGTGGTTAAGTGTTGAGCGCTTTTCACCTAGATTTTGCCCTTATGCCTGTCAAGGCGCCTCGACTTGGAGCGCCTTGGCAGGCCTTGTTTGCCACCTCTAATCCTCAGCATACTCACGTTTGACCCCTACTGACCCATTGTTGACCCTTGACGCCATTTTAAAATGCACCTAGAATATGAATCACATTACGGGTCGGAGCAGTTGGGTTATCTGTCAAATGCCCCAGCCGCATCCCCTTTATCCGTAATGTACTGACAATGGCACAAAAACGGTGCGGGTCGAGGTACATGGGTTATCTCTCTTAAAGATACGGCCCCATATACAAACATTTATCCGCACTGTTTTTTTCGCCGAATTTTCCTCTCTAAACTGCGAGATGGGTCGATGTTGTGGGTTATCTGGTGTTTGCTAGTTCGATTCTAGCACCCCACGACGAACCTTATCCATCTCGCTTTTTTTAACTGTATTGGTAGGTTTGGGAAAGGTGCGAACGATGACTTACACAAAGCATCTGGGCAAAAAGAACGCTCCCACCCCTCAGAATCAGCCGATCCCCGGAACCGTCGCTAACTCAGCGGGTGGTTATGCCTTCCCGGTTGATGACTGGAAACGGTTGGATCGTTTTCTGGTGCTTGGGGCCGAGGGTGGTTCCTATTATGCTTCTGAGCGTAAACTGACCATTGAGAACGCCCAAGCGGTGATCCGCTGCATCAGCGCCGACGGCAAGCGTGCTGTGGCCCGTATGGTGGAGATCAGTGATTCTGGGCGTGCGCCTAAAAACGAACCGGCGATCTTTGCCCTTGCGCTGGCCTTTGCCCACGGTGACCCGGATACGCGCCATGCTGCGGCAGAGGCCCTGCCGAAGGTGTGCCGTATCGGGACGCATCTGTTCCATTTTGCTGCATATGTGGATTCGCTGCGGGGATGGGGGCGTGGGCTGCGTCGGGCCGTTGCCAATTGGTATCTGAACGCAACGCCTGCACAACTGGCCCTTCAGGCCGTTAAATATCAGCAGCGGGATGGCTGGTCGCACCGCGACCTGCTGCGCCTTGCTCACCCCGTTCCCCGTTCTGAGGAACAGGGCACCATTCTCAACTGGATTGCCAAAGGCTGGGAGTCGGTAGAGGAAACCCCTCACCCGATGGATGGGGCCCGTGTGATCTGGGCGTTTGAGCGCGCTAAAACCGCCGACCTGCCCGAACTGCTGCGCCTGATCGAGGACTATCAACTGCCTCGTGAGGCCATCCCTACCGAAAAGCTCACGGAGCCGAAGGTGTGGGAGGCACTGCTGCCTCATATGGGTCTGACGGCGCTGCTGCGTAATCTGGGCAACCTCTCGAAACTTGAGGTGCTGGCTGTCAACAATTCCAACCCTGCGCTGTCGTTCGTTCTCAAGACCTTGAGCGACCCGAACAAACTGCGCAAGGCACGGGTACACCCTGTTGAGGTGCTGACGGCCCTGCTCACTTACCAGCAGGGGCATGGGGTGCGGGGCAAAGGTGAATGGACGCCCGTCCCCAAAGTGGTTGATGCCCTCGACGCGGCCTTTTATGCGTCCTTTGGCAACGTGGAGCCGACTCACAAGCGTTTGATGCTGGCGCTGGACGTTTCCGGGTCGATGGCTGGCGGGATGATCGCAGGGGTGCCGGGGCTTAGCCCCCGGGTGGGCAGCGCGGCCATGGCCATGATCACTGCTGCAACTGAGCAAAACGCCTTTTTCACGGCCTTCCAGACCACCCTGACGCCCCTGAGCATCTCGCCCCGACAGCGTCTGGATGACATCGTGAAGCGCATTTCAGGGCTGCCCTTTGGAGGCACGGACTGCTCCTTGCCCATGATCTGGGCGCTGGAGAAAAAGATGGCAGTGGACGCCTTCATCGTCTACACCGACTCTGAGACGTGGGCGGGCAAGATTCACCCTTCGGTGGCGCTGCGTGAGTACCGTGAAAAGACCGGGATCGCGGCCAAACTGATCGTGGTCGGGATGGTGGCCAACAACTTCAGCATTGCTGATCCTGACGATGGCGGGATGCTGGATGTGGTCGGGTTTGATACCGCTGCCCCTAACCTGATGAGCGACTTCATCCGGGAGTAGCCTTAGGTCTGTTTCTTCAGCCCCCTTTTTCTCACCCGGTGGGAAAGAGGGGGCTTTTGGATTCTGCCCTTTAAGGTGCGCTAGAATTGGGGGATTGGCTTGGATAACAATGAAAGGCTCCCTCAGAACTCATGCCACTCCTGAAAGCAACGGCTTGTGCTTGCAGCAACATTGCCTTTATCAAATATTGGGGCAATCGGGATGATGCCCTCCGTATCCCCGTAAACGGCTCGATTTCGATGAACCTCGACGGGTTGTACACCCGTACCACCGTCACCTTTGACCCAAACCTAAACGCCGACAGCGCCCTTGTGGATGGGCGTGAAATGAGCGGTGGGGGTATGACCCGCATCAGCCACCACCTCGATCAGGTGCGCCGCCGCGCCGGAGTTGAGACCCGCGCTCGCATTGAATCAGTGAGCAACTTCCCTGCTGGGGTGGGGATTGCCTCGTCTGCATCGGCCTTTGCAGCCCTTTCGCTGGCAGCCGTGAAAGCCCTCGATCTCCGTATGAGCGAGGCCGAATTGAGCGCACTGGCGCGTTTGGGGTCTGGGTCGGCGTCAAGATCGATCCCGACGGGTTTTGTGGAGTGGTTTGCAGGGGACTCGCACGAGAGCAGTTTTGCGGCCAGCATCGCCCCGGTGGATCACTGGGCGTTGGTGGATGTGGTGGCCTTGGTGAGCAAAGCCCATAAAGCCACTGGCTCCACCGAGGGGCATCATACGGCCGCGACCAGCCCCCTTCAGGCGGCCCGGGTGGCCGACGCGGCACGCCGCCTTGACCTATGCCGAAAAGCGCTGCTAAGCCGGGATTTTGAGGCCTTTGCCGAAGTAGTGGAGCAAGACTCCGACATCATGCACGCGATCATGATGACCGGCAGGCCAGCGCTCTTTTACTGGCAGCCGGCCACCCTCACGATCATGGCGGAAGTGCGCCGTCTGCGTGCGAGTGGGCTTCCATTGCTCTATACGATTGATGCGGGCCCCAATGTTCACTGCCTCTGCCCCGCAGATTATGCCGATCAGGTGGATCAGGCGGTGCGGGCCCTGCCGGGGGTGGTGGATACTCTCCGCGCCGGGGTGGGGCATGGAGCGTGGGTGGAGTCCTGAAAGGGGGCGCTCACTGAGTCTTCTGTGCGTCGCCCCAGACTGCCTCAAATGCGGCTTCAATCTCCTCTGAAACCTGAGCAAGGGGTGTTTGAGACCCTATCAGTTCCTGCATCCCGAGCACGGGTTTGTCACTGATGCCACAAGGGATGATCCCTTTGAAGTAGCTCAGATCGGTATTCACATTCAGAGCAAAACCGTGGGTGGTCACGCGACGGCTGTTGACCCGCACCCCAATGGCGGCGATCTTGGCCAGTGTGCCACCCGTGGCAACCCACACCCCCGAATAACCTGCGAGGCGTTCGCCCTGAATGCCCCACACAGCGAGGGTCTGAATCAAAATGGCTTCCAGCATCCGCACATAACCCACCACATCGGCGTGCAGCCCATCGCCACCAGCGGGCAGTTTGAGGATCGGATAACCCACAAGCTGCCCCAAACCGTGATAGGTCACATCGCCGCCGCGATCAGTGCGATAAAGGCTGATGCCTCGCGCCATCCGTTCGGCTTCGGTGTACACCAAATGGGACTCATCGGCGTTGGCGCCGAGGGTATAAGTGTGGGGATGTTCGACCAACAGAAGCTGATCGGGGATTTGATCATGGGCGCGGGCTTCGGCCAGTTTTTTCTGAAGAGCCCACGCCTCACCATATTCAAGTCGCCCTAGACGCACTTTGTGCAGGCGTTCAACGCCCTTCAAGATCGGGATCATCCATCACTTCTTCATCTTCTTCAGGGGTACGCGCCCGTTCTTCAAGAGGCGGGTCTAGATGCTCGGAGAGGAAATCGAGCATTCGCATCCACGTTTTGGCCGCATAAGTGGGGTGATACTCGGCTGAGCGCTCATCAATGTATTCGGCGCTCACCCCCGGATACACGATCATGCGCTCTAAACCGGGCGAATCTTGGATGATCACCGAAAACTGATTGAGGATCAGGGGGGTAATCACCGGATCAGCATCTCCATAAAAAGCAAGTATGGGGGTCTGATTCTGAAGCACCAACTCAAGATAGGGTTCAGGGTTGGCGCAGAGAATCACCGCCGCTTTAAGTCCCGGTGAACGCACTGCCGCCTGAAAAGCCAGCTCACCGCCCATCTGCCAGCCGATCACCCCGATCTTGCCGTTGCAGTTGTGATGGGTTTGAAGGGCTTCCCGTGCGGCTGCAAAACGTGCCGGGCCTGATTCGAGCGATTGTTCCCGAAGGTGACGCGATTCTTCCACTGAGTGAGCGAGCTGTCCTTCGTAAAGATCGGGCACCATCACGTAATAGCCGCTCTCAGCAATGCGCCGCGTCCATGCCCGAACCTGCCCGTTAAGGCCCCAATCGTGGTGCAAAAAGATGATTCCGGGATAACGTTTGCCTCCCTCCGGGTGAGAGAAGAAGGCAGGAAGCATTTGATCCCCTACCACAATGTTGATATGTCCGCTGGTAACGCGGCGTTGAACACGTCGGGTTTCATACATCGTGGTGCACCTCTGATCGTCTCTTTAAGGTTTCATCGGTTATCCGGGAAGGGCTGCCCGCGCCAACCGCCGGATCACCGCTGCCTGCCGGTAGTGATCCCCTTCATGTCCTGCCAACAGCAGCACCCAAGCGGAGAAATTTAGCTCCCCAAAAAGGGGATTGCGCACAATTTTGTTTGGATCGTTGAGGGCGAGGGTGAGGGGGAAGGCTGCTTCGATCCGTTGGGTAGCATCGTCTAGGGCACGCTTTAGCGCTTCGGTTGCTACCCCTAACTTAGAACCTTCCCCAAAACCCCGGGCCGCTTCGGCAATGTGGGGCAGTTCCGTTGAGGTGATGTCCAGCATGGCATTGTAAAAGGAATTTTGGGTAAAGACCAGATGGGTCACGGTCTCACTGATCGACCATGTAGTCGCGCCCGGTTCATGATAGGATGCCTGTGCATCCGTCAGGTTGTTCAGAAGCCGCCTCAGCGCGGCGCGGGTGCTGAGAAAAGTGTCAAAAAAATCCACCACCGGATACCGTGATGAGGCTTCGAGCCAGTTGATCTTTCGGGTGAAGGCATCAAAGATCAGTTGGTTAAAGGCTTTGGTTTCAATAATCATGATGGTTTTTACCAGTTTCGACCTGTGCGATAGTTGAGCGTATTGACGATGTCCTCGTTGATGGCCTTACGCCGATCCGCGGGTGCGCCCATGATCAAGAGCGTTCTGAATGCCCCATCCGTGCCATAAAACGTGATCCTGAGATAGTAATCAATGGAACGGTGCATTTTGACCGAGGTGATGTTTTTGAGCGGAATGGTGATGATCGGCTGCATTCGGGGGATCAGTGCGATCTCTCGATCATTGATCAAAAGATCACCCGCAGTGCCCGTTCCACGCATCCCGTTAAACCAGTGGTACTTCTCGCCCCAAACCGCTGGGAACATACGCACCCCAATTTCAGGTGGCGTAGGGGTGGCTGCGGGACGGGGGGTGGATCGGGTTGGTTCGGCGCTGGATCGGCTGGGACGCTCTGGGCTTGGTTTGGTCACAGCTTGGGTAGGCGCAAACGAAATTGCGGTACTGGCTGGATCAAGCGGCTGAGGTGACCCCATCGCTCGCAGCAGTTCGTAAAGGGCTGTCCGGTAGTTCTCCCGAAAGTCCACCCGCTGCCTGCGCGAAAGCCGGAAAGGGACATCGCAGGCTTCGATCAACAACGGGATGATAGGTTTATCCTTCTCAATGAAGTAGCTCCACTCATCGGCAACATTTTGGGACATGACCGAAGCCGCCGAGAGCAGCACCAACATCACATCGCTGCTGTCCAAGCCTTTTTGAACCTCGTAGTCCCAGTTGGCCCCATGAGGGATACTGCGCACATCCATCCACAACTGAAGATCGTACTCGGACAGATCATCTGCAAGGCGCTGCGCAAAGGCTAGGTTTTCCCGCGCATAACTGATAAACACTCGCATGTGGCTGCTCGCTTCGCCCCCCTTTGATCTATCCTCATGAGGAGTTACGCACTTGCCCTCCTCCCCCTAAGACCGCTTTGCGGTGCTTGCTTCAGCGAAGAAGGGGGAAAAGAGTTTTTTGAGGGGAAGCCCCCTCAAACTGTCCCTTTCGATAAATACGGCGTAAGCAAGTTCAACTGCGTAAGTCCTACCTCATTCTAAATTCTAACCAATCTTCCAAAACTCTGCTTGAACACCTCGTTCAAGCGTGATCAAGTTGGGCATAAGGTATCTTCGTTGGCCTATATGTTTTAGATACGCGCCTATTTCGATCTTGATGATCTTGATGAACTTGAAGATAATGTAAAGAGCATTGAACGATCACAGGAATTCCACACATTGCCAGCTTCGCTGCCGCCCCCACACTTCATTGATCATCAACGGGGATTCCGTGATTTAGTGCGCCGCCTAGAAGCGGAACCACAGATCGCGGTTGATACCGAATCGAACAGTCTGTTCGCCTATTTTGAGCGGGTGTGTTTGATTCAGATTTCCACGCCCGCAGACGATTGGATTCTTGATCCCCTCCACATCGGCGATCTTAGCCCGCTTACCCCAATTTTTGCCAGTGAGCGCATTGAGAAAGTCTTTCACGCGGCTGAATATGATGTGATGTGCCTCAAGCGCGATTTTGGCTTTGAGTTCGCCAATCTCTTTGACACCATGCAGGCAGCCCGGATCGTAGGCTGGAAATCCTTCGGTTTAGGGAGCTTGCTTGAACAGCATTTTGGGGTCAAACCCGACAAGCGCTACCAACGGGCCGATTGGTCAATGCGCCCTTTGCCCCATGATCAGATCCGTTATGCCCAGTTGGACACTCATTTCCTGCTGCGGCTGCGGGCTATTTTACATCAAGCGCTGGTTGAGCAGGACTGCCTTGAAGAAGCGCGGGAGGCCTTCGCAAGTGTGGCCGAGACCCTGCCCGCCCCGGAGCGAGTCCTTGATCCCGATGACTGTTGGAGCCTGCCTGCGGCCCGCTCGCTCAATCGACGGCAGATTGGGGCCCTGCGTGAGTTGTTTACCTTACGGGATCAGATTGCCCGTGAGCGCGATCTGCCCGTCTTTAAGATTATTGGCGATGAAGGCTTGGTGAGGATCGTGGAGGAATCGCCGCAGTCCGAGCGAGACCTTGTGGAAATCCCCGGTGTGGGGCGACATCTGGCCCAGCGTTACGGCGGGGCGTTGATTGCAGCCCTGAACAAAGGGCTAAACGCCCCACCGCCGCGCCCTCCCCGTCGGCAGCGCCAAGATACAGCCCTTCTGGTGCGCTTTGACGCCCTCCGCGAGTGGCGGCGTGATGCGGCTGAACAGCGCGGCGTCGAGAGTGATGTAATCATCGCTAAAGAGGTATTGTGGGCCATCGCTCGGGCGGACCCAAGCAACCTTGAACAGCTTGCCCAAGTGCCGGGTATGGGCGCGTGGAAACTCAAGCGCTATGGGGTGCGGCTGCTTGAAGTTTTGGCCGAAGTTCGGGCCCGTGTTACCAAAACCTGAACCCAACGAGGCGGTTCAGGATTTGTCCGGGGCTTGGGGATGGGTCTCACGCCATTGAGCAGCCGCTTCATCGACCGAGAGCAGTTTGGTCTTGAGCAAAAGCTGAGCCTTACCCACATCAAGGGTAAGGTCAGCAGGACGTCCCGTTGTTGCGGCTGAGATTGCCTCAATATGAACTTCGGGGTCTTTGCCCATCGCTTCCAAAATCTTCCAACCCAGTTCCAGACGGGTCATGGGCTCCGGTGAGGCGATATTCAGAATCCCCTTAAACATGCTCTCGCTCAATTCGATCAAGGCTTCCGCGAGGGTTTCCACCCAGATCGGACAGCGGTACTCATCCGCGTAGAGTTTCACGGTCTCACCTCTGTTGATCTTCTCCAGCATCCAATCCACCTGCTTGTTGCCCGCCTGAAAATCGTAGATTAGGCTGGTGCGCACGACCTGATCGCCGATCATCTCCATTTCTGCCTTGGCCTGCCCATAAACGGAAAGGGGTGAAGGCGGATCATCATCTTTATAAGGTGGGCGGGTGCCATCAAAGACCATGTCCGAGGAGAGGAAGATCAGGCGGGTGGTTTTGGGGCATAAGCGACTCAGGTTATAGGCGGCGGTGAGGATCGCCTGACGCAGATTGGGGGTGGTGATAGGCGGTACCGCAGTGTGGAACACCACATCAGGACGCACCTGATCGATCACCTCGTTCAACGCATCCCTATCGGTCAGATCAACTTGAATCGGCACGCCTGCAATGATCCGGTTGGCATGAGTCAGATAAGCAGCCGCAACTTCCCAGCCAAGCGCCTCGGCGCGTCGGCACAAAACCCGCCCCAGATCGCCGCTGCCACCCGTGACCAGTATCCGTTTCACGACGTTCCCCCTTGTGTCTGCTCATGTAGATGATCGCTTTCAGCGGACTGTTTCTCCACCCTTTTGAGGGCTTGCGCAGCGGCTATTTGGGCTGCTCCCTGCTTACTACGCCCTGTGCCGGAGCCGTATAGTTCATCCCCGATCCACACTTCAATGGTGAACTGGGGCGCATGTTCGGGCCCAGTAACGCTTGCCTCGCGGTAAATGGGGGTGATCCCTTTCACCGCCTGACACCACTCCTGAAGGCGACTCTTGGCGTCTTTGTCGCTCTGTTCACGAAGCATCTGGGTGAGGGTGCTGGTGAACAGCGGCTCTACAAAGTCCCGGACGGCCTCGATCCCTTGATCCAAGTAGAGCGCTCCCAAGACCGCTTCTAAAGCCGCGCTGAGATTGCGGGTGCGGGTGCGCCCCCCGCCTTCTTCCTCACCTTTGCCCATAAGCAGCATTTCGCCGATCTGGAGTGTTCGGGCATGGGCCGCAAGCTGTTCATTCTTGACCATCCCCGCCCGGAAACGGGTGAGCACCCCTTCGCGTTCCGTAGGAAGCCGCGCAAAGAGCCATTCCGCCGCGAGGAAGTGAATGACCGCATCGCCCAAAAATTCCAGCCGCTGATTATCGATCAGGTCAGGGTCGGTGTGTTCGTTCAAATAAGAACGATGTACCAGTGCCTGCTGAAATAACCTTGCATCCCGGAAGTCCAAGCCCAACAGTGCCGGGAAGCGATGTAAATCGGCGGGAATTTTGGGACGCATGGCCGCATTCATGCCCACAAACACCTCATTATCCGCCTCTTAGGGCGCACGCACTGCGGGTAGCGTGGCAGCATGGGTCACACTGATGATCAGCTTGGTGGGGCTTGGGGTGAGCGTCTTGGATGGGGTTTGGCTCACCGTCGGGCTAAGCGTGATCGTCGCAGTGGGACTGCTGCCCACCGTAGCCGTAGCGGTTTGGCTAGCCGTCCTGCTCGGAGTCAGACTAGGAGTCGCACTCGGAGCAGGCGTTTGGGAGGGCGCAACCGTGGCGCTCGCAGATGGCGTCTTGGTTGCGGCCGCTGTGGCGGTGTTGGTTGGGCTTGCGGCCACCGTCACTGTGAAGGTGGCCGTGTGTGTCTGCGTGAAGGTCTTTGAAGGCTCAACCGTGCTGCTGGCAGTCCGGGTGAAAGTCTGAGTCGCGGTAGCTGTAAAGGTTGAGGTCAAAGAAGGTGGTAGGGTGCTGCTCGCAGTGGCTGTGAAGGTCTTGCTAGGGACTTCCGTGACCGTTGCGGTGTTCGTTTTACTTGGCGTGCGTGAAGGCTCAGCCGTGGCCAGCACTTCCGGCGTCTTGGAAGCAGCCGCAGTGGTGTTGGTGTCCGAAGAGGCTGTGACGCTCTGTTCAGGGGTTAAGGTCAGATCGCTTCCGGCCTCCCCACGGCCGCCAGTTAAGGCCAGCAGCCCGATCATGATCCCGATCACCACCAGACTCACGATCAAGGGCAGAGCAAAACTGCCTGAAGGGCGAGGTGGAGGCGCAAAGCGCGCTACAATGGCCGTGATATTGTCGTTTCCCCCCCGACTGATAGCCAGCTTGATGAACTTCTTCACGGCTGCATCGGCAGGTGAGGTTTTGATGATGCGATTCAATTCCTCGTCATCAACCAGACTCCATAGGCCATCACTGCAAATCAGGTAGACATCACCGGGCTGCACCTGATCTTGAATCAACACTGGGGTCAAGGGGAAGGGTTGTCCCAAAAAGGCTGTGACCATCGAGTTTCGAGAGGCTTTGGCCTCCTCACGGGTGATCATCCCCGCCTCGATCTGGCGCTCCATCACGCTCTGATCGCGGCTGAGGCGGGTAATCTGCCCGCCCCGCACCCGATACACTCGACAATCCCCCACGTTAAAGATGACGGCTTCGCCGCTGGGACGCACTGCGACCCCGGCGGCGGTAGAGCCGATCCTCATCAGTTGAGCGCGGATCGCCTGATCACGCACGAATCCGTTAGCCGATTCGAGGGTCTCCATGACCCGCGCTGCAAGGTCTTGGGAGGGATTCTGCCCTCCATAAAAAGTCCGAACTGCCTGATCGATCCCGGCTTGGGAGGCAGTATCCCCGCCTCCCAAACCACCCATACCATCGGCCACGATCAGGAATGCCCCCACACTCCGCTCGCTCGTCCCCACACCGGGGACGAGCATGGTGTAAGAATCTTCATTGCGCTGGCGTTTAGAGCCTACGTCAGTGCCACCTGCGATGTCGAGGACGTTGAGGATGTCGCCTGACATATTCCCGCCTTATCGTTGGTAGCCGGGCATCTCGAAATTAGTCGCATCGGGGTCAGGGTTGCCCCCCCCGCCACCGATCTGGAAACGCATCACTGTGGTTGTGCCAAGCCGAATCTCGCAGCCATTGTGGAGCGGGGCCCGTGTCCCACCGGGGACTTGCTTGCCATCAACGAAGGTCCCATGGGTGCTGTTGTTATCCTGAATGTAGTATGCCCCACCTTCAAAGACGATCTCAGCGTGGTTGCGGGACACATTATCATCCGAGTCGAAGTTCAGGTTGCGGGTTTTACGTCCAAAGACGAAAGGCAGGGTGGTCAAGGGATAAGTCTTGCCCATATGAACCTGCTCACGAGACATCTCAACCCGTATCCCTGCTTGTGGTGCAAGCATCTGCGGGATGGGCGAAGTTCGCTCCACCTCCATTGGCGGTGCCTGACGCTGCACTGGCGGTGCGACTGGCGGCGGCACCATTGGCGCGGCTGCGGGCGGTGCTTTCGGAGTTGGGCGCTGCTGTCCTTGCTGCGCCTGCATCCGCTTTTGTTCTTCCTGCATCTGCTGGACATTCATCGCAGTGGTCATTTCGGCCAAGAAGCCCGTACCAGTAGCTGCTTTGCGCGGACGGCGCAGGAGCAGGAACATGACTAACAGGAGTCCACCCGCCAATACCGCAAAACCACCGATCACCAATCCGCGCTGATCAGGATTCTCAAGTGCTCGCCGAAGCTGATCGATCAGCCCATTGGGGGTAGGTGTAGCCGTCGGCAGATCGGTCGGAGAGGGCACCGGTGTATTTTGGACAAAGGCGAACTTGATACCTGCAAACTCCGTGATCGGTTTGCCATCGGCGTCAAAGCCCCGGAAGGTGATGATGTAAGTGCCACCGGGAAGATCCGCAAAGGGAACCTCGATCCGATCATAGGGGGGCACGCTGATGTTGCGTTCAGTCACCTTCTCGTTGGTCTCGCCGTTGGTGAATTCCAATCGGTAAGACTTGATCAGTTCTTCGTTTTTGGTCTCGACCTTAAAGATCAGCTTCTCCGCAGCCCGATCAATCTCCACTGAAACCGGGATCGCCACCGGAATCACCGGGGTAGCGGTGAAGGTCGGAGTCGGAGTCGGGGTGGGTTGGCGGGTGTGGGTGAACTCGATGGTCGAGATGCTCAGTTCAGTGCCGTCGGAGGCAAGGGCAAAAACGTTCACCCGGTAACCGGCTGCGGGAACAGCCGGCAAACCTGCATCCGGCAGCGCGTTCAGGCTGAGCTTCAATTCTGGAGCGACTGCCAAGGGTGAGAAGTCGCGCACTGCAATCCCGGTATCCGAGTTGACCAGCGTTACCCGCAGACGGTCGATTCGCTCCGGGCTGCTGAGGGTCAGTTTGAGGATGACGGTATCCTTAGTCTGGTCGTTTTCGTAACGAATCGAATCCAGACGGGCCCCGATAGGCAGTGCGGTGTTGGTGGGGGTAAAGGTTGGGGTGGGGGTCGGCCGCCACTCCGCTGGAATGTCTCGCTGGAAAAGCACCAAACCGCCATCATCCAGTGCCTTCACTCGGATACTGAGCTTCTGAGCGGGCAGATCCTCAGGCACCCCAACCTTCACCTCACCCGCGAGGGGGGCTGGTTCGAGGATTTCACCACGGGCTGCCAGACCGCCTTCAGTGATCAACTGGAAGCTGAAGGTTTTGATTCGTTCTGGGCTGATGATGCTGGTGACCGCGACCAAAAACTCTTTGTTGGCACCATCAAAACGGGCTGGCGGTACTTCAAAGGCCACTGGCGGCAGAGGCGTGAAGGTCGTGGTCGGGGTAGGAGTCTTAAATGAAAAATCCCGTGGGGAGGTGAACTCAAAGTTAGTGGGGGTAAGGGTGGTGCCGTTGTCGAGTTCAATAATCAGCGCCCCAATTCGATCTCCCTGCTGCGGTTTGGTGAAGCCTTCAGCCACCATTTGGGCATTGAGGGCATCGTTGACATCCTTAAACAAACTTTCAAAACTCGCCCCAATGGTCACCGAACCACCTGTGGTGAGGGCCATGGTGCGCAGGGCCGATTCGTCGATCTCACCATTGGCGTTAAAACCGATGGTGTAGAGGGGAATCCGGAACTTGCGGTTGGTAGCAATCAGGCGCACATCTTCAAGGGTGCCCCGGCTGCAAATCTCGGTCTTGCCTGCGACAAGCTTCTGATCAACACCGTCAGTCATCACCACGATAGCGCGGCGATCTTGCGGCCGTACCACTTCAGCCATACGACGCAAAGCATCAATGGTGGCGTCAAAAAGGCAGGTGCCCGCAAGACGGGTGGGCTGCACCCGGTTGATCGCGTCTTTGAGCCGCCCCTTGTCATCGGTGAAGTCGGTCAGGGGAAACAATTGATCGTTAAAGGCGATGATCGAATAGCGCGCATTGGAGACACCGCCCTCCACAAACTTGATCGCGGCCTCGCGCATCGCAATTTCTGACCCCTGCATACTGCCGCTGGCGTCGAGTACGATGGTGATGAAAATCGGTTCGTCAGCTTTACGAACGTCGGCTTTATAGGGGCCACCATCACCGGGGTCAAGCATGGCCATACTTGACGAGCGGATTTTGGGGTCCACAACTGGTTTGCCGCCGGGATCAACGAGGGTGAAATAAACCCGCGTGAGCAGTTCGTTCGGCTTATCACTGGTTTCAAAAGCGTCGGTGAAACTGATTCGAATTTCCGATGGTGTAAACTGCGCGCTGACGCTGCGTGGGGCCATCCACACCAGCACCGCCGCAAGCACCATGAATACCCAAAGCCTTCTGTGCAATCTCATAAATATCCCTCGCGCCAATTTGCATCCCAAAGCATGGTCAATCCACTATAATACATGAGCCAATGGATTACGCCAATTGTATCAGGATCGAGGATTATGAAAGCAACTATCACCGTCCTTGCTGGGGACGGAATCGGACCTGAAGTCACGCACGCCGCGGTGTCTCTGATGGAGGTGATCGGGGCGCGCAGCGGACACCAGTTCAAGTTTCAGGA
Organism: Anaerolinea sp.; assembly: GCA_014879835.1. Lineage (GTDB taxonomy): Bacteria > Chloroflexota > Anaerolineae > Aggregatilineales > UBA2796 > UBA2796. The sequence goes on from JACSRJ010000204.1 coordinate 39,523, forward strand.
AGCCTTGTTTGGGGGCTGTGCCATTGATGCGGAGGGTGATCCCTTCCCCCCGGCAACCCTCAAGCAGTGTGAATCTTCGGACGCGGTTTTGTTGGGGGCTGTGGGCGGGCCCAAGTGGTCAGACCCATCGGCCCGAGTGCGCCCCGAACAAGGGTTGTTGAAACTGCGCAAACATTTCGAATTGTTTGCTAATTTGCGCCCGGTGAAGGCATATCCCGCCTTAGCGCAGTTTGCGCCGCTGCGTGCCGATCTGCTGGAAGGGGTGGATATCCTCTTTGTGCGCGAACTTACTGGGGGGATCTACTTTGGGGCCCGTCAGGAACAGGGTGAAAGTGGAACCGCATGGGATACTCTCGAATACTCTGTGGGGGAGGTTGAGCGGGTAGCCCATGTGGCTTTTCGCGCCGCTCAGCGCCGCAGCCATCGGGTGACCAGTGTCGATAAGGCCAACATACTGGCCACATCGCGTTTGTGGCAGCGCACCGTCACCCGGATGGCGGCTGATTATCCCGATGTTAAGCTTGATCACATGTTGGTGGATGCGTTTGCGATGCAGATGCTGCGCACCCCCAACCGTTACGATGTAGTCGTCACTGAGAACATGTTTGGGGATATCCTCACGGATGAATCAGCGGTTCTGGCGGGGTCACTGGGAATGCTGCCCTCAGCCTCGTTAGGCAAAGGGACTTTTGGGGTATATGAGCCGATTCACGGCTCTGCGCCAGATATTGCCGGACAGGGGATCGCCAACCCAGTCGGTACAATCCTAAGTGCAGCCATGCTGCTGCGCTACAGTCTCAACCTTGAAGAAGAGGCCCAAAAGTTGGAACACGCAGTTGAAGGCGCGATCCGCGATGGGGCGCGCACCAAAGACGTTGCGGGGCAGGGGGAGAAGGCGCTTAGTACCACCGAGTTTGCCGAAGCGGTAAAGGCTCGTCTGTAGTGATTTCCTTTCGACGCTGCCTGTTGATCGGGCTGGTGTTGATGGCGGTTGGATCGGGGGCCTGTGAACCCACTGATCCGCCGCCCCCTACACGCCCGCCTGCCGAACCTGCGATCACCTATATGGGCCCGCTGGAGGGCACACAAGGGCAGATCGCCCTCATTGTGACCCCTACCCGGGCTATCGGGGTGGTGTGTGGTCAGGGTACAGATTGGCGCGTGATCAGCGCATGGCTCTCGGATGGGCAGATCTCTGCGGAGGGTGAGCTTTCGATTGTGTCGGAGACCCCGCAGCGCCAAATCAGCGCCCAGATCAGCCCCGGTCAGGCTGTTGGTCACTATAAATTCGGGGGCGTCAGTTATGCTTTTCAGGCAGTACAGGTCGCTGATCCTGCAAGCATTCAGGCGGGGGCCCAGCAGGGACTTTACCGTCTTGAAATCCCTCTCAAAGGCATGGATCAGGAGGCTGCCTTGCTCACCCTACTCGTTCCAGATGCAACTCAGGATGTTCTGTGTGGGATGCTTTTTGAGGGCGGTGTGCCCCGTTCCAGAGTACTGCTCTCTGGGGTGTGGCAGGAGGGGTTAAGCACCTTTACCCTGCCCGATTTACGCGATCAGGAGGGCAAACCGACGGTATGGTTTGGGGTGGGCACCCTCGGCCAGATCGATTCGATTTTGCTGCCCTGAAGGACGGGTTAAAATCATAGTGGTGGGTGCGCCCGGCATGACTCATGGGGAGTGACTGAAATGAAAGTGCATAAACAACCTCTGCTCATGGCATTCCTGATAGTGCTGATGATGGTTTCCGCCTGCCGAGGCGATTCAGGACCACAGCCTACGCCTGTACCGGGAAATATCGGGACACCCATCCCTGCCACCACGGAAGCCGCAGCGCCACTCACCGCCGCCGATTATTTTGCCCGGGGCAAACTGGCTTATGATCAGGGGGATCCTCTCGCTGCCCTCAGCGATCTGAACAAAGCCCTTGAACTGGATGGGGCCAACCCCGAATACCTTTACTGGCGGGGAATCATTCACTTTCTGACCGGGAACTTTGAGGGAGCACTGGCAGACTTTACCCGGACTGTGGAGTTAAACCCCGGTAACCCAGAGACTCATTTTTGGCGTGGGCGGGTCTATTCCTATACAGGACGCCCCGACGAAGCCATTGCCAATTATGATGTAGCCATCAGTTTGAACGACAAAAACCCAGCGTACTTTTTTTGGCGGGGGGCTGCCTACGCCTACCGTCAGGAGCAAGACCCGGCCATCGCGGACTTTAACCGAGCGATCAGCCTTGACCCCAATGTGCCCGACTATTATCACTGGCGCGGTAATGCATACGCCTTTTTGGGCAACCTTGATCAAGCGCTGATGGATCAAACCCGTGCCCTCCAGCTTGATCCCAACGTGGCGGTTTTTTATTTTGAGCGTGGGCGGGCATATGCGGGCAAAGGGGATCAAGCCAACGCCCTGCTTGACCTGAATAAAGCCATTGAGCTTGATTCCGGGCGGGCCGAGTTCTACCTTGCACGGGGCTTATCGCTCAAGGCAGTGGGCAATACCGATGGGGCCCGTCAGGACTTTCAGCGGGCAGCGGAACTGGGCAGTGAATCTGCCGCCAAGGAGCTGGCAGCGTTAGGTTAGAATCTTCAGAATAGGTAGTCTTGCCCCGGGCCTACTGGGGGGATCAGGAATCTCCCCTGATTCTTCCCTTCTCCAACCCTGCGGCGGAGGGATGCTCAGGTTGAGTGTGTAACGCCTAAAGCATTGCGTCCTCATGCTCGCACCTTCCATACATGCACCACGGGTTTTGCTTCATCGGCATACAGTTCGAGGATATACACCAGCCCATGAGCCTGATCATAGGCGACTTCGCCAATTCGGAAGCGGCGCTGAATCCCCTTTCCCAACATGTCCAGTTCTACCCCGGATGGATTGTGGAACAGGACTGGATCAAGGTTTAAGACGGCGTATGGCTGCGGTTCCCACGGTTGAAGGGCCCCAACCGCGACCTTTGCCAGATCGTCGGGGTCGTAAAAAATGATCTGAGCCTCAAGCGCCGTACTCCACCACCCCCGATAGTCATTGTGCACAGTGCATTCGATCAGGTCGGGGGGGCTGCACGGGCTGCCATCCGCAAGCCGGCAAGTGATAAACTGATCAACCATATCACCATCCACACAAGGGTATTCAGGGCCCGCCGGATTCACATAACCGTACCAGTATTTGGCACCCACCGATTTTGTGCCCGCGAAGATCACTGCGGACTTGCCTCCCGGCGTCAAAAGCCATGCGCCCCCTTCCCACTCGTCTGGGTGTTGATAACCGTTCAGGGTGTGTTCGATCCCGTCTCCTCGTTCAGAGCTTTGGTAGTGCAGCAGGGTCACTTCCTCAAGGTGAGTGCCATCAGGGGCAGGTGTGCCCGCTTCATCCAACCATGGACGATAAGCAAAAAGCGTCGGTCCCATGCCCGACCAGCCCCCATCACGGAATCGTCCAGCAGCCAGATACCGTCCGTCTGTATATTGATCGGCCCAAGAAGGGGGGATTGCAAAGAGGTAACCACTGACGCTGTAAGGGGACTGCTGACCGATGAACCATACACCCTGCATGTGGGGCGCATCAAGGTTGGGATCAAACCACGCATGGGAACCAAGTGCCGCCACACTTTCGGGCTGAAGGTGCTGCCCCCATGCCAGATGAATCTTGGCGCCAGTTGCGGCATGATGAAGGTACTGCATCCCCGCACGGGGAATTTCATCGTAGTTAAGGAAAAAACCGGACGCCACATCATGAAAGGGCTGAATGAAGCCTGCTTGTGGGAGATCATTTACGGTGCTGCTAATCAAGGGCAGGGGGATGTCCACCTCCGCTACCTGATTGCCGTTGGGTAGTTCTCCATAGGCAAGACGATCATGCCCCATGATGAACAGTGAACCGGGAAAACCATCAGCCGTGCCTGCCGTATCACCGTCAGGATTGTAAGTCATGGCAGCGCCCCCGTAAGCGAAGGTTAGAGGGCGCTCTCCTTCGTCAGGAAGGCGAAAAGCACCCTGATAGACCAAATCCGAAGGCGCGATCACCCGACTGGATGGGAGTCTTTTAGAAACAGTGGGCGTGGTTGGGCTTGGAGACACTTGCCGCGCCTGAGCCGCCTGCCAGCGGTGATAAAAAACGTTGAGCAAGGGCACAAACTCCACCGCGGCTTTGCGTCCGCCAGCACTTGAAGGATGGCTGTCGTCGGTGTAGTAGGCGGAGAAATCATTCGCCTCAGCCTGCACATGCTGAACCTGATCCTGCCACCAGCGGTGATGGTTGCCGCGCTCTTGACCTTCGTCGTTGGTATCAGGTGATCCGGCACTGCTGGTAAGGACGTTAAAGAAGTCAAAGACGGCCACATTGGCGTGTGGGTACTCTTTGAGCCACTCCTGAACCAGCCAGTTATTGAAGGCGCGGGCGTTCGCAGCCCGATCCGGGCTGGTTTCGGACTCCATCAGAGGTGGCGCGGTGATGACCACAAAGAGTTTGTCCTGCCGAGTGGCGAAGTAAGTGAGCAGACGATTGTAAACGGCTTTGGCGTTGCTCACCGTGTATTCGTCATTGGGCGCATCCGCTGGTGGATCATCAGGGCTGCCGTAAAGATCGGAGTTAGGGAAGCAGGACTTAAAGACGATGATCTGGTTCTCACCGCCGGGGTCTTTTTTCAGACGTGACCATTGGCCAAAGTCGCCGATGTTCTGACCGTATTCGGTATAAAGCGCCTCTAAAATGCTGTCGTGGTGATCGCCTAAAAACCACTCGATCCAGTTGGGGATGTCGGTGCGATCCCCGATCCCATCAGGGCCCCAGCCGTAGTTGGTGGCGCTGACAAAATAGTTGTTTTCCATGAGCGCCTGCCCAAGCCCACCCGCATAATCATGTTCACCCACATCGGCAAGCCAATTTCCGCCTGTGGAGTGGTGAATGAAGATCAGTTTCACCGGTGTTTCTGGTGGGGTAGGATCATCGGTGACATCCTGCCACGCCTGAAGGGGGTGAGGGTGTACACTAAAAGTGAGGATAAACAGGCTGATCCAAAGTAGAAATGATGCTTTGCCGCGCATGGTGAGCCTCCTAACCCAACGCTGCGCACCCAACTGAGGGCAGGCGATAGTGGAAAAGAGATCACCTGTCCTCATATACCTCAATCATACGCCTGCTTTGATTCTGGGGAGGTGCTTCTGCTTATCACATAGGGCAATTGGATGAGAATCTGGCACTGGCAGACGGACGCCGTGAACGACACCCCTCCGAAAACGGGCCTTTTGTAGAGACGCACCTCGGTGCGTGCGTGCCCAGACAGGAAAAATTCGTGCAACCGCCCCGCCCCATTGTTAGCTTTGGGCTTTCTGAGAATTTGCGGCTTTTGCATATCCATAGAAGGAGGATAGACGGTTAAAATAGCAGCAGATATTCTTTGGGCACAATGATTGGGAGGAACTGCATTGATGACTCGCAAATATTGGTTATGGCTCATGACAGTGTTTCTGATCGTGTTTGTGTCAGTGCCTGTGGCACCGATGACACGGGCCCTTCAGGATGACAACTGCGCTGGTCTGCCCGAAACCCGGCTTGCCGATGGCGCGCTGGCGAAAGTGATCAGCGCTAACAGCGACAAGACGCCGGGTGCGTATTTCAAACCCACCCCCAGCCGTCAAGGCCCCGTCCTGCGTTACATCCCTGAAGGCTCCGTGGTCAAGATCACAGGTGAGTTTCAATGCTCTTTTGAAGGGGAACGCTGGTGGGCCGTTGAACTTGCCGATCTCAAGGGATGGATGACCGAGTCATCCGGGCTGGATTACGTCCTTGAACCCTTTGAGGGTGATCCTCCCGCGCCTCTCCCCAGCACCGTAATCAAGGTCGCAGCCTGCATCCAGCCCAATGTGCAGACGGAACCTCTGCCCACCCCAAGCACGGAAACAGGCGGCGCTTTCCGGGCAGTTTTTGCCGGCCCTGATGGAAGCCTCAACTATTCTGATAATCTTGGTCCGGCGCGTACTGTGGCTCTGTTTAACCCGCCACCTCTAAGTGTTGATCTCTCTCCAGACGGCACGGCCGCACTGGTTGTCACTTATAATGGTATCTACTGGGTCGAGCTGCTCACGGGGCAAACGGTCTTGATGGCTGATGCCACCACCTTCGGACTGGCACAGGAATCCTATCCTCGTCGGGCCACATGGATACCCGGTACTAATCAGGCAGCCGTGGAGATTGAGGACACCCGCGATGATGTGGTCAGTTATCCTCTTTGGAACTTGCCTCTGGACGGATTAACCCAACCCTTCCAGCTTGATCGGGGCAACCAACCCCGTGACGGGGTGCGTCGTAATCCTCAACGCACCAGTGCGATCTTGATCAGCGCCAACGACATCCTGCTTTACCCAGCGAATATCAACGATGAGCCACCGCCCCTGCTTGAGTTTGTGCCCCGTTTGGGGATCGGAGATGCCCGCGCCCTTTTGTCCCCGGCGATCTCGTGGGCAGAAAAGGGTGATTCCTTCTACACCTATATTCAAAAAAGCGATGAAGCCCCACCCGATGATCCAGTCGCGGGACGTCTGTGGCATGTGACCCTCGAAGGTGAGGCTGAGAATATGGGCGCACCCTCCGGGATCGAAGACGGTGAATACGTGATTCCGTCCCCTGACGGCAAGATGCTTCTGATCGGGCTTGGTTCCACGTGGCGTATCCAGAATCCCTCCACAGGGCAGGTAGTGCGCGAACTGCCCCCGTTGCAGTACCTGTTTAACTGGACTCCCGATAGTAAGGGTGTGGTCTACACCACCCGTGAAGCCAAGATCGCCTATATGGGGATTGATGGCGACAGTGTTTCAGCGTATGTACCCCCAGCTGCTGATAACCTGTATGAGATTCAGTGGCTGCCGGATGGAACTACCCTTTTTGCAGTCCGGGGACGTGATGGTAAGCTCTCTTTCAGTGTCCAGCCGACAGAAAAAGAGCCTGTCTTTATTGGGCTGGTTTCGACGGTGAATGCCTTTGCGGGTCAGTATTTTGCGGCTGCACCGGGCTTGGGCAAAGTGCCGGAGGTCTGCCGCTAAAGGCAGGTTGAAGTGATGCCCACAGAAGCTGAAACCATCGCCCAGACCCCATCGCCACGCACCCGGGCCACCCTCGCGGCTGATCTACGCGCCTTAGGTGTTCAGCAAGGCATGACCCTCTTGGTGCATTCCTCGTTGAGCCGCCTCGGATGGGTCAATGGGGGGGCAGTGGCGGTGATTCAAGCGCTTCAAGAGGTGATCACCCCAGCGGGCACGCTGATCCTTCCGGCGCATTCGGGTGGGGTATCTGATCCGGCCCAGTGGCGCAACCCACCCGTGCCCCCGGAGTGGGTTGAGATCATCCGTCAGACCATGCCCCCCTATGATCCCCGCATCACCCCCACAAGGGGCATTGGGGCGATTCCCG
>JACSRJ010000221.1 GCA_014879835.1 Anaerolinea sp.
TCGAAGCGCCATTATCGTAAGCAAGCAGAGCTTGAATCCGATAACCCCCGCTTCGCGGAACCAATCGCTGTCACGAGGTATAGTTTAGGGCAGCAGTGAGGGCTTTGGCTGTATGTAGTCAGAATTGGGAGTTTAAACAAAGATGGCTTTGATCGTGATCATCCTCACCCGCAACGAGGCACAGCATATCCGCGAGTGTATCGAGAGTGTACGTTGGGCAGATGCGATCCTTGTGCTGGATTCAGGCAGCACCGATGACACGCTTGCCCTCGCCCAAGCGAGCGGGGCACGTACCCTATACCATGAATGGGTCAATTACACCGTCCAGCGCAACGCTGCCCTTGAAGCGGTCACTGAAGAATGGGTCTTTTTTGTGGATGCGGATGAGCGTTCCAGCCCAGAGCAAGGCGCGGAAATACGCGCTCAAATTGAGGCTGACGCCCACGCCGGGTTTTGGGTTCCCCGGCACAATTATATTTTGGGGCGCTTAACCAAAGGGGCGGGATGGTATCCGGACTATCAACTGCGAGTCTTAAGACGGACTCAGGCCCACTATGATCGCAGCCGCGCAGTGCATGAGACGGTCATCTTGGAGGGTGAAGCGGGCTATTTGCAGACGCCGCTCATCCACTACAACTATCAAAACTTGGCTCAATTTTACGCCAAGCAGCAGCGTTATACCCATTTTGCGGCGGAGGAAATGCACCGTCAGGGGGTGCGGGTGAAGCCCCAAAACTACCTGCTTCAGCCTATCCGACACTTCATCTGGCGCTTCATCAGCCTCAAAGGGTATCGGGATGGGCTGCACGGGCTGCGCCTCAGCCTGATGATGGCGTGGTATGAGTTTCAGAAGTACCGCTGGTTGGCGGCCCTTTGGGCTGCACCTTCCGACCCGCGCCCTTAAAAAATCGCTCCTGCAGGGGAGTTTGCAGGAGCGATTCACGAGTGATTAGCTAAGATGGCGCTTCCGACAAGGGATTAGCCACCCAATTGTTTCAGCCGCTCTTCCCACTTCGCCACCAATTTATTGTAGACCGCTTCGGAGAGTTCGCCGTTCGCCAGCTTCATGTCGAGGCTGTCGATCATGGCCTGAATCTCCTCTTTGGTCTGGGGGTTGGCCGGAGGCTGCGCCTGCGCCGCCGGGGGCTGCTGGTTGTTCTGATTGTTCTGATTGGCCATCATCTGCATCATCATCTGCTGCATCATCATCTGCTGCTGCTGAAGCTGCTGCTGTATGGCGGCCTGATCAGGGTTCATGGTGGCGCCGATGGAGGCACCCACCCCAAAGCCCAAACCTGCGCCCGCCGCAGTGCCGGCCATGCCGGGATTCTGAGCCGCTTTTTCAGCGATATCCAGACGGCGCATCTTCTCCATGGTGTCGGTATTGCCGCCATAGTTGATGATGTCCTGCTGGGTGACGTCCTTGACACTGAAGCCCTGCGCTTGGAAGGACTTGATGCGCATTCCCAAAGCTACGAAGTCCTCGTTGAGCAGCGCCAGTGCGCCTGCTTCGAGGTCGTCGATCAAGGCGTTGGCAGCCTGAAGATTCTGAATCTGCTGCTTGGAGAGCAGGCTGGTGATCGTGCCCAAAAGCACGGTTTGAATACGTTCCCGAATGTCGCCCAGACGGAGTTGGGATTTGCCCATCCCGTACTGCTTCACAAAGCGGATGGGGTCTTCGATCCCAATATCCACCACGCCCCGATTCTGAAGCAGCATAAAGCCGGGGCCCTTACCGGGAGTCTCCATGTAAATAGGAGGATTCGTGCCCCATGTCACCTGAGGCAGGTCTTTCATGTTGACATAGTACACTTCAGCGGTGAAGGGTGTTTTACCGCCCGTGAGCAGTTTGAGTGCTGTTGACAAGATCGGCAGATTGGCTGTAGTCAGGGTATGAGTGCCGGGGCCAAGCGAGTCCATCACCTGTCCACCGCGCACAAAAACCGCAACTTGCCCTTCGTTGACGATACACTGCGATCCCATCCGAAATTCACCGTCACCCTGAGGTGGCAGGCGGCCGACCAATTCATCGTCCATCACATTGGGGTGCGAGATGACATCAATTAAGCGAGGCATACCGATTTACTCCTTATATCCTTACGAGGCGTGTCTTGATCGATTCAGGCAATGCCGGTGACAATCTCATCGCGCATCCCGAAGGCAGTGTTGGCTTCCTGTGCCAGTTCTTCAAGCGCTGCAATCCCTGTGCCCATCTTCTCCTGATCTTTGGCCACGACTGCGTTTTCCAGCACCGCGATGGTCTCACGGAACTGATCCACATAGTTCACCAAAGCAGCATCAAAGGCATAGATTTTGTCCAGATCGGCGCTTTCCACTTTGATCGCAGCATAAAACCCGGAATAACCGGGGGCGGCGGTGTTCACCCGATCAATGAAGGTCTGGAAGGAGGTCTTGGCACTTTTGACCTTGCCCACCAAGGCTAAGCCGCCAGCGTTGATCATCTTTTTTTCAACGCTCACGAGGTTTGCCATTTGATCCTTGAGAAGGCGCACCACATGTTCGCGGATTAGTTTATCTGCCTCCCGACGGGCACTCATTTCTTTATAGCCGCGAAAGCCGGGGATTTTAGCAATGATTTTTTCTAACCCACTGCGCTCTGATACAATCTTCTTGTACAGGTCAGACATGTTGTTTCCTCATCTTTAGCACATAAAGCTATAAGGTTAGAATAGCATAGTTTGGGGTGCACGCAAAACCCCCGTTTTAGGGTTATGAGGCCTTCCGATGAGCGCATCTGGTCAGGGAATCGGGCAGGATCGGTGGATGGTTATCCCCCGTACCTTGTGTTTTCTCACCTTCAACGGTGAGGTGTTATTGATGAAACGCGGGATGCACAAACGCATTTTCCCCGGATTGTACAATGGCATTGGGGGGCATATCGAGCGCGGTGAGGATCCTTTCCATGCGGCCCTACGCGAGGTCGAAGAAGAAACCGGGTTAAAGCCTTCTGCTCTGCGTGATTTTCGCCTCCGGGGCATATGCCATATTGATGCCAAACAGGATGTGGGGATCATGCTCCTTGTGTTCAGCGGTCAGAGCCTCAGCCGCGAGGTGCGCGACTGTGACGAAGGTGAGCTGTATTGGGTTCCGCTAGAGGCGGTTGAAGCATTGCCTTGTGTTGATGATCTGCCCATCTTGTTACCCCGCCTGTTTGGTGAAGCCGCGCTGGATCGCCTCTTTTTTGCCAAAGTTCATTACGATGAAGCTGATCAGCGCATGACCATTTTTGCTGAATAGGCGTATCTCCTGAATAAAGGATACATGTCCGTGCACAACCTTCGACGTGCCCTTCTTTTGAGCGCTCTGGCAGCCTGCATCTTAGGCGGAGCGTTTGTGACGGGGAACGGCAGTGCTGCTGCCCAAGAACCGACCATCGCACCGGCGCTCACCTTACTCACTGCGACTCCTACCCTGACTGCTACGGCCACGGCTGCCCCAGACATGTCCACGGCTGAGCAGTATGGGATGTTTGAGATTCCGGTCAAGGTCAATTCCGAAACCCATACTGCGGATGTGGTTGCTGAGTTTATCGCCCCATCGGGACGCCGATATACCATCCCTGCCTTTTGGATACAACCTCAGGAGGTGGTCTGCACACAGGACTGTTTGGTGGAGCAAAGCAACCCCACTGGGCAAGCCGAGTGGCGAGTGCGCTTTAGCCCCCCGGAGACAGGCGAATGGACTTACAGCCTGCGCGAAACCAGCGATGGCAGCGTGCGATCCTTGGGGGTGGGACGCTTCCGTACCCTTGCCACTGACCGTGAAGGTTTTGTGCAAGTGGCCCCCAATGATCGTTATTTTGTGACCAGCAGTGGGCAGTCATACTTTCCAGTGGGTGTTGATCTGGGCTGGTCGTGGAGTGGCGCACGCAATACCGCTGGTTATGAAGTGTGGCTTCAGAAATTGGCCGCGGCGGGCGGGAATTTTGCCCGATTGTATGTTGATGTGCCGTGGTTCATTGGCTTAGGCTGGCGCTCACCAGTTGATGATCCGGCTTCAATTCAGGAGGATTCGTGGCGGCTGGATCGGGTGATCCAGATGGCGGAAAAAGCCGGGGTAAAACTTCAACTTGTGCTGGTCTGGCATCAAGGATGGTCAGAATACGCGATTCCCCCGGTCAACATCCCGACCACCCCCGCACGCCCCAAAGCAGACGCGGATTGGCTTGATAACCCCCATAACGTCCAGCGTGGCGGGAACTTCGCCAACCCAACCCAGTTTTTCTCCAGCCCGGAAGGGCGTAAAGTCTTTAAGGATCGGCTTCGTTATATCGTGTCCCGATGGGGGTACAGCACCTCGATCTTTGCGTGGGAAGTGATCGATCAATTGGATCGGGTGATGAATCCCGATAATGGGGTGGGGGCGGATTGGCTTTTGGACATGACCAGCACCCTCCGAGAATTAGACCCTTACCGCCGACCGATCACCGCTGGGGTGCGCGATCTGGGACGGGCTTCGATCTTAGCTTCGGCTGCGCTGGATTTTTATCAGACCCGTTTGTATCATCAGCGCCCTTTGGAGCCTTCAGGCGATCAGGTTGGGGAGACCTTAGGGCTGCTTTCGCCTCTGGTGGATCAGGCAGATCGCCCATGGCTGCTGAGCGAGTTTTCGCTCAATCCATGGTTTGAGCCAACCCGTGATGATCCCCTTGGGGTACACTTGCAAGAGACCATGTGGGCATCGGTATTCTCTGGCGCTGGTGGGGCTGGTGCCAGTTGGTGGTGGGAGACTTACCTGTTCCCTGATGATCGACTGGAAGTGATCAGCCCAATCCGCCAGTTCACCCGCGACATCCCGTGGGCAAGCGCCGCTCTGCGTCCGATCAATGTGGCCCTCTTGGGTGATGATCCGGTGAATTATGGGCCGTTCACGATCAGCGGTTTTAACCCTCAGGCAAACAGCGCCACCCCCCCGGAGATGATTTTTCGTATCACCCCTGACGGGATCAGCCCGCCTATCAGTCAGGCATCGGCCTTTTTGTACGGTAAGGTTTTTAACATCCAAAATGCTGCCCCTCACCGTTATCTGGTCTCCCTGCCCATAGATACCCGGATCACAGTGCAAGTCGCCCGTATTTCGGAGCGCGCAAGCGCACGGCTGACCGTCTCAGTGGATGGCAAACCAGCCGCGGAAATGGCCCTTGTGCCCGGTTCAACCCGCACCTCATTGATCGTGCCGATCAGCGCGGGAGAACATCTAATCGAGTTGGATAACACCGGGGAGGATTATCTCCAACTTGATTCGATCCAGATCGAGAACTTTCGAGGAAGGCTGCGTGGGCTTGGTCTGGCCGATAACCAAGAAGGTATCTTTTTGGGCTTCATCCAGCATCGTGATTACGTTTGGCAGAACGCGGTGAACGCCCTCCCGACCCCGATCAGCGCGGAGATGCTTGTGGCCGGGATGCCCGGTGGATTGTATCGGGTCGAACTGTGGGATGCAGTCAGTGGGGACATTGTAGGGGTGGAAGAGGTGAGCGTCAATGAATCAGCCGGGGTACTTCGGGTATCCCTGCTGCCCGTCTCTCGGATGATGGGGGTACGGGCAGTCCGGGTGGCTCAGCAGGGCAGCCAGTCAAGCCCAACCCCGACGCTCACCCCGACTGAGGCCTTTGAAGTGACGCCTACTCCCCGTGTGGTAGGAATGCGTCCTTAAGCCGCCGCTATTTACCCACATACACTGGGACATAAGCGAGCACATGGGGAATCGCCTGATAAGCCGCACGTTCATCCGGCATGAGGCTGGCGTGAGGGCTGCGTTCGAGACGCCGTGCCACCTGATAAGCATCGCGCACACTCTCAAAAGAAGGGGTGCGCCACGCCGAAGGCAGAGTCAAAAGATCAGCCGCAGCGCTCAAGCGCCGGCCACCACTGCTGCTCCAGTCTGGGCCGGTGCTGCCCATAAGCGCACCGGCTTGCTCCCGAAGCCGGCCCGCTTCTCCCCCGGATTGACGATTGAGTTTGCCAAAGACAATGCCGCTCATGCGATTCATCAGCCCAGAAACTTTGCCCGGTTCTACCCCGTGTTGGCGGGCAAAATCCGCCAGTTCGTCGGGGAGTGGGGCGCTGCCCGGCGCGGGCCCGTCGGGTAAAGTCCCGTTAAGTGCTTGATTGAGTTTTTCGAGGGTTGCATCCGGTTTCAGAAAGGCGCTCAGGGGCGCAGCTTCACCACTGCTGAAGGCCAGTATATCCGCTTTTTCAGAATCAAAACCCAAAAGCAGCAGCGGTCCCACCCCGCTTAATGAGGGCCCAAAATCCGTCCCAAAGTTGATGGCTGCATCCCCCATGATCCTGACCCAACCCTCATGGGGTGGGGTTACAAACTGACGCTGAAAGGTTTTAAAACTGATAGGGGTGCCTGCCCCCCCCGGAAAGGGATCATAGGGCGTAAGACCCACGCCCTGAAAAACCGTCATCAAGGCCTGTGCCACCCCCGCCTGATCTTCAGTTTGCAGCAGCAATATCCCCCACTTCATGGGTTAATCTCCGTTCTTTTTAAAGGCAGCGCAGCCACAAAGGTAGAACCTTTGCCTAACTCGCTGTGAACCCATAATTTCCCGCCGTGCAGTTCCACCAATTGGCGCGAAATTGCCAACCCCAAACCTGTCCCTTGATATTCGCGCATGGGTCTGCTGTCTACCTGTCGGAAAGCATCAAAAATTAGGTCAAAGTTCTCTGGGGCGATGCCGATCCCTGTATCACGCACTAAAAAGAGCATATATTCACCATCCGCGATTCCCAACCCCGCCGCACTGATCCCTTCGGGGAGGGGCATCAAAGCTTCCTCTTCCTCAAAATGAGCGATCACCACCCAAACCGTGATTCTGCCTTCACGGGTGAATTTGATGGCGTTACTGGCAAGATTGACCAGTACCTGCCGTAACCGTATCGAGTCCGCTGAAAGGATGGGCAGATCAGCGGGAATCTGCCAATCTAACACAAGCGGTTTGCCCTCGGCCAGAGGCGCTACATTGTGCAGAACTCTGGTCATCAGTGGGGGGACTTCAACGGGTTCCCAGTGCAGCACCAAGCGCCCGGACTCGATCTTGGCCAGATCAAGGACATCGTTGATCAGCTCAAGCAGGTGCTGAGCGTTGATGTAGACCCGCCGCAGCCGATCTGCCTGTTTATCAGCGAGAGCGCCGTAAGTGCCACTCATGATCATCTCGGTATAACCCAAGATGGCGTTTAAAGGAGTGCGCAGTTCGTGGCTCATGGTGGCCAAGAACTGGCTTTTCATTTCATTGGCTGCAACGGCTTGGGTGTACAAATCGGCATTATCCACCGCCAGCGACACTTGGGTGACAGCAGCCCGCACGGTCTCAATTTCCTCGGCGCTGAAGGTACGGTAATCGCGCTGAGTATCCAGCACCACCGCACCCACCAAATGCCCTTTGGCAGTCATCTTGAGCACCAACGCAGACTTCATGCCCACTTGATCGATCATCTCTTTAAAAGGCAGCAGTAGGGAACTTTGGTGAACATCCGGGGCGCTCAGATAATCCTCACGACGCAAGTGCTCCAAAATGGGTGCGTGGGTGAAGTTCATCATAAAGCCCGCCAGTGGGGTCTCTGGGTACTCCGCCACGATCTCTGAGATGCCATCCTCCCGGGCCAGCATGATGGCGCAGTGATCCACCTCAAAATGATTCACAATCTGCTCGGCCGCTTCGGTTAAGATTCGTTCCCGATCCAGCGAGGCCGAAAGCACGGTGCCGATCTGATACAGGGATTCGATGCGTTGGGCCCGAATTTGAATCTGTGCGGCCGCTTCACTCAATTCTTCAATCAGGCGCACATTTTCGAGGGCAAGCGAGACCTGTGTGACGATGGTCGAAAGCATTTCTACGTCGCGCTCTGTGAAGACTGAGGGTTCGTCACTCTGGACACTGATCAGACCCATCACGGAGCCGTCCCGGTCACGCATAGGCGCGCCCATAAAGGCGCGGGCGTGGCGCGTTCCGGGGATCAAAAGAGGCTCCGCGTTGACCGTGCGCAGATACTCCCGTT
Source organism: Anaerolinea sp. (assembly GCA_014879835.1). Classification (GTDB taxonomy): domain Bacteria; phylum Chloroflexota; class Anaerolineae; order Aggregatilineales; family UBA2796; genus UBA2796. The sequence goes on from JACSRJ010000221.1 coordinate 8,031, forward strand.
GGGTATCCAGATCATCGATCAAAACTGGGGCTCCACGGCGGATCACAAAACCGCTTAGGCCTCCTACAGGGAAAGGCACTGGGGGCGGCAGCACTTGACCGTTATCCACAAGGTAAATAAAGCGGCAGATGCCAGTCTCAGGGTCATAACGGATCACAAAAAAGGTAAGGACATTAAACAAGCCCGCGATCTGTTCATAAATATCGTCCCAGACCTCGTCCACATTATAGACATCAACCAACATTTGGCTGATCCGGTTGAGGGCCGCAAGCTGTTTGACTCGGAAGCGTTCCGCCGCAAACAGGCGGGCGTTATCCACCGCCCCAGCAATCTGATCGGCGATGGTCTGCATCGTCTCCAAATCGTCGTGTTCAAAGGCATTGATCGCGGCGCTCTGGATGTCGAGGGTGCCGATCACCCGTTCACCCAGACGTAAGGGCACAACCAATTCAGAGCCAGCTTCGGGCATCCCTTCGAGGGTCTGATAACGACTGTCCTGACTGGTGTCATTCACCAGTGTGGGGCGTCCGTGTAACGTGACCCATCCGTTTAAGCTGGTCTCATTGATCGGAAGTTGGGACTGAGGCGGAAGTAGAACACCCTGACTGGTATAGATGATCTTCACGGTAAGGTGATCGCCGTCCACCAGCATCACCCCCACCTGATCAAAATTAAACAGGTCTTGGGTCACTGATGCGACCTGAAGCAGCAGCGACTCCAGATCAAGTTTAGAGATGGAGGCTTTGGCCACCTGAGCCGCGGCCCGCAGGCGCTGCGTTTGCTGCCGCAGTGAGATCAGCAGCCGCTGTTGTTCACCCAGATTTTGGGCAATCGCGCCATAACTGGAGAGGCGGTTAAAGTGATCCCGAATCCCAAAGACTGCCAAACGCACTGGCAGCACCGCCCCGTCGGAGGTCTGGTGGCGCACATCTCCCGTCCAGCCTTCCTGAGTCCGCGATTGGGAGATAATGTCATGGGCGACCCGCTGTTCTTCATCCTCAAAATACAAGTCGCTCACAGACTTTTTGAGCAAATCTGCGGGGGTATCATAGCCGTACAACTGCGCCGCGGCCAGATTGGCGTAGGTGATATGACCATCGAGCGCGGCCACATCAATGGCCACATTGGCATTTTCAACCAACTGGCGAAACACCTTGGGATCAGCAGGCCACGAAAGGCGATTCAGAGCCGAACCTGCGGCCTTACATAGAGACCATGCCAAGGCACAGTCCTGAGGCGAGAGGGCAACGGTGGTCTCGACATAAACCACCCCATAGCTCTCATCTTCCACGGTCAAGGGGAAGGCCAGCGAACGGGAATCGGAACTGGACTGAGGCTTTCCCGAAACCACCGCTTCCCGTGTGAGCGGGTTTTTATTCTGCTGGCGGACATTGGTCAAAATGGATATTTTTGCACCACTCTCCAACAACCATTCCAAAGCACTGAGCAGTGTTGATCGCACTGCGGCAGATTCTTCGGCGCTTTCGATGCTGCGAAGGGCGGTGAAAAACTGCTCAAACCAAGGATGCATAGGCAAGCCTAAGTGTTGAAAAGGTTACCTTTGACTAATCGTAGACTCACCCCCAATTCTACGCAAGAAATTCGTTGAAGATGCTTGCGAAATTCGTAAATTTGCGGGTCACTGTGACTTGCCCCCTCAAAAAAACACCTTTATCCCCCCAATGGAGGGGCGATACGATTCCTCCAGTCTGCCCATCAGGGATGCCGCACAATTATCAAACTCACGGTATAGTTAGGTGAGGTGAACCATTACTGTGCAGGGAGAGTTGTGAATGCCCACCCCTTATGATGGAAAAGTTGCGGTCTGGTATGTGCATGGCCAAACCGTTGGTGAAGATACCATTGACCAAGTGATCGACACGATCCGCAATTTTGCCCCGGCTGTGGATGCAGTTTTTGTGAAGATCGGTGAGGGCAGCGAATGGATGGGCAACATTGGCACAGGTGATCCCAAACCCGATCTGGCAGTGCGCGGCCCGGCTGATATTGACCGCTGGGTGAGCAAATTGGCCCGCGCCGGACTGGAGTTTCATGCGTGGGCAATCCCCAAGGGCACTAACCCTGCCGCCGAAGCCGATTTTTTGATTCAGGCATGTATGCGCCCCGGCGTCAAATCACTGATCCTTGATGTGGAGCCATTTGAAGGCTACTTTGCGGGGGGGCGTACTGCGGTACGTCCGTTTCTGCTTCGACTGCGGGGCGGACTGCCAGCGGCTTTTCATATCGGCATGAGTGTTGATCCCCGTCCGTGGCACTATGCTGGAATCTTCCCTGAAGAATGGCGTCCTTTTTTGAACAGCATTCATCCCCAAGTCTATTGGGCGGAATTTGGACTCACCCCGGATGCAGGCTTGCAGCAGGCCTATGGGCGTTGGGCTGGTTATGGACTGCCTATGATCCCCGTCTTGCAGGGCTTTCAGGGACGGGGCAACAAGATCACCGCTGAAGGCATGGAACGGGCGCGTTTGATCGCCCTTGATACTTACAAAGCGACAGGGCTAAGCTGGTTCCGCTTTGGAACCCTGAACAAGGCCCTGTTTCCCCCGGTCAATGTCAACATTGATGGAACCGTGCCCGGTGGCGACGAAACCAAACCTGTTGGGGTGGGGCGTTATGGCGCAGAAGTGATCGTCAAACCCGGCGACGGGGGCTACCGCGAAGGTACTTATGATGGAACCCCCAGCCCCTTGCGCAGTTTTGAGAACGAAGAAGGCTGGACAAGTCGCTACTTTACCACCGACCGCTTTAACAGCAATGTGTGGGTGCGCTGGGAGCCGCGTCTGCCTACCAGCGGCTTTTGGGAAGTCTCCGCCTTTACCCCTTCGCGTCATGCCTCCACCCTTAACGCCCGCTACAAGATCAATGGTATTGTGGGTCAAACCATCGATCTGGAAGCGGCTGTACCCCAAGAAAAGATGGACTCGCTTTGGGTAAATTTGGGTATCTATCAATTTGACGCTGCCAACCCCAACGCGGGGGTGGTATTCCTCAATGATCTCACGGGGGAGGCCGGACGCGAGATCGTCTTTGATGCCATCCGCTGGCGGCAGGTTTTAGGCTGGCAGCGCCCGGTGCGTTTTATGTCAGATGGTTTTGATGCCCCGGTGGGCACTGCCGATGAGCGTGAGCAGATCACCAACAGCGCTTACCCGACCAGTTGGCTTTTAACGCTGGGATACAACCAACGGTATTCCCTTTTGGGGCGAGAATCTCTCCACACCGGTGATGATCTGGTCAATCGACGGGGTAAAACCTTAGGCCAACAGCTTTATGCGGTGGCCAATGGCACAGTGGTGAGCGCCAAACGTGAGGGCAAAGCGCCCAACTGGGGCAGTTGGGGCAATGTGATCATCATCCGTCATGATCCTCTCGTCTCTACGGGGCAAGTGGTTTACAGCCGCTATGGACATGTTGATAACATGCAGGTCAAAGCGGGGGATCGGGTGATACGGGGACAGCACATCGCCAACATTGGTGACGCCTATGGGGTCTTTAAGAATGCGCCCCACATCCACTTTGACATCAGCCCTTCGCGCATTTTGGAGACCGCGCCGGGGGATTGGCCGTGGCTGGATGTGAACCGGATCAAACGGGATTACACCAGCCCCGGCGGGTTTATCGCCGCGAACCGACCGGTAAAGCCCTAACAGTCCACTCAACACAGGCGCGCTAGTTTATGTACCCCTTTTTTTACCGCCGGGTGCTGGTTCACCTTGACCCCGAAAGGGCCCACACACTGGCGGTGGATTTTCTGCGGGTGATGGGCGCTTCGGCGGCAGGGAGGGCTGTGCTTCGACGGCTCTTTGCCCCGCGCCCTGATCCCCGGCAGGTGGTGGAGGTGTGGGGGATCAAGTTCCCGCATGTCCTCGGTTTGGCCGGGGGATTCGACAAGCGGGCTGAATGTCTGCCGGGGTTGGCTGCACTCGGCTTTGGACATGTGGAGATAGGCACCATCACCCCGCGCCCACAGCCGGGTAACCCCCGCCCTCGGGTCTTTCGCCTGCCCGAAGATCAGGCCTTGATCAACCGGATGGGCTTTCCGGGGGATGGGGCGGCGGCGGCACGGGCCCACCTTGAGCGCACCCCCCGCCTGATCCCGGTTGCGGTCAGTTTGGGCAAAAATAAAGAGACTGCCCTTGAGCGTGCGGCGGAGGATTACTGTGAAGTCCTCAACACCCTTCACCCCTATGGGGATTTTTTCACCCTCAACATCAGTTCACCCAACACCCCGGAACTGCGCCGCCTGCAAACCCCTGCCTACCTCTCGGAGCTGTTGGGGGCAGTGCAGTCAACCATGAAAAGGCTCAGCCCCAAACCACTGCTGATCAAGATCGCCCCTGATCTGACGTGGGCGGAGATCGATACCATCCTTGATCTGGCCCTTCAGCACCAGATCGCGGGGATTGTGGCCACCAATACCACCCTCAGCCGGGAGGGACTGCACAGCCCTGCACAGAGCGAAAATGGCGGTTTGAGCGGGCTGCCCCTACGAGAACGTTCCACGGTGATCATCCGTTACATTCGGGATCGGATAGGCGACAAACTAGGGATCATTGGGGTGGGAGGAATCTTCAACCATACTGATCTTCAGCAAAAACTTGATGCAGGCGCGGTTTTGGTGCAGGCCTATACAGGCTTCATCTACCGGGGCATGGGCTTCGTAAAGCAGTGTTTGCGTCCCTGAGTGATTTACAGGCGCTTGGATTTGTTCTAAAATCTAGAAAATCCGTTCGCATGAGGAAGGATCGCCGCCAATGCCCGGACGTCTTCCCCCGGTTCCCCTTGCGGAAGTTTTGGGTGCGCTGAAAGACCCCAACCTGAAGGTGCGCCGCGATGCGCTTAAGGTGTTGGGCAAATACAAAAGCTTTCGTCAGGATGAACGCACCCTGCCAGCCTTGATCGAAGCCACAAGGGATAAAACCCTCACGGTGGTTCGGGCCGCGATGCGCACCATGAGTAAGATCGGTGATCCACGCGCCCTTGAAGCCCTCCCCCACGTGCTTAAAAGGCCGCATTCGTGCAGTTTTGAGCGCAGCATCGAGAAGTGGGTGACCAGTTTTGGGCTGCCGGGTGTGCCTTACCTGATCAAAGCACTGGAACACCCCAAGCCCGAAGCCCGCAGACGGGTTTTGTGGCTGTTGGGAGTCCTCAAGGCCCCGGAATCTTTTGAGGTGTTCAGTCGGGCTTTGGAGGATCCCGATCATACAGTGCAGACTTGCGCCATCCGCCACCTCGCCAGCCTTGGTGATACCCGTGCGGCGCAGCGGCTGCTAGAGATTCTGCACGGTGATGATTTTGATCTGCCCGCCGATGCGGCGCGTGCCCTTGGGGAGTTATTGAAGGGTAAAGCAGCCGATCACCTTCTGCCCATGCTCCAACATCGCTCCGCCAAGATTCGCCATAACGTGGCTTGGGTTTTGCTGATGTACTGTACCTCTGATGCGCGTGTGGGGCCAGCGGTCGTAACCGCCATTCGGGATGAGCCAAACCCTGAAGCGAAATTGAAAATATTGTGCAGACTCCCCCAGTACCCTCATGCCTCGGCCAAGGGGTATTTGCTGAAATGGCTGTCCGATCCTGATCCCCATATACGGCGCTGTGTGGCCGTGGTCTTGCGCTCTTATGATGTAGGGCAGCCTGATGTGGGTGCGGTGATGCGCCATCGGTTGGAAGTCGAAAGCGACGAGCAAACCCTTGCCAATATGGTGTATGGTCTATGCGAGGCGTTCACGGAGGCTGATATTCCCCTGCTGGAGGCGCTTATTGAGCGTCAGACTGCCCAGCAGGCGGGTGCTGCCGCACCAAGTCATTTGATCCACATGAGCCGGATCATCCTCCAAAAGCTGCGGGGAGAGATTCCCGATCTGCCCAGAGAGTGCGGGCAGATCAACTTTTACAAGGCAGCCCCGCAGATCGTCTCTAACAATGAGTCCGTGCCCACCTGATCAGATCAGCAGGCGCGCTGGACAGAATCAGCGCGCCCGTTTGTTCTGTCCTAATGTGGGTTACTTTTTGAAGCCCTTCACGCCCTTCAGTCCCCTTGCGGAGGCCTGCGCCAAAAGCCCCGATTTATAGTCGTACAGGGTACGGCGTTTTTCGGCATGGGCCTCCAGCGCCAGACGGATCAGTTCATCCACCACCTGCGATGGGGACATGCCTTCCGCCTGCCACAAGTAGAAGGCCAGCGATCCGGGCATGGTGTTGATCTCGTTCAGGTAAGGTTCGCCATCCTTGATCAGGAAGTCGGCACGGGCAGTACCCCGCCCATCAATGGACTTAAAAGCCTCCACCGCCAGCGCTTTGACCTGTGCGGTCAGTTCGGCCCCAATGGGTGCAGGGATCTTGCGCTCTGCGCCCTTCATCCCTTTGGAAGCACCGCCGCGCATGTATTTATCATCGTAGCTGAGGAACTCCTCAAAGGAGATCGGCTGCTCTAGTACGGAAGCGCGGGGTTCATCGTTGCCCATCAGAGCGCAGTTGACCTCGATGGCACCTTCCAGCGCATGTTCGATCATCACCCGCCGATCCAAATTGAGGGCCACATCAAGGGCCGCCGCCGCCGCATTACGATCTGTAGGGCGTCCGATGCCGATAGAGGAGCCGAGGGTCGAGGGCTTCACAAAGAGGGGATAACCCACATCATCAAGCAGATCCAGCACTTCTCCCCGGTTGGCTTTCCACTCCGAGCGGCGCACCAAAAAATGCTCCAAAACGGGGATTCCGTAACTCTTAAAGACGGCTTTGGCGGTGATCTTATCGTTGGCCACTGCGGAGGCCATCACCCCACAGCCCACATAAGGAATGTCGGCCAGCTCAAACAACCCTTGAAGAGTCCCATCTTCCCCATGTGAGCCGTGAATGGCAGGGAACAGGACATCGATCTTCTTGAGACTGTTGCGTGAGAGATACCCCGCGAGGGGCGGCGCGATCAAACCCTGCGGTTGGGTGCTGGGTGAAACGATACCTTCCTTAATGCCCATTAACTCTTCAACATTGGCATTCTGAAAGGTTTTAATATCCCCCAGCGGCGCTCCGGTGAGCCATTTGCCAGCACGGGTGATGTAAATAGGCACAATCTCATAACGGGCGGGGTTGAGGGCCCGAATGATCTGCTGCCCGGTGACCACCGATACATCGTGTTCGACCGAACGGCTTCCAAAAATGACCCCTACCGTGAGTTTTTTAGTCGCAGCAACCATAATCGAATTTGCTTCCTTGTGCGTTGTTGGTCAGTCTTGAGGGGAGCCGAGCCAATCGCTCCGCAGCATCCCAAAGATCAGGGTGTCGCGGCGGTAGCCCAGATGATCAATACAGTTTCCCCGTAAACAGGCTTCGCGCTGCATCCCTGCTCTGCTTGCCGTGCGGGCGCTGGCATGGTTGCGGGCATCACAGAACCACTCCATGCGTTCCCAACCCCAGTCCGTAAAGCCCCACCGCAAAAGCGCTTTAAGGACAGCCGTTCCTAACCCCTGTCCCGATTTTTCTGCGCTGATCCACATCCCGATCTCGGTGCTGCGCCATTCTAGAGGGGTTGCCCCCCGCAGCATGAAGCCTGTGCCGCCCCATTGTTCAGATTCATCGGGGGCGAAGATGCCGAGGATGAATTCCTGACGGAGCAACCATTGGGCCGCAAAGCGGCGCACCACCTGAGCGCTTTCCTCAAGCGAAGTATCGGGTTTTGCCCAAGGCATCCAAGGGTGTAGATGCTCATAGGAACGGTTGACAGATCGATTGAGAAGCCCTTCATCGCCTACCCGGTAGGCGCGCACCACAAAACGAGGAGTCTCAAGTCGTTCAGGAAATGTGTCAGGGATCATGAATTGAATGTCCTCTTGAACGGGAGGACATTGTACCTATTACGCGGGGAAATAAAAAGCGGGAGCTTCACCAGCCCCCGCGCCAGCCCTCAGCCGGGGTGGGCTGAGGGCATCCACGATCAAACGATTGATCGGACGATGGGTTACTCCGGCATGATCTCGTAGGCTTTGCCTTCGATGACCACCAGCACATGATCACCCAACGCGAGAAACTCCGCGATCTCTGGGTGGGCCTCGATCAAGGCGAAGTACTCATCACTGAGGAACTTGATCTCCACCTTCTCCATCTCGGCAGAGGTGTATTGGGTATCGACCCACACCCCGTTACGCAGCACAAAGGCCCGATCCCGAATGTTCTTGATCACTTCACCGGCGAAAGCGCTGCCTTTGCCCTCGTCTTCGCCAACCTCAGTTTTGCCCACATAACCTTCAGCAGTGGGTTGTACCATCACTTTGTCGCCCGCTGCCAGTTCGTTGCTCTTGTCAGCGCGTTCAACGGCACCCGCGCCCGAAACTACCGGCGCTTGACTGGGCGCTGCGGTTGCGGTCATCATGTGCATCGGCATGGGCGTGCTGGGGACAGTCACATCACCACCGCCGCGATCCCGATCTTCCATGCGCCGGGCGATGTCGTCCTCTTGAATCAGGTACGAGGTGTAGGGCGTGATGATTCCAAAGCGGATGCTCAGCGCGACCACACTATCGACCAATTCTTTGGTCTCCCCGTTCAGGCGAATCTGGTTGAGCAGTGCGCCGATCTTGCGCTGGGCCCACAACCGAGCCACAAAGGGCTGACCGCCGGAATTGATCGGGAAGTTCAGATCGCGGTAGGTGAAGGTCTGGGGTGTGCCATTGAGATCGCCCGTGAGGGTAATCGTGCCATTCCCCCCATCCCGATAACGGCCGCTGATCACCAACTGCGAGCCCGCAAACAGATCGGGTAGGGGCGCACCCGGAAGCATTTCCTCTAAGATCACCCCGTCATAGTCCAGTTTGAGGGCATTCAGCACGGGTGAGGTGATCTTGTTATAGACGCTGGAGACTTTATTTTCGATGTCCTCATTGGGGCGTACATAAGCACTTGTACCACCATAATTACTGGAGAGTGAGTCCAGTAGGAAGGTGTCCACATCGTCGCCCACCCCAAAGCTGAACAGGCGCACGTTGGGTGGCGCTAACCGACGGAAATTCTCCAAGATCATCTTGGAGTCGGTCACACCTTCGGTGGGTAAGCCGTCCGTCAGGAACAGGATCACGGTTTGGCGCTGAGTGTCGGCAGATTCAAGGGCAGACGTCAGGGCTGCATTAATGTCGGTACCCCCGTTTGCCTCCAACCCATTGATCCACTTGATCGCATTTTCGGCGTCAGAGGGTGGTTGGGGCGTTTTAGCGTACAACCGATAACCAGAGCTAAACACCACCGCGTTAAATCGATCTTCGGCGTTGAGACGCTTCAGGACATAGGCAACCGCGGCCTTTGCCTGATCCCACTTGACCCCTGACATCGAACCCGATTGATCAAGGACGATGGTCACGTCTTTGGGGATGATCTTGCTGCTGTCCACCTTGGTCGGTGGGGTCACAAGAAGTAGGAAGAAACCTTCTTCATTGGCGCTCGCCCGGTAGGTCAGTAGATTAGCGCTGATCTCGTTGTTGGCCACGCTGTAGTACACCGTGAAGTCATCCGTGGCTCGGTAATTGTAGGCTTCCATGCCTGCCCGGAAGCTGCGATCACCAGTGCGGTTGATGCCCACCAGCGGGTTGGGTGAATAGACGGTGCCAATGGTCGCATCGGACTCGACACTCAGGGAAACGGACACCTCCCGCACCGGAAGACGGCTGGCGTAATCAGCACGCAGTGGGTAGGTGTAATGGATCAGCCCATTATCAGCCGGGGCAATGTGGCTGTAGGTGATCTCGATCTTGCGCTCGCTGCGGGCCGGGATGGGGAAGATGTTGGCTTGGATCGCGCTTCGTCCCACATACTGGAGCAGCACCGGATCGCGCATTTGACGCACAATCTCGGTGTAGATTTGTTTGGCCTGATCGGCGTCCAATATTTTGCCTTTGATAGGCTGTCCGTCAATGTACAGGGTGAGATCGCTCACCGCTGCGCCTTCGGGCAGGGGGAACAGGTACGTGCCTTCCGCCGGGGCGCTGCCTTCGTTCACAAACACCTGCTCAATTTTGGTGGTCGCAAGTTGATTCTGAATGGTCACACTGACACGGTGCGACCGGATATACAACCCAAACTGGGAGTTTTGAGCAGGCCCGCCACCTGCCGGAGTTCCCCCCTGAGTCATGGATCCCAGAATTGCCAAAGAGGTTAGAGCCGCAAACAGTTTTCCCCAGAACATAGGTTTATGCTCCTCAAAAGAATGCCTTCTGGGTTTAAGACGCGGGACTTCTCAGAAAAGTTCCCGGTTATTCAAAAACACCTTTGGCGAGGGTGTTCTTGAATGGGTTAGGAGTTACGCAGTTGCCCTCACCCCCGGCCTGTCAGGGGTAGGTTTTAAGGGGGGGGTGCCAAGAACCCCTCAACCCCCTAGCCCCCTTCTCCTGCACGCGGGAGAAGGGGGAATCCGATTTGTGAGGGGTAAACCACTCAGACTCCCCGATTGTGTCCTGTTCGGCAACATTGTCCCTCATCACATTCGGAATCATCGTCCCCACTTGGAACGATTGATAGCGCGTCGTGGGGCCAAATCGGTTCATCAAATGGATATGGTGTTGCCGGTTTTTTGGGGGGTTAACGTTGGAAAACACGACAGATTGGGGATTGTGGGGGACGCCCCCACCAATGGTTTTCCTCCCCTCTCCTAGCCGCGAAGCGGCGGTCGGGAGAGGGGAAAGAGGGGTGAGGGCAAACTTCGCGCTACCCACTTCTCAAATAGCTCCACTGTCTTGAAAACCGCTCTAGGGTGCGCTTTCAAGCAGAGGCAGCATGTTATAAAGCGATTCCATGGCCAAGTAGTTCCAGATCGTCAGACCATCCATAAACTGGCGGAAGTCGGCCCGCACAAAGTAATCGGCAGGGTTGAGATGTTTGCCGTCACGGGTCATGCCGTGGTTGGGCAGCAGATCAACGGCTGTTGCCAGATCGATGAGGGGCAGTCCACGTTTTTGAGCAGTGACCCGAATGCTGTTATTGAGGGCGCGGGCGTGATCGGCCACATTCAAGTTGACGGGATTGGTGGCAAGGATCGGAATCGCCCCGGTCTCCATCACCTGATCCACGATCAGGTTGAGGTTTTTGGTGTATTGGGTGACCCCAACGCCGTGTGTGGCGTCAATGAATCCCACCTGAATGATCACCAAGGCGGGACGACTGACCCGAAGCTCACAGGCAAGGGGCGATTCGCTGCTGGTGCATACTGCCGGATCGGCCCATGTGGGATCAAGAATATTGGCAGTGCTGAAGCCGCCTTCTTGGGCTTCACTTTTGGGCAGAAACGAATCAACGGCGTAGTAATCCAGCACCCGTTGAAGGCGGGTGTGGATGCCCAGATTGAACCCACGCCCGTTTTTGTAAAAGTCCAAGAACCAATCTTCACCCACATTACAATCACCAACCTTGGTGAAAAAGGTCGGATTGAGGCCATTGGCTCTGCCTTGTTCTACCAAACTGCGCAGCAGGGACTCATTCTCCGGGGTGATCTGTGCGGCGTAACGAGCGAATGCATTGGGTGGGGCTGAGGTGATCACCAACTCAGAAGAGACGGCCAGTGAGGCTGCTTCGGGTTTATGGTCGGGGGTGATGCCCTCTATTTGAATCCAGCCGCGCTGTGAGGGCTGGGTGAGGGTGTGAACCAACACCCACTGGGCTTCGTCATCACGGGCTTCAAGGATGAGTGCGGTTTTTTCAGGCAGAGTCATGATAATGGCGTAATCTCGTCCTGCCCCCACCCGCAAGCTGGTGGCAACGATGGTGGATGCCTGAAGGCTATCTTGGGCCCGGATGACAGCCCTATCTAGGGTCATCCATGGGGCGAGTCCAGTGATCAGGCTTAGGGCCACCACCCACACCAAAGCACGAACGGTTCGAGAGAGTCGCTGCGAGGCGTTTATCCTAAAATCCATACACAAGCCCTTGATCTTGCGCCTAACGATGTTGGCATTGAAGTTTGCCCATGGTGAATGATCGTACCAGAGTACCGCAATCTTGGAGAGACCGCGAGATCAAAGGTGGGAGGGCAGTCCTGTGGTAAAACTGCGAAGGGTAAGGGAATCAAACACACATCATGGAGTACTTTTCACCCAAAGTTCTCATCTTTACCCACCCTTCACAATAACACCCTCATTCCTTTTAGCGATTTGTGTCAAGCGCTCATTGGGAGTTAACGTGCAAACCTGTACAATTGGAATTAAATAGTATTGAGGGGGAAATCGTGCCACCACGACCATATCAATATTTTTGTGTTCACAGCCACTTTTTCCAACCACCCCGTGGCAACCCAATCACTGGTGAGATTGGGATAGAGCCTGACGCCGACAAATACCGCAACTGGAATGAACGCATCACCGCTGAGTCCTATCGCCCCAATGCAGAGATGGGCAACTTTGATCGCATCAGTTTTGATGTGGGCGAGGCCCTTATGGCATGGCTCAGAAAACGCGCCCCAGAGACCCATCAGCGGATCGTCGCCGCAGATCGCCTGCACCAGCAGCGCAAGCGCGTTGGCAATGCCATCGCAAATCCCTTCAATGATGTCCTGCTGCCGATCCGCAAGCGGGCTGATAAACGTACCGATTTATACTGGGGCAAAGTCGCCTTCCAGAGTCATTTTGGGCACGACCCTCAGGGGGTGTGGCTGCCTGAAATGGCCGTGGATATTGAAACCCTTCAAGTGGTGGAGTCTCTTGGTTATCGGTTCACCATTTTGGCCCAAGGGCAAACACGGGGGCCTATTGAGGGTGCAGGTCCTTATTGGGTTGATCTCCAAAATGGGCGCAAATTGGCAGTTTTTGTGCGCAACGATGAGCTTTCTAATGATCTCGCCTTTAACATTCATGCAGTTGGCGGTGCGGGGCATTGGGCCCGAAACAAACTGGCGGGACGGCGTCTTAGCAAAGGGGCGTTGATTTTGGTCGCCACCGACGGTGAGACTTTTGGGCACCATCACCTAGGGGAAGAACGTTTCCTTCACTGGTTGATTGAGCACGAGGCTCCCGCTATCGGTTATACCAATGTGACCCTCAACGAGTATTTGGGGATGACCCCTCCCCGTGATTTCATTGAGGTCAAACCATTCTCCTCACGCAATGAGCGGCACAGTATCCGGCAGTGGGTCTCAGGGCATGATGCATGGAAAAGCTGCCTGCTTCGGGCCCTTGATAACCTTTCCAATGAGATTAACGATATTTACCGGGAAGAAGCCCACGCAGTAGGGATCAACCCTGCCCGCCTGCGCGAAGAGTATATTCGGGTGTGGTTAGGCATGGTTGAAGGTAAAAAACTGCTGGCAGAGTTTGCACAGGGACTCACCACCGCACAGGAGAATCGCCTGCTTGAACTGCTGCGCGCTTGGGTTTACCTCAGCAAGTCCTATGTGAGCAGCACCCAGTTTGTGGATGATCCCGATCTGCCCAAACCGCGCTATGCCATTGGCTCGGCGATCCATGCGGCCCAAATAGCAAGCGCAGCCGTTGAGGCGGATTTTAATTGGAGCTTCCGTAATGATCTGTATCTGGTCAAAAGCCAGACGACGGGTCTAAATGGCTGGGAAATTTACGATTCGGTCTATACCCAATTTTTCGCCCCACCGGAAGAGGCAGCCCCCGTTGAAGCTGTCGTGGAGACCAAAAAAGCGGTGGAACCCAAAAAACAAAAAGCCTGAGGCCGGTTCTGCCCCCCTGCATCGTGGAGGGGCTGAGGGGCGACAGTAAGTTTGCCCTCAAACTCCCTCGTTTGGGGGATGTGAGGGACACCCCCCGTAAGTTTTTCACCCCTCTCCCGACCGCCGCGTCGCGGCTAGGAGAGGGGCCGGGGGTGAGGGCTATCATCCCACCCCGAAATTCAGTGTCACCCCCTCAGCCGCATAACGAGGGAGAAGGGGGCTAGAGGGTTGGGGGTTTACCGTCTTTTCAGACAGATTCTCAGCGCAGGGCAAAAGGGCTGAAGTTGGTGTTATAGTCGTAAAAGTCCTCATTTTCAGCGCGTTTCAGGGCGTTCACCACCGCATAGGTGACCGGGGTAAACAAAATCTCCACCCCAACCTTAAAAACGTAGTTCGAGACGAACACCGCCCACAAAACATCATTGGGCAGAACGCCGAGGAAGGCTACCAATAAAAAGACGGAGGTGTCCACCACCTGCCCCACAAGGGTTGAACTGATCGTGCGTGACCAGAGCGCCTTGCCCTTGGTCACGATCTTCAGTTTGGCAAGGATGAAGGAATTGGTGAACTCCCCGGCAAAATAGGCGATCAGACTGCCCAACACAATTCGCGGAGTCTGTCCTAGAATCAGGTTAAAACTGTCCTGTTTGGTGAAGTTGGAAACCCCTTCGATTAGGTTCCAGCCGGGTTCGGCAGGCAGTGCTCCCACAATCGCAAGGGTGAGTGCCGTGACCCCGATCCATAAAAACCCCGTCCAGATCACCCGACGGGCCCGTTTATAACCGTACACTTCCGTCAGGACATCCCCAAAGATATAGGCGAGGGGAAATAAGATCGTGCCGCCATCAAACGTCAATGAGCCGACCATCACCACTTTGGTAGAGGCGATGTTGCTGATGATCAGCACCCCCACAAAGGCGGCAGTCACAAAATCCAAAAAACGGTACAACCGTTGAGGTTGGGTTTGCATCTTCGCGTTACCTTTCACAGGCAGGAACAGGCATACTATACCGATAGAGTTTCGAGAATACCAGAGTGGGCATCATTCCCTTTGATTGCAACGCCAAATACTGCCCTTGAGGGCCTTAAAACCCTGATCGCGGATCGCACCGGACGGCGTTATGTGCGTTTGGTGGGGCGAGGCACAAGCGCCCTTTATGTGGCCCTGAGGGCCCTTGTTTTGGGCGATGGGCCCGGATCGGCCATCCTGCCTGACTTGATCTGTGTCTCCGTCTTGGAGGCGGTTTTACTGGCAGGCTTGCGCCCAGTATTTGCGGATGTGAATGCTGATCGCTTTAACCCTGACTCGCACTCGGTGGGCCGGGTTCTGGGCCCGGATACCCGCGCCGTGATCGCTGCCCATGTGTTTGGCTGTGTGACTCCTCCGCCTGAAGTCGAGGTGCCCATCATTGAGGATGCGGTGCAGGGGCTTGGCGGTTCCATGCATGGGCGTTCTGTGGGCTGTTTGGGGTCAATCAGTGTCCTTAGTTTCCATCCCACCAAGATGATCCCCGGTTTTGGCGGGGCAGTCCTCACGGATGATTCCAATTTATGGGCACTGATCCAGCGGGTCTCTCTAGAAAAGGCAGGGGAGCCATATCAAACAGGGGTATATGCTGGTGTCCGCCCCCAGTTAGAAGCGCAGCGTCACCGTTTGCTGAAGGACTTTGAGGCTGATCCGGCAAACATCGCAGCGATCCGCGCCGGCTGGGAACGGCTCTCGGAGGAGGTCGAAGCCCGAAACCGCAAAGCCCGTTATCTCTCCCAATCCCTGCTAGAAGACCCGCACTTGGGGCTGGATTTACCGACTCTGTACCCCGGTGATGCGATCTGGCGTTATCCTTTTTTGGCCCCAAGCCGGGCCGCGGCCGCATGGATACACCGACGGTTACAGGCAGCGGGACTTCCGGGGTCACGCCCGTATCCCTCCCTCAGCGCGATCTACGACCCTCAACCTGCGTACCAAAGCCCTGAATTGGCCTCACGACTGGTGAATCTATGGGTTGATTCGGGGGTTAGTTTTGTTCAGCTTGAGGCGATCCTTGCTCAGATTCGCGCTTTGCCCCTGATGAAAGGCTGAGGGGCTAACGCACCGTCAGGGAGCCGATGATCATCTGATCTTGCCCATTGACCGGCAGCGGTTGCGGATCGGCGTACCAGTAAACCTTCACCCCTATCTGATAAGTTCCGGGGGTGGCCGGGGCGGTGAGGCTGTGGCTGTCAAAATAAAAACCGCCAACACTCCATGTGGAAGTATTGCCCGAAAGCGGTGGGTGATCATCATTACCCGCAGGCGCGCCCGTCGAATCCAAGAGAAAAACCGAGACACTCAGGTCAACCGGGATGGGTTGAAGGACCTCCCACAGCAGATTGACCCGCAGCGGCTGTCCCGGTGAGCGTTCCGACGCCGCAGGCACAGCACGGCGAAGTTTCAGGACGCTCGAAAACTGGGCGACCGTCTCGGCTTCGGCTGGAGGACGCTCGTAGCGCCAGATAAAAATCTGCTCCTCGCGGTGATGTTCGATCTGCTCCAAAACCCGTACATAACCATGAGTGGGTAAAAATTCCAGCAGCCCACCCTCGTTTTTGCCCCAATAGACCAACCACAGGCTTGGTTTATCGCGCAGATACTCAAGAAGGGTCGGGAAGAATGCTTCCCCATACTGCTCGCGCCATTCCCACATCGAGATCAGGGGAAGGTTAGCTGGTTTGACCCCTAGATCGCGCCCGAGGTGATACCGCAGGGCCATATCGTCCACCCACACTTCCATCAGGATCGGCTCATCACTCTCACGGAGTTGGAGTATATCTTGGGAAACTTCCCGCCACGGGGGTTTGAGGTGATAAGCATCTACGGTGAACAACCCCAGCACTACCAATACCATGAGGGCAAAAGTGCGGGCGGTGCGATCCAGATTCATCAAGCCATGCCCGATCAGGAGGACGATCCCCGGAGTCACGATCAAGAAGTTGCGGGTAGTCAGGATGGGAAACCGGGGGTTGAGCAGGATGATTGTGGCCACGGGCACGATCACCCACAGAGCCAGATAGGCTGTGGGGCGTAGTGGACGCAGCCTTACCTGAGCCGCACCCCCGCGATAGCCGATATACACCAGCCCCAAAAGCATCAAGCCAAAAGTGAAGGCATAGTGGGAGCCGATCAGATCACCGCGCACGATGGCGAAGGTCTCTGGGGTGTTGGGCAAAGTCGATTGAAACAGGCGAGGCTGATTGTAACGCACCAAACTTTGATTGAGGAACACCAGCGCCCATGGCAGCCACCCCACCCCGATCAAACCAAGTCGAAAGAACATATCAAGGGTGCGGCGCAGCGGGCGGGCTGAGAACAGGATATGGACTGTCTGTACTGCCAGCAGCAGCGCCCCTAAATAGTGGGTGTACATTAACCCCAACGAACTGAGGAGCCATGCGATTCCATTGGCGCGGCCGGGCCGGCGCAGGTAACGTAAATAAAACAACGAGGAGAGCGCTGCGAATGCGGCCATTTGGGCATAATGGCGGGCCTCGCGGGCGAGCATAATATCATTGTCCATGAGGGCCAGCAGCAGCGCTGCCGCCAAGCCTGACCCCACCCCAAACTGATCCGCAGCCAGTCGATACACCGCCCCGATCCCGATTACCGAGAGGAAGGTCGAGAATAGGCGGATCATGATCTCACTGTCGCCAAAAACATCCATCCACGGACGCAGCATCATAAAATACAGGGGAGGATGTTGATCGGCGGCCATGGTGCGGACAACCTCGCCCAGAGTCGGGCCCTGAGCGAGGAGCATCGTCCAGCCTTCATCCGCCCAGAAGCTCTCACGGTTCAGATCCCATAGACGAATAAACAGCCCCAGCAGAAGGATCGCCGTGATGATCAGCAGCAAGGTCAAACGGGCTTGAGATCGAAGGGGCAGCGCACGCAAACTTTGCCCAGAGTCTGTATCTGTAGGGATCACCACCTGATCACTTCCCTACCGGCGCGGAGTCGGGCTGTTTGTTGAGCAGCGCCAGAAGGGCCCGATTGAGCTTCACAGGGCTGTGCCGCCACGGACGGTGTGGATCAGTCAGATCAGCTTCGATCACCTGATAACGGCCCCGAAGGGGATCGTCAGGTGCGGGCAGGGGCACATAGTGGGTGTGTTCACCCGCGTTTTTGGTTGGGGTGGCGCTGTTTGCCAAAACCACATCGATGACTTTTTCGCCAATGTACTTTTCCAGCGCGTGCACATGCTCACTAACTGAAAACCCCTCGGTCTCGCCCTTTTGGGTGGCGATATTGCACACATACACACAGGTGGCGCTGCTGGCCCGGATAGCCTCACGGATACCTTCTACCAAAAGATTGGGCAGGATGCTGGTGAACAGGCTGCCGGGACCGATCACGATCAGTTCGGCGTTGAGCAGTGCCCGCAGGGTATCGGGGTAAGGGCGGGCCGAAGCGGGTTCTAAATACACGCGCTCAATAGCCCCACTAACTTCAGGAATCTGAGATTCACCCTTCACCTGACGCAGCCCCTCCGGGGTCCGAATCTCCGCACAAAGGACGACATCTGCGAGGGTTGAGGGCAGCACCTGCCCTTCAATGGCCAGCACCCGTCCCGCCTCCACCAAGGCCTGATCCATACTCCCGGTGATGTTGGCCAGCGCGGTGAGAAACAGATTACCAAAGGCATGGCCTTCCAAACCACCGGTATCAAACCGATATTGGAGAAGTTGAGTCATCAGGTGTTCATCGTTGGCGAGGGCGGCGATATTGTTGCGCAGATCCCCCGGCGGCAAGACCCCCAATTCGCGCCGGAGTTTGCCCGAACTGCCGCCATCATCCGCGACGGTGACGATAGCGGTGATGTTGGTGGTATGGCTTTTGATCCCACGAAGCACCGCAGGCAGCCCCGTCCCACCACCAATGGCAACCACCCGCGAGCCTTTATTGCGCCGCTGAAAGTGATGCATGGCATCCACCAGAGATTCGCCCCACTGAGTGCCAAAGGGGGCAAGGATGGAGCGGTTGAGTTCATAAAAGGCAATGCCGATCAGAACCAGCCCACCAGCCATACCCACAATAACCCGTAGTGGAGGCGGCAAAAAGCGGAGGGTGATCAATTGAACAATACCGGGCAGCGACCTGCCCCCAAACCATTGCAGAAATAACTCCGCCACGGTGAGACTGATCACTGAGATACCGATCCCTAAAAGGATCAGCCAGCGTTTGATTCCTAGCCCCGGGGTAAGCCACTTGCGCACCACCCGTACCTGAGTTTGAACCCGCTGCATGGTCTGGCTTCGGCGCGCAGGTGCAGCGGGCCCTTTGCCGGGTTCTACCCGTGTATCTGCCATTAGGTTAAGTTCCTCACCTAGCGCTGCGAAATGGTTCTGGCGACTTTTAACTGTTTGGCAAAAACCGGCAGATAGGACGCAAAGGTCTCATACTTGCCTGATTTTTGATCTTCCAGATACCGACGCAGCAGGGTTACCACGTTGGGCAGTGTCCCCAACTGCTCAACTTTTTGCATGTACTGGACGAAACTTTTGGCCTCTAGGGCGCTGACTGCATCCTCTAAAAACATCGCAGTCACCGCAGCCCGGAACATATTCAGGAACTGCTCATGCCATGTGCTGTGAGCGGCCAAAAATTTGTCGTCCAGCGGCAGCGGTTTTTCCGCCAGCGGCCCGATCACCTCTTCGTGCTGGCGCATATAGGCATCCATGAGCATCCCCCCATATTCGTGAAGGGCCGCACGATAGGCCAAGCCGGGATCATCCTTATAGGGCCATGGGGGGCTGTCGCCCCATGCCATCGGAGGCGGCATGATGGTAATCAGGTGCCCACCGATCCGAAACCCGATGGTTTGATCCGAGGGGTAGCAGATATTGGGCATAAACACGAACTGTTCTACCACCTCGCCCACAAAGGGGCGGAAGAAGGTATAGAGATCAACATGGGCGTATGCTTCACGCAGGTGGCGCAGTGCCGTCTCCCAATGATCACCTTCTTCTGTCCACCATTTGCCTAGATCGGTTGCTTCATAGAATTTTTGAAGGTGTTCATGCCAACGGGGTGGAACCCAACGAGGCACATCCTCATCAATAGCGAAATTGGGCAGGGTGAGCCGCATAGCGTAATTCATGATCGATGCCATAGGGATGTTCTGATCAAGCAGCACCTGCATCGCATGGGTTGCGGGATGATGGGTATATTCCGCCACCAGACGCCGGGTTCCCCGCGCATGAGGGTGTGTCCCGTGCTTTTTGCGGGCTTGGGAGGCATCGGGATAATCTGTTGCCGCCAGCACCGCCGACATCAAACGAATACGGTCATCGGTTCGTACCTCAACAACCCGTTTGTTTTTCTCTATTCCCTCCACAGCCACCCCCCTTTTACAACCCCAAAATGAAGCAGATGATGATGATCAATAACGCATCAATACCCTTTTAATTTTACTGTGACCGCCAGCGAATTTCTAGCGACCTCCCCCACAACCCCTTATAATCATCCCATCTCACACCATCCACATGGACAGCCACGTCACTATGAGCGCTGATTCAATTACGATTCGACCCCTTGCAACGGTTGAAGATTTTCAACACGCGGAGGAAGTGCAGCGGGGCGCTTGGAACCTCTCCGGCGACCGCAGTATTGTGCCCCTCAATATCATGTTGGCCATTCAAAAGTATGGTGGCCTTGCCGCAGGCGCTTTTGACGCCCAAAACCAAATGCTTGGATTCGTTTTGGGCTTTTTAGGGTTTACAGGCAGCGGCCGAATCAAACACTGCTCCCACATGCTGGGGGTCACTCCGGATGCACGGCAGCACAACATCGGCTATCGCCTTAAGGTCTTTCAGCGCCATTATGTCCTCAAGCAGGACTTGGATTTGATCACATGGACCTTTGATCCCCTCGAGGGGATTAATGCCCGACTCAATATTGGCAAGTTGGGCTGCATCACCCGGAAATATCACTATAACTTCTATGGTGAGTGGTCAGACGGAATCAACCGAGGGCTGGCCACCGACCGTTTTGAGGTAGAGTGGTGGATTCGCTCCGAGCGGGTGGAAACGCGCCTCACGGGGGAAGGCACAGAGTACCACACGATTGAGCAGACGCTTGATCAAGGGGCGCACAAGGCCCTGATCGTGAACCTTGATCACCGGGGGTTACCCATGCCCCAAGATATCCCCTATGAGACCGATGGACGAACCCTGCTGGTGGAAATCCCGGTCAGTTTTCAGGCTGTCAAAGCGGAGTCGTTGGAGTTGGCTAAACTGTGGCGGCACAAAACCGCTGTTCTGTTTTCAAGCCTGTTTGGTCAGGGGTATGTTGTCCTAGATTTTGTGCGGGATACGGACGGGCGGTGCAGCGCCTATGTGTTGGCTCCCCTCCCTTCACAACTACCGGGCAAAGAATGAGTCCCTTGTGGGCCTGATGAGGAGCAGCGACCATGCGGTTCACCCTATATGCAGCCAATGCCCATTTGATCAATGAGCTGTACACCGTCGGTGCGATCAGCGAGGTGCTGCACAATGGTTTTGACATTGTTCTGGCACGGCTGCCTGATGGTGAGCAGGTTGCCTTTCACTTCATGGAGCGTGATATTGATGTTGGTCTCATCCAGCAAATACTGGATGAGAACTCCGCCAAGCAGATTCATACGCTGTTCATTTTGTGGGGGGCGATGCTGCTGCCCAATAACGGCGAACTGTACCCCCCTTATGACTGGATGCTGGCCTTGCTCACTTTGTACGAGGATCGGATTTACGGCTTTGATGCTGAGGGCCCGCAGGCGTGGATCTTCCCGGTTCACTTTCACCCTCAAGATCAGGGCATTCATCGGCTGATCGAATATGGCGAAGTGGTGAACTTCGCCCATTTACGGGCTGAAACGGTTATCGCGGATGGTCATAACCTTCGGGGGCGCTGTCGGATCGCCCACTTTGAGGCACCTCGAGCCAGCGCTCATCAGGATCATACGGGTACACCCAAGGGTCACCGTCGTTTTGAGTCGGGCTTCATCCATACCACCCGCGAGTCCTTCCGGATTTTAGGCATCTCTAGTGACGCTGACCTAGAGACAGTACGTAAGGCCTATCGCAGCCTTGCCCGCGAATTTCACCCCGATGTGAACCCTGATGCAGAGGCAAACCAGCAGATGCAGGCGATCAATCTGGCCTATGCCCGGATCATGCGCCTTTTTGATCCGGAGTGAAAGCGTAGGGTGAACTGAGAAAATCGGGTTATCATAATGACGGGCTTCAGTGAGAAAGCGCTTCGGAGAAAAAATGATGCGGAAACCGTTACGGATCGGGTTGGGTTTGGCGCTCTCAGTGATAGCGGCGCTGTTTATGCTGCGTTTGGTATCGATCCGGGCGCAAGGGAACATCCTCAACTTTGATCAGCCAGTGACGGGGGCAATTCCGGAAGGAAAAACTGAAAACTGGCTCTTGGACGCTTCTGCCCAAGATGTGATCCGACTGGATATCCACCGCACTACGGGCAGTTTGCGCCCCATCTTGAATATTTATGATCCCGGCGACAGACTCTGGGGCAGCACTGAAGCGCCAGAAGGCAGTGAAGGCACGGCAGTGTTATCACTGCGGGTGCCCACTGGCGGCATTTATCGGGTCGAGATTCAAGGGGCCGCGGAGACCAGCGGCAGCTACAACCTTCAAGCCACCTTGATAGAGCGGATCGAACGCACCCCTACCGCTCAGCCTACCCTGCCAAGCGCCACCGCCGCTGGACGGATCGGTTATGGGCTGACCGTCCAAGGTGAGATCACCGCCGACAATGCCCGCCAGACGTGGAACTTCAATGGTAATGCTGGTTTTGTGATCGATCTCCGCATGAATGCCCTCTCTGGTGATCTTGATCCCTTCCTCCAGCTCATTTCGCCCACGGGCGAGAATATCGCCAACAACGAATCATCCGCTGGCGCAACCAATGCAGGCATCACCGCTTTTCGCCTGCCTTATACAGGCGAATACATTGTGGTCGCACGTCGTTCGACTGCCACTGTGACGGCTGGACGTTACGAACTCTCCTTGACCCTGCGGGCAAGCGAGGATGCACCGGGCAATACCCTTGATCCCAATGTGCT
This sequence comes from Anaerolinea sp., assembly GCA_014879835.1. GTDB lineage: Bacteria > Chloroflexota > Anaerolineae > Aggregatilineales > UBA2796 > UBA2796. The sequence goes on from JACSRJ010000221.1 coordinate 30,807, forward strand.
GCTGCAAGGGCGGTTCACTGCTGAATACCCAGCGGCAGCCTATCGAATCGACTTTGGGGGCAATGTCGCCCTCACCCTTGATCTGGGGGGGCTAAACCGTCTGGCGCGGATCCGTGTTTTTAGCCCGCTGGGCGCACCGATCAGCGAGGCTGTTGGACTGAGTCCGCTTTCGTTGGTACTGAGTTTGTCGGACGATTCCCCCTATATTATTGAGTTCTCCTCCATCAGCGCGGACTCGCTCACTTCACTGGATTTCACCGCGGCTGCCTATCGGCTGAATATCGGTAGTGGAACCACCAAACCGCTTCGATACCATGATCCCCGCCGTACCACTGCGTCCGCATCCGATTATTGGTTTTTAACCGGATCGCAGGGGGATATGGTGGTGGTTGACATTCGCCCCGATCTGCCATCGGTAAGCGGCACCGTGCGGATTGTGAATCCCTCGGGCGATTCGATTTACCAAGGCCCATTGGGGGCGGGTATTGAGCAGCTCTTGACTCTGCCCGAATCCGGCATTTATGAAGTCGAAGTGCGCCCGACAGCGGGTGAAACCATCAGCTACAGCATCAACGCCACCCGCATCGGGATCAATGAAACCGCCTTTGGCTTGTTCACCCTGATCAATGATCGGGGCTCCTTAGCGGGCAAGGATTTTGTAGAGGGGATTCTCTCTCCCGGAGGCTCCGACAGTTACTGGTTGGATATTGAAGCCGAAACCACCCTGACGTTGCGGGCTTCACCGCTGGCCTCGATTAATGTCGTGGGGATGGCGGTGATCCAGCCTGATGGCAAAGTGGTGGATACGGCCCTCAGCCAGAACGATACCCCAGCCTTGATCGCCCGATGGCATCTTTCCCAAACCGGGCGCTATCGGGTGATCATCTTTGATGTAAAAGGTAAATTCAGCACGCAAAGCTCAGTGCTGAATGTGGCTTATCGCCTTTTGTTGGAGGACGCCAGCGGGGGACAGCTTCAGGCAGGTCAAACGGTCAAAGGGGTTGCGGTGCGGGCCAATGGGCTGGCCCTGTGGACCCTCAATGTACCTGAGGGTGGGCTGATCAATGCCCGTCTGACAAACCTTACCCCCGCTGCTTGGACACCCACCCTGTATCTGGCAGACCCCGGCGGCCGGGTGATCGCTTCTGCGCCTTCGATCACGGGCAGCACTGGGGTAGAACTGTTGGGAGTGAAGGCGAACGTGCCCGGAACCTACACCGTGATCGCAGCCGGACAGGTAGTGCGCTCTTATGCCTCCTATCGCCTGCTCAGTGACCTCCTCCTGCCCTTTTCACGGGATCGGGTAGAGCCGATCCGAATCACGGCCGCCCAACCCATGGTAGGGCGTTATGCCCCTGAAACCTCAGAGACTAGCACCCCCATCCGAACCGACATCAGCGCCTTGATCAGCCCGCTGGTAGACCCTTCGCAGCTTGCCCCGGCCCAAGAATTAATCGCGGATCAAACCGCACGCGGTGAGATCCCCCTTGGGGTTTTGGGGCAGTCATGGCGCTTCAGTGCCATCACCAATACCATTTTTCAACTGACCGCCGTATCCCTCAGCGGAAGTTCACCGCCAAAGATCACCTTATGGGATCGTAATAACGCGCTGGTTGCGGAGCAGTTCCGCGCCGAAGGGTCTACCGTGACCCTGACTTACCGCGTTCCAGTGGGGGGAATCTTCACGGCAGTGGTCAGTCAGGGGTTAAGTGGTGGGCGCTACTTGCTGACCCTGACCAACCAGAACCTTGTCGATGGGGCTTTGAATGTCCTCGGCGGTGCGCCCATCCTTTATGGGCAGACGATCTTTGGTGAAGTCCTCAACAGCGGTGAACAGGACTCCTACTACTTTTTAGGGGCAGCCAATGATCGGGTGAATTTCCAGATCATCCGCCAAACCGGGGATTTCCTGCCCAGAGTCGAACTCTTTGCCCCCAATGGTCAACTTCTGGCGAGTGGTTCTGTTCAGGGCAATGCCCGACTGCCCGCAGCAGGCATCTACACCCTGCGCCTGACTGCTGGCGCGGAAACGCAGCGCGCTTTTGGACGTTATGCCCTCTACCTAGGACTGCTTGATGCACCTCGTTTAAGGCTGCGCGGCGGGGGAATCATCCAACCGGGGCAAAGCCAAGCCGGTCTTTTAAACGGCGAAGATGGTGAGGATGTATGGCTGTTTGTAGGTGAGCGTGGTGAGCGGGTGACTTTTGCAGCCGCAGCGCAGGGTAATCTCGCCCCGCTGCGCCTGCGCTTGCTTGATACGGCCGGAGGCGCTTTTGCCATTCGTGAAAGCACCCTCACCTCAGCAGTGATTCGCCTTGATGAAGTGATGCTGCCGGCTGATGGCGTTTATCGCGTTGAGGTGAGCGGAGGCGGACGCGGTGCGGGCATTTATACCTTATTGTGGGAACAGGATCGGGGGCGGTTACCCAGAGGGGCCCTTAACTATGGGCAAACTGCCAACGGAATCTTCACCGCCACCCGTCCTTTTGAGACGTGGGTGTTTTCAGGCACGGTGGGCGATGTGATCTCGATCTCCCTGCGTTATGCACGGGGGGAGCCATTTCAGGGCAGCTTTCAGGTACGGGCTGAAAACGGACTGGTGCTGGCAACAGTAGCCGATGTGGGCGATGGGCGTGGGGCCCGCACCAACGTGCAACTGCCCTTCAGTGGTGGCTACAGTGTGGTTGTGGGTAACCCCAATCCCAACTACACAGGTGCGGGGGTATATGCCCTTAGCATCAGTTTGCAAGAGAGCAAAGCCCGCTCGATGGGTAAGGTGCTGCATTACGGGGAAACCGCAGAGGGTGACATCTTCGCCGATGATCCCGACGATACATGGGTTTTTACCGCACGGGCCGGGGATCAAGTTCGGGTTCAGGTACGCGCTCTCGATCAGTTTTTGCTTCCCGAAATTCAAGTGCGTACCCCCAACGGTGAAACCTTGGCAAGCGCCCTCGCCGACGGTGGAACCGCGCAGGTTGGGGTTGGGGCCGACAATGAACTCTCTATCCCAACGGATGGGGTCTACATGATCACGATCCGGGGCAGCGCCAACAGCACTGGCACCTATCACCTCTTTTTGGATTACACCCCACCACCGCTGGCCGAGATCGATACCATCCTCTACGGCGAATCTCGCCCCGGTTTGATCGCCGCAGATCGGCCGGAGGAATACTATCTGTTCACAGGTGGGCAAGGGGATCTGGTGCGGGCAGTGATGACCCGCGAGTCGGGGGCCTCCCTCTCCCCGGTGATCCGCATTGAAAGCGAAACCGGTGAGGTGCTGGCGTTTGCGGACTCCAACGATGGAGACAGCGTAGCATTAGCCGATTATGCGCTGCCTTATACGGGGCTTTATCGCCTCGTAGCAACCCGTTATCTGGGCATACAAGGGCAAACCGCCGGACGTTATACGATCACCCTCACCGCCGATCCGGGGATAAAGCGGGCGCGGGGCACCGTCCGTTATGGAGGGAAGGGTATCGGACGCCTTGATGATGCCCTGCCCGTTGACCGTCTTTCCTTTGAGGCGCAGGCGGGGGATGTGGTCTCGATTGTGGCGCAGGCGACCAGTGGTGATCTGGATATTGTGGCCCGTCTTGAATCGGTTGGGGGTGAGATTATCGCTTCCAACGATGACAGTACTGGCACCAACGCTGCCATCAGCGGGGCGCTTTTGCCTGAAACTGGGACTTATTTTGTGGTGCTCAGCCGCACCGGGCGCAGCGCCGGCAACTATGAAATCCTGTTAGAGAACCTGTACCGAGGGGGCAAACTTACCACAAACACAACCCCGCTGGTGTATGGCAGCCGGGTTGTGGGCACTGTCGATGCCGTAAATGCTGATGTAGCACGCGGTTTCAGCGGCTATGTTGGCGATGTGATCGCGATTCGGCTCTTTCACCAGAGCGACGACACCCCTCCCACCTTAGCTCTTTTTGACCCCTCAGGGGCGGTTTTAGCCGAAGGGGTGCGTGAAGGTGGACGTACTGAAATCCTAAATTTCCGTCTGCCGGCCACGGGTGAATACCTGATTCGGGTGCGCCGTCCGATCAATTCCCGGTTGGTCTTTAGTCCCTATACCCTGACCCTCAATTTGGCTTCAGCCCTTAACGAGCCTGCCGTTGGTGGCGGGATGATCGAGCCACAAACCCCCGCGGTGGGCATTTTCACCCCCGGCGAAAGCGCCCATTACTGGCTTTTCCGAGCTTCTGCCGGGGAGCAGGTCGCAGCGCACTTACTTTCGCTCAGCAGCGGATTCCGTCCTACCCTGATCCTGATCGCTCCTTCTGGGGATGCCCTTGAGGCAGCGCAGGGAGAGTTAGGCACCACTCAAATTGATCCCCTAACCTTACCTGTGGATGGGGTATATGCACTCTTGATCCTGCCGGGCATCGGTACGGACACCGGACGTTACCGTTTGACCCTGACCACTGACGCCGCCTTACCCCCACCGGAAGTGATCTTGCCCGGTGGATCGGTGAGTGGACTGATCGGCTCCTTAAGCCCTGAGGGACGCTGGAGCTTTGAAGCGCAGGCAGGTCAGATCGTCTCCGTCCGGGTGATCGTGACGCAGGGGTCGCTTGCGCCTCTGCTGAGCCTAAGAAGCACGGATGGGTTGGTTTTGGCCGAAAGCGCACTCAGCAGTGTCAATGGCGGCGTTGATTCCGCAGCCATTGAGCGCTTTGTACTGCCAAACAGTGGTACCTACCTGCTCACTGTTTCGGCGCAGGATGATCGGGGCGGGGCCTACCGTCTTTTGCTTGAACTGGATGTCCCCGGAGGGCAGATCAGTCCAGCGGCGGCGGCAGCGGCAACGATCAGTTATAACAGCCAAGTGACCCGCTCCATCCGTCTAGGGGAGACAGCTTATTTCGGCTTTAACGCGGCCTTGGGTGACACGGTGCTTGTGTCGGCCATTGGGGGCAAGTCTCGAACTGCCCCCCGCCTCGAAGTGCAGGATATTTCCGGGCGTGCGCTGGTGCGGGTAGAGCCGGATGGGAAGACCCCCGATACAGTACTGAGCAGTCTGGTGGTTCCGGCTCAGGGACGTTATGTGATCGGGATCAATGCCCTTGCGACCGATACCTACACCCTGATCCTTCAACGGAGAAGTGATTACTTACCTCTGAATCCGGCATCGGTGCTTTCCCGGCAGCTTCTGGTGGATATTCCTCAACAAGACAACCTTACCGATTCCAATCCCACCGATTACTGGATATTCTCTGGGCAAGCAGGACAGGTGATCCAGATTGACAGCAGTCGCGTTAATGGCGACGTGCGCCTTGATCTGGCCTTGTTTTACGAAGGGCGTTTTCTGGCTTCGGCCACCGCTGAAGGGGACTCGGCTGAAGCAGGGATCGCTCCCCTCCGGATTCCGGAGAATGGGACCTATTTCCTGACGGTTTCCCGCTGGCTTGGGTCTCGTGGGGCTTCACGCGGCGGGTATGAACTGCACCTGCGTCCTCTGGATCAAGGGCCACAAGCTCAGCACATCCCTGCTTATGAGACAACCATCGCGGCCAACAGCGGTGACTTGTTAACCTTCACGGGTACAGCGGGTGATCTGATCGAAACCCGGATCGCGGTCATCAATGGCAGTTGGCAGCCGCAAGTGATCCTCACTGCCCCAGAGCAAACCACACCTTTTGTGACCCTTGAGGGCGACTTTGGTGGGGGGGTGTTTGTGGCCCGAACGACGCTGCCGCTCAGTGGGGTCTACACCCTGTTAGTCAATCCCAAAGAAGGTGAAGGAGGCAGCTACCGCCTTACCCTCTCGCGTCCGATGAATACGGCGCAGGCAAGTTTGAGCCGTGCTGAAGGGATTCAGTACGGCGATCACAAAGAATCAGCAATCACCCTTGACTCACAGGTGCAGGCATGGGTCTTTTACGGACGTGCCGGAGAGCGCTTAATCGCGGAGGTGCAGCCCCTTGCTGAAAGCAACCTTGATCCATTCGTAATGCTTCTTAACCCTCAAGGGCAAACCTTGATCACCGATGACAACAGCGGCGAAGGGCGGGGAGCGCGAATCAGAGGATACCTGTTGCCATCCACCGGCTTTTACGCGGTGGTGGTCACGTCCTCCCCACTTGCTCAAAGTGGCGCTGAAGGCCGGTTCAGGATTTTGGTGGAACGAGGCTTCGCAGGTGCGGCTTTTCAGGGGTTCGCCCCTATTAATGGGGCCACCGTGGGAACCCTGAGAGCCGATAATCCCTTGCAGGAATGGCTGATTGAGGTGGAACACCTGCAACTTTCGCTCACCCTATCCTCGTCAGCCCCCACATGGGACGCTCGTTTGTTGATCATCGACAAACGGGGGGAAGCGTCGGGGACGGTGATCGCCGCTTCAGAGCCGGGTTCGCTCACCCTTGAAACAGTACTGCCAGCCCTTGGACGTTATGGGATCGTCCTCATGTCCAATTCTCCGGAGGCATCGGGTTCCTTCCGTTTGACCACAGGCAGCGCGATTGCCCCTACCGGTGGCGGCTTGCTGATCCCGGTGGAGCCATCGGTGGGCGAGATCACGGATTTAGACTACTCGGATACGTGGCGTCTCGCGCCGGAGTTCAAGGGTGAGATTCAGATCAGCGCCCTCCGATCCTCTGGGGATGTGAATCTAGAAATCACCGTTCTGGATCAGGCAGGCACAGTGATCCTAAACCAAGGGGCAAACGAAAACGGTGAAGTGCGGCTCCGAATCCCTGCCGCTGTTGAGGGCATGACGGTGATTGTATCACGGGTTGGGGGGGCAAGCGGGATCACCAATGGCAGCTACACCATCCTCGCCACAGTCCTTTCAGAAAATGAGTGAAAACCCCGCGATAGAGGGGGCGTTTGCCCTCTCTATCACCTGACTACACACCTACAACGTCTCTAGGGTCTTGGATGGTCTCGCTCAGACGGACTCATAACGGCGTTGTAAGGCGCTGTGAATCTGCTCCACCACTTTGATCACCGCAGGGTTACTTTTCGCGCCAAGGGTTCCCCCGGCTTCTACATAGGCATCCCGGAGGATACGTCCCCAGTTCCCCGTACCCCGCCGGGTGGGATGGTTGATGAAGTCATCGATGGTGGCCGCGCCCCCATTGGGCGCAACCAGCGAGTGATAGATGCGGTCGTAAAGGCTGTCAATATCACGGGTGTCGATCACGTTGAGGGGGGCAAGCAGCCGTTTGAGCAGCCGTCGTTTTTTCTCGTAAAAATCGACCAAACTGTATTTTGTGCCGGCGGCTGTGGTGATCTCCACATCGGTACACAGCCGATCCGATTCTTCGACCATGTGCAAAAAGCTGTGCTGATCCAGCGGCCCAAAGACCTCGTAAAAATCAGAATCATCGCCTAAGAAGCTCAGATCGGTGCCATGTTTGCGGAAATAATGCTCGATGGCAAGCTGGCTGAACTGGTAGTCATTGGCCACCGCAGCTAACCGTTCTGCGCAGGGATGGCTGGGCATACCCGTGCTTTCGAGGGTGCACACCCGTTTGGTGGTTTCCAGATCAGGCCGGACGCGCCCTAACATATTGTGCATCCCAGAGAAAGGCATATCTTCCTCAACCCCATAAAGCAGGGCACGGGCTGTCCCATTGGCGAGGTTGGCCCGCAGCAGGTGGGCATGTTTATCCATACCGTCGGGCTGCAAATGAGGGCTGATGGGGACACCTACATAATGCCCAGTGATCGAGATTGAACGCACATACTCACGGACGCACAGACGCTCCGAGTCACAGGCCCCATCCATAAATGGGCCACCCTTAAGCAGAGCCGCTGCTGCAATCGCGGAAGCGCTGCCCAGATTCATCATGTAACTGAGCATCCCCAGTGCTTCCGAACGGCCCGCCAGATCGATGTGCATATGAAAACCTTGAAAACGCAGCAGGTTTGCGGGGCGGGCAGCCCCACGGGTGATCTCATAACGCCGACGCAGCCCGTTGAGAATATCACGCTGCTGTCCTCGACTCTCATTGATGTCATTGAGGAAAATCGCCACTGTTTCCACTTTGTCGGAGTGCGAGGTCGCAAACTCGGTCTCGGTCGGATAGGTCGAAATGACCGCAAGGTACATCTTTGAGTCGCGGGTGGCATGGGCCAGCGAGGCCAAATTGAGTTCCAGCCCGCGCAGAATCTTGGCATACCCATACACCGGCGCTTGGGTGATCTCCGCCTGATAAATGCACAATTCTGGAGCAATATCGAGGGTTGCCCCAAAACGCTGCGCATAACTCAAGTAGGCGTCATGGAATTTATCGAGATCGTCATCGGTGGGATCACTGCCATCGGGGCGTATGACCCCTACTTCAAGCTCCGTGCCCACCGGGCGCAGCCCCAGCGGCCCGCCTGCCTGCCCAATATTCTCGTGATACACTGCTGGATTGAGATTGTAGGGTTTAAGGTAATCTAACCATGCGCCCTGCTGAAAACGCCGCCCCAAAAGATTCGCAAGCACGATGGGATCATCTTTAGCCAACAGCACATTGCCATCTGGCGCTTCTTCGTCAATGTCCAGATAGGGGCGGATCAAGTGACGGATCAGGCGGCTGGTCACAGGGTGCGAGCCGCGCTTGCTTCGGATGCTGGTCAGAAACTCTTGAAACTGTTCCCGCAGTTCATTGACTCGTTCCCAAGAGTTACTTTTAGCGAAAGCGCGCAGTTGGTCGTTGCTTGGCAGCCCAGAGTCCATGATCTCAATCCTGATACAACTTTTTCGGCAAATTACCCAATGGTGGGGTCAGTCTAATGTGATACATGCCCTGACACAAGGGGAGTTGTGCTGAATGCCGAACCCGCTTGTATTTATGTGGGCTTGCATCAGCACATTTTGAGTGGATGTAGTCCGTTGAACCTATTTTCCCTTTCACCTCAATGGTAAGCGCCCAATGCCTATCAGAATCGCTGGGGAGAAATTCAGCCCAAACGTTTCAGAAAGTTCAGGCGCACCCGGATCACGTCCATGCCCATGCTGCGGTAGAGATTCACGGCTGCGGTGTTCTCGGAATCTACCATGAGTGCGGCCGTTTTATAGCCGGCTTCCCGAAGCCGATTGAGACCATGCGCCAAAACAGCGCGCCCCAGTCCTTTACCCCGCCAGTCGCGGCGAACGCCCACTGTGGACACATGTCCCTCACCGGGTTCTTCCATGCTGGCATGACACAGACATTCCCCAACAATGTTTTGTTCATGGCGTGCAATTGTCCACAAGGCCGGATCATGAGGGCGCAGTTCGACCATGTCCCGATACCAGATCGCAGCAGAGCGCGGATGCGAACCCCAATGTTCCTCAAAAATCGCGTTATCGGTCTCCACCAGTGACTCGAGGTCATCACGCTCAAAAGAGGAAAAGACCACATTGGGTGGCACCAGTGCTTCAAAAGGTTGATCAAGGGTGACCTTCATCCGAAAAAAGCGCCGATTCATCACAAACCCCTGCCGCCGAAAGAGATCGACCGTGCCGGGTAAGTCTTCATAGGTACGCAGCACAAGGGTACCACCGGGGTAATGGGCGCGGGCAAAACTCTCCGCATCCGCAAGCAGCAGAGACCCTACCCCACGCCGTCTGCATCCGGGATGCACCCAGCCTTCTAAGCGGACGCTGCGGTTGGAGGTCACATCGAGCCAAAGCAGTCCCGCGATCCTTCCCTCCGCGTCAGGAACCACCCGCACCCGCGCTGAAGGGTCTTCCTGAGGTGAATTCATCAAACGGCGAAAGGTCTCAGGTTGATGGTGACGAACCCGATCAGCGCTTGCCGCCTCTTGATGGGCCGACAGCGCGGACTCAAGATCCGAAGGTTGATAATCACGGATCGTCCATTGGGTCATGGCAGAATCCCTCTTGCCTGAAGTTCGTTCTGTACTTGTTCGGGCGATTCACACACAATACAGGGAAGTCCGATGGCCTCTGCTTCAACGGTATTGCGCGAGAGATCATCAATGAAGATCGCTTCTCCGGGGCGCAGTCCGAGACGTTGAAGGGCCAAATGATAAATTTCCCGATCTGGTTTGGCGATGCCTACCTCGGCTGAACTGACCACATCGTCAAAGATGCCCCCAAGCCCGCGTTCTTGGGCCAGCCACTCGGCCATATTCTGCTGCCATGCGTTGCTTAGGATCGAGAGTTTGTACCTGCCTGATTCTTTGAGTTGGTGGAGGATCTTGAGCATGATGGGGTGAATGGTGAGCCGATCCTGATGATACTCCCAAAAAAGCGCCTCTTGGGTTTGAGGGTCGGTAATTCCGAGGGGGCCAAAAACCTGCTCCAGATATACCTGAAACGAGATCACCCCCACCTTCACCATAGCCCATGCTTCACTTTGATAGATTCGCACCCCCATATCATCACCCGTCATGCCAAAGCGAGCGCCAAAAGCATCCCGATGGATTCTCCACGTTTCCCAATCGGTGGGGATGTCAAGCACATTCCCATAGTCAAAGATCACGGCACGGGTGCGATCCTGCTCTAAAACAGGCGCGAGTGCGGCAGATACATCCATCCCGGCGCGGTACAGAATGGCCTTCATCCCCACCCCACGTGCGCCATCGACATTGGCGGTGTTGTCATCGATGAACACACATTCGGGCAAACTAAGCCCCAATTTGTGGGCGATGGCCCGGTAACTTTGGGCTTCAGGTTTCATCACCCCGATCTGAGCAGAGATCACCACCGCATCAAAACAATCGGTGATGCCCAATGAAACCCGCAGCTTTTCTTCAAGGTAGAGCGAGTCATTACTGAGCAGCCCCACTTTGTACCCCTGAGCGCGCAGTGATTCGATCAAGGTGATCAAGTCACGATCAAGGACATCCCCGGAAAAGTAGTCCCGGCGCAGTTGGATCAGATCAGCAGGGCTGAGACCCAACCTTTCCCGCACCCCTTCCCAATAGGACTCAGGGGTACGCACCCCCTGCTGAGCCTCAATCCACAGATCACTTTGGTGGATGATCAGTTCCAGCGCGCCCGGATCAAGCCCAAGACGGCTTTCCCATGCCCGCCTTCCAGCCGGGTCGAGGGTACGCATCAGCACCCCTCCAAAATCAAACACAACAGCCCGTATCATCTCCATCCCTTTCGAGGTTCAGTGTTACAATTCCCCCAAATAAGGGGGAAGGACAAGGCGCACATGGCGATCAAAGAATACCGCTGTATCACCGGGGTTTTGAACATTCGCTCCGAACCACGCAACAGCGATCAGTTTAAGACGGGTGAAACCCTTAAGCGGGGTGAGCGTATCCGGGTGGATGACGCCACCCTCACGGAGTCGGAGGGGTTTTTGTGGGCAAAACACAGCCGGGGGTGGTCGGCGGTAGCCTCCCTTGATGGGCGTTTTACCTTTCTCACTGACGCCCTTGCACCCCGTGCGCCCTTATGGGGCATTAACATTGACCCCAACAACCCCAGAGCCAATCCCCCCGCCCAATCACTGACCAGCGTCGGGTGGGTACGTTTTGTGATGCACGTGGACAGCCGACGCCAAACCCTTGATCAAGCCTTCGCTTTTTATGACCCCTATATTCAAGGTTATGCCCGAAGTGGGATCAAAATCCTGTTGATTTTGCTCCATGATACCTATGTCGGCAACCACCCTTGGATCGGCGGTGGGGATTGGGGGGTGTATGCTCGCGGGTTTGGAGAGCGTGCCGGGCTGATTGCGCGCCATTATCGGGGCATGGTAAGCGCCTATCAGATCGGAAATGAGAATGATGTGAGTGGCGCGGAGACCTCACTGCCCATCACCCCCCAGAACTACGCCATGATCCTGATGGAATCGGTACGCAACATTCGCCTCAGTGATCCCGCAGCGCTGGTGGTTACGGGTGGGTTGGCCTCACCCCTTAACAATGCGCTCAATTATTTGCGGGACATCAAAACCGCCTGCGGCAATGTACTGCCCGCTGATGGAATCGGGATTCACCCCTACGGACAGACTCCCCCCGATTCCGAGTCGATCCCTTTTCCGGGGTGGTCACAAGGCTCACTCGATACCTACCTCACCCGATTCTCCGAAGCCTTTCCGGGGATTCCCTTATGGATTTCTGAGATCGGGGTTCCCCGTGTGGACGTGGAAAACCGCGCCTTTTGGCCCCGCATCGCCGCCTACATGGACAAAGTGGTGGATTTTGTACGCCTTAATTATCCTCATGCGGTTGCAGCTATCACGTGGTTTGCATGGAGCGATCCGATGGATCGAGCGGGCATCGTAAACGCCGATCAGCAGCCTAAAGGATCGATCTACACTTCGTATTTTAAGAATACGCACATGGCCATGCCCCTTCACTATAACCCCTTTCCTACCCCCCATGATGGGCAAATCGCTATCACCCACACCGGGGGCACCAGCATCACCGATTCGGGGATCGACACCCTCGCCCAGCGAATCGCCCTCACTGCGCCCAACGTGACCAGTTTTGTGCTGAAGAGCAGCAAAGGGGTGAACTTTCTGGTGGGCAGAGCCGGCGCGCCCGGCGTGGGCAGTGCCGCTGATCTGAGCCTCTGGGCAAACGCGCTGTCCCGTTATCGGATACGTCTTCAGGTTTGGCATGAACTGGTCGGCACTGATCTCAACCGAGAGATCACCCTGCTCACCCAGATCAGCCGGGCCAATGGGGTGCAGTCGATCATCCTTGATCTGGTACCGGGCACACTGGTCCTCAGAGACAGCGCTGCAATCCGCAACTTCATGACAGCGCTGCGCCGTGCCCTGCCCGGCGGATACCCGCTTGGGGCCAGTTTTGATGGACGTCCTGATCAGTTTGGCGCGGTCAATTTACCTGAGTGGTTCCCGTTTGTGGAGAGCTGGCACCCTCGAATCAATTTCACCGCCCTCAACGCCGATCCGATCCAAATGCTGCGCGCCCTTTATGGGGCCATGCGGCAGCTGCGAAAACCGATCTTACCCTTACTTCAGGTAGGGGTGGGTGCGGTCACGCGGGGGGCGGTGCGTTTTGCAACGGATGGCAATGGCTCGGCTGGGGTCGGATTCCTCAATGCGGTCTCCCCCGGTGATCTGTCCGTGGTTCGGGCTGCGTCCCTGCCTTGGTTGGCGGGGTACATTCCCCGGCGGGTGCAGGGAACACTCAAGGTCGCTGCCTCTACCCTGCGGGTGCGGGCCCTTCCCCTGCCTGATGCAGAAGTGCTTGAAAGCCTTAAGGCCGGGGATCGGGTGGAGGTGCTTGAAACGCGCTCTATCCCCCCCCTCGAATGGGTACGCCATGCGAAAGGATGGTCGGCAGCACGCAGTACAGCCACTGGCGAGGTGTTTCTGGTGTGAAATAAGGCTGAGGGCTAGAACCCTTTGCCCTCACCCTTTCCTTTATAATTGTCCCGTTTGCCCTAATTCCGTGCTAGAATATTCGCCCAAGATTTAGGGATGAGGTTCAAAATACAGCTTTGAGCGCGGTTCACCTTCAGCGAAAAGACATTGTCCTCGTATGTGTCCACTGTGGCGCTGAACTTCCCTATGAGCGTCCCCTTGCCGCCTGCCCCCACTGCGGTGAAAGCGTCTTGAAGGCTCGTTATGATCTTGACACCCTCAGACGTTCTGGTTGGATCGACAAGATCCGCTTGCGGGAGCGAGGATTGTGGCGATACCACGAGCTTTTGCCCCTCTTTGACACTGAGAACATTGTAAGCATGGGTGAAGGTGGTACCCCCCTTATCCACGCCCGGAATTTGGGCAACATGCTTGGGTTGAAGTACCTCTACATCAAAGATGAACGGCAGGGGCCCACTGCCTCCTTTAAGGATCGGCAGGCCTCCGTGGCTATCTCGGTCATGCGTGAGCAGGGCATTCGAGAGGCCGTGGTGGCCTCCACCGGGAATGTCGCCATTTCCTACTCCGCCTTTGCGGCCCGGGCCAATATCAAAATCTGGGCATTCCTGACCAGCATGGTTCCCGGCGAAAAAATGCGAGAGGTAGCCATCTATGGCGGTGAGGTGATCAAGGTCACCGGAACCTATGATCAGACCAAGGTTGTGGCCAACAGCTTCGCCAAAAGCAAGGATTTATATGTGGATCGGGGGATCAAATCCATTGCTGCGGTGGAGAGCATGAAAACGATGGCCTTTGAGATCGCAGAGCAGCTAAACTGGCGCGCCCCAGATTGGTTTATTCAGGCAGTGAGCGGGGGGATGGGCCCGATTGGGGTGGCCAAAGGTTTTGAGGAACTCAAGATCATGGGGCTGATCGACAAAATCCCGGCCTTGGGGGTGATTCAATCCTCTGGGTGCGCGCCAATGGTTCATGCCTTTAAGCAGGGGCGGCGTGTGGCCACCCCCGTTGAGGAACCGCAGACGGTGATCGCTACCCTTTCGACCGGTGATCCCGGCCGGGGTTACGAACTGCTCTTTGATCTGCTCACCCAAAACGGGGGCACAATGGAAGACGCCACCGACGAGGAAGCATTTAACACCACCAAACTTCTGGCGCGCACCGAAGGGCTTTCGGTGGAGCCTGCCACCGCAGTGGCCTTTGCGGGTCTGATCAAACTGGCGCGGCGGGGGATCATCAAACCCAACGAGATGGTGGTGATCAACTGCTCTGGGCATACTTTCCCAGTGGAAAAGCAGATTCTGGGCGATCAATACGCCCATCAGGTCGATGTGAGTGCCCAAACCGGACGGGTTTCGCTGCCCACCGAAGGACTTCTCTCCGCCCTTCAGCGGATGGAGTCACAGGTGCGTAAAGTGGTGGTGATTGAGGATAACCCCGATGCAGGTAGGTTGATTGAACGTATCCTCCGGGCGCAGGGCAACCTTGAGGTGCATGTGGCTAATGGCGGTGCGGAAGGAGTGCTGCTGGTCGAACGGATCAAGCCGGATGTAGTCATCACCGACTTGATGATGCCTGATATCGATGGGTTCCGGGTGATCAATGCAATCAAATCCGATCCGCGCACGGCGGATATTCCGATCATCGTTCTGACCGCCAAAGAACTCACCGTTCAGGAAAGGGAATGGTTGAGTGGGCAAATCGAAAGCCTGCTCCAGAAGGGTTCATTTATGGACGAGGAGCTTCTCAAGAGCATCATCGATGCGATCCATTAGGCGAGGGGGGGCATGAGCGGAAAAACAATCCTCTATATTGAAGATGATCCCGGCAGCCAAGTGCTGGTGCAGCGTACATTGAGTTTTGCTGGGTACAAAGTGATCATTGCGGGTAAGGGTATTGAAGGCATTGACACAGCCTTCAAATCCCCCCCTGACTTGATCCTGATGGATATCAACCTCCCCGATATGTCTGGCCGGGAAGTGACCACCCGCTTACGCAGCGATTCGCGCTTTGACAAACTGCCCATTGTGGCCGTCACCGCGCAGAGTCAGGCGGGGGAGCGCGAAAAGGCAATTGCAGCGGGGCTGACGGGTTATATCACCAAGCCCATTGACATTGATCGCCTGCCCGAACAGATCGAAAAGTTCCTTACCGGCCAGCGCGAAGCGATCTCCCTTGAGGCCCAAGTTGAAGCTGCACGCGCCTACAGCCAAGAACTGGTCACCCGGCTTGAAGGTAAGATACGCGAGCTGGAACAAAGCAATGCCGACTTGCGCCGCGTGGATAAGATCAAGGAAGATTTTATCCAGTTGACCGCGCATGAACTGCGCACCCCCATGACCCTTGTTTTTGGTTACAGTCGCCTGCTTCAGGAATCGCCCATCGTGCGCCGCATGAAGGACGAAAGCCCAGAGATCAAATCGTTCATTGACGGACTGGTGGACTCCATTGAGCGTATGTCGTCAGTGATCAACGAGATTGTGACCATCTCGCGCATCGCCAGCGGACGGGTCGAACTGAGTGTGAACCCGGTCAATCCGGCGCGGATGATCGAGAAGGTCCTCGCCCAGTACCAGCAGACCACCCGCAACCGTAACCAGACTTTAAACATGGATGCGCGTCAGTTCCCTCACATGATTCAAGCTGATGCCGAACTGCTTGAACTGGCATTGGGTAACTTGATCAGCAACGCGATCAAATACACCCCTGA
>JACSRJ010000005.1 GCA_014879835.1 Anaerolinea sp.
ACGGTTGGGATAACCGTAATCGCTGAGGGCCATATCGGCCACGGTGACTGCCCACTGCTGTCCCTGATCCATGGCCGCTGCAACCTTCGGGGGGATTTTGTACTTTTTCCAGTCAAATTCAAAACCCCGTACCCACCCCCCAATTTTGCTGTAGGTCTTGTCCGGCGCATCGTGATCGGGATGGTAATAATCGGCAGGATTCCAGCGCTCTGGGGGCACCTCGGTGATGCTGTAGCGTTTGTTGATGATATTTTGCCAGAATGCGTCGGTGTTGAGCGCATCCGGCAGGATCGCTCCCAGACCGACGATGGCCACCGCCCTTGGTTTTGAGTCACGCATGATCCCCTCTCCTCTTTAGTTCGCCGGGAATGCCACCGCCAACTGCTTAGCGGCATAATCCATATCCGCGATCTGATCCTTCTGCGCGGCAAAGATCGCGGGCAAATTCAGGGTATTGGACAAGTTCGGGTCAGATTGACCCGCGCCGATGAGCCAGCGCAGCCCATCGTTGGCAACCTTGATCGCCACATCACGGGCATAAATGCGGCTGAGCGCCTGACGGGTGGGTACATCCAGCGCGACTGCCTCGGTAGGTTTGGCGGCAACCCGTTCGGCAAAGACTGCCGCGCCTTCGGTGTGGGCGATCAGTTCACCTAAGCGGAATAAGATGTGCTGATGGCGGGTCAGGCGGTCAATCCGGGCCCGTTCGAGGATGTTTGCCAAAGCGCGCATGGCCAGCGCTGCCTCACACAGTCCGCTGCGGGGATACTGCGAATCAAGCTGTTCCAGTTTTTGGGCCCAGTCGAGGTAATAAGCGCCGCGGGTCTTGAGGTGAAGCTGCCAGCGATCCCGCGCCACCGTCCACTCCATAATCTCGGAGGTGCCCTCGTAGATGGTGGTGATCTTCACGTCACGTTTGATCTTCTCCACCCGGTATTCTTTGGTGTAACCATAGCCCCCTAGGGCCTGAATAGCGCATTCGGCAGCGGTGTTTCCGCCCTCGGTGGCAAGGTACTTGGCCACTGCGCCCTCGGTGGCGAAGCCTTCTTCGCCGCTGTCCAGCCGCTCCGCGACCCACTCAATATAACTGCGGGCGGCTTCCAACCGGGCCGCATTGGGCACGATCAGTTTGTGGGTGTACCCCTGCTTTTCGGAGAGGGGCGCGCCTGCCTGAATCCGGGTCTGGGCATAACGGATCGCCTGTCGCAGCGCCTCCCAACCTGCACCCAACCCAAAAGCGCCGACCATCAGGCGGGTATAACCAAAGACCGCCTGTGCCTGCGCCAACCCCTGCCCTTCAACCCCGCCCACCATGTTCTCAACGGGTACAAACACATCCTGAAGGAACAGGGCCGCGGTGTTACTCAGGCGGATGCCATGTTTGTCCTCTGGTTTGCCCTGTGTGAAGCCTTCCGCGCCCCGCTCCAGAATGAACCATGTGGGGCCGCCGGGGGCATTGGCGAGGATCGTATAAACATCGGCCACACCGCCGTTGCTGATCCACTGTTTTTGCCCGGTGAGGCGGTAACCGATGACCTTGCCATCTTCAAGCACAGGCACAGCTTTGCTCTGAAGTGAACCCAGATCGCTGCCGGCTTGGGGTTCGGTAGCGCCGTAAGCCACCAGCAGTCCTTCATCGGCGATCCGTTCCATCCAATAGGCGCGTTGTTCGGGGGTTCCGCCAACGGTGATCGGGTCACTGCCCAAAAATGTGGCCAAAACGCCGGTGCCAATGCCCAGATCAATGCTCGCCATCAGTTCGGAGACGCGATAAATATCGTATGCGCCGCCGCCCAACCCATGATACGCCTCCGGAATAAAGACCAAATGCAGCCCAATTTGGTCGGAACATAATTCGCTCAGCACCTCTTGAGGGAACTCATCCTTGTGATCAAGCTCAAGGAGGTAACTTAGGGGCAGTTTACGCTCCGCATATTTACGGAGCGTGTCGAGGATCATATCGCGGGTTTCTTTGTCTAGTGCAGGCATAACCAGACTCCAGCCGTTGCATGGATTGTGCGCTGCCTCCCACGATAACCCATGTAGGCACGGGCCAATAGTGATGAAGATCATCAGAGTAATCACCAAATGTGAGGAGTTTCTGTGACAAGGGAATCAAAATTGGGGAGAACGATTGTTAGGCAAAGGGAAAACAATGCAAAATCGAAGGTAAGGCAATGGTACCCCCGCAACCTGCGTCACCCTTCACCCCAATCCCTTTTGTCACAACTGCCAAAGCGATCAGGCGGCGCGCCCCGCAAGGGGCGCGCCGCTTTTGGTTATGCTCCCTTGTGTGCGCGATAAGTTCATACAAGGGACAGTGGGTTGGTGG
>JACSRJ010000021.1 GCA_014879835.1 Anaerolinea sp.
AACACCAAAACCGTGAGCGCAACGTGAAACCAGTCCGTCAACTCTGACCTCCTTCGACAAGGCTAATCAGTCCACGTGCCAGCCCTGCGGTTACCGCTTCGGTGCGTGTTGTCACACTGAGCTTTTGATAGATATTCTGCAAGTGTCCCTGCACCGTGCGATCCGAGATGAACAACGTTTTTCCGATCTGTTTATTTGTCAACCCACGAGCAGCGCAGGTCAGGATTTCAAGTTCACGGTCAGTCAGACCTTCGACCAGAGTAGTTGTACTGGGAACATGTTGAGCCGCCTTTGCCATCACGCCTTCATCAAAAGCCGGGCGTCCAACCGCGACATCTTGCAGCGCCTGGTATAACTGCGAAAGTTCTGCCGTTTTTAACACAAAGCCATCTGCGCCGGCATCGAGCAAAGCATGAACATAAACGGGATCATCGTATGCAGTCAGCACCAGGACACGCACATCAGCATTATCGTCCAGGATGCGGCGGGTAGCTTCGACTCCGGTCAGTTCTGGCATGTGAATATCCATCACCACCACGTCAGGATGAAGTTCACGCGCCAGTCTGACGGCCTCTGCGCCGGTTGCCGCTTCGCCAACGATCTCGACCCCCAGGCTTTCCAGGTACATACGTGTCCCTTGACGCACAATTTTGTGGTCTTCCGCTAAAAGCACGCGCATCAGCTTATTTCCTCTTCTTGCTTTGGAGGACATGAAACGCTACCGTAGGAGCAGAATACGCAGCAGTCGCCAAGTTTCGGACGCAGCATAACCCCGCAATTGACACACTGATAAAGTACTCGACAGCTATCGATTGGCATTGTTTCTGCTTTGGCGAAACTGCACTCAGGGCAGACTATGATGGATTCCAATTGCATCGCACACACTCCTTAATTTCATGATAAACGCACTCATGATTGTCAAACACCGCCAAATGGCGCATATCAAATACCTGAATAACGATTAAGCTCAATCATGAATGGCAACTATCCGTGTTTATCAGGAGTTGTTCTTTATGGAAACCAAAACCTTCAAGGTCCCGAATATGACCTGCAATGGCTGCGTCAGCACCGTCAGGGGCGAGATCGAGCAAATTACGGGCGTCGTTCATGTTGATGTGAACAAACCGGCACAACTGGTTACAGTGGAATGGCAGACGCCTGCTTCATGGCCGTTGATCGAACAGAAGCTGATTGAAATCGCGTATCCGCCTGTCGAAGCGTAAACAAAACACCAGAGAGAAAGAGAAACGACCCCAGCGAAATGCGGGGTCGTTTCGATTACCCATTCTAATGGTAGTCAGGAACTATGCCACAGCAGGCGAGGTGGTTTTTTCTGGGGTTTGGATGATGCCTTTTTCCAACACTGAAGCATCCAGGATACGGGCATTGCGAAGCCGCAGACTATTACTCACCACGAAGATCGAGGAAAAGGCCATCGCTGCCCCGGCAAGGATAGGTACAAGCGCCCCGGCCATTGCAACTGGAATGAGCAGGATGTTATAGATGAACGCCCAGAATAGATTCTGGTAAATCGTCCGCATAGTGGCGCGGCTGAGTGTGATGGCGCGCGCAACGCCACGCAGATCGCCGCTCACCAATGTCACATCCGAGGCTTCCATCGCAATGTCCGTGCCGGTGCCGATGGCGATGCCAACATCCGCCTGCGCCAGCGCGGGTGCATCATTGATACCGTCACCGACCATTGCCACGCGCTTGCCTTCAGCCTGCAACTGCTTAACGGCCTCGACTTTCTGATTGGGTAACACTTCAGCCAGGACTCGTTCAATTCCTACCTCGTGTGCAATGGCCTGAGCCGTTTTTTCGTTGTCCCCAGTGACCATAACCACTTCCAGTCCCAGTTGGTGCAGTGCCGCAATCGCTTCTCGCGAACCATCTTTCACAGTGTCGGCAATGCCGATCAAGCCACCCATAACGCCGTCTATGGTGACAATGACCACCGTGCGCGCTTTGGCCTGGAGCGCCTCAATTTGCGCTTGTGTCTGTTCCAAGGTATGTCCCTGCTCGCGGATGAAGCGTGGGCTACCCACCAATACGATTTTACCCTCGACAACAGCGCGAATGCCCCGCCCGGACTCGGACTCAAACGATTGAGGCTGTGTAAGAGCAATACTGCGTTCCTGCGCCGCTTTAACCACCGCCTGCCCCAGTGGATGCTCGCTGCCACGTTCGGCGGTAGCTGCCAGCCGCAGCAGCTCAATGAGATCGAATCCATTTAAGGGGACAATATCGGTGACGCTCGGTTCGCCCTTGGTGATCGTGCCGGTTTTGTCCAGTGCTACTACCCGCACCCGCTTGGCGTTTTCCAGC
>JACSRJ010000136.1 GCA_014879835.1 Anaerolinea sp.
GAAGGGGGATTGGACTCTTGAGGGGTTGACCCCTCAGACTCCCGGTTGGGGTTGTGGGGAACACCCCCACAAAAAATCCCCCTCTCCTAGCCGCGAAGTGACGGCCGGGAGCGGGTACTGTGCGGCGGTTGTAGGGGTGAGGGAGCCGCCACCAGAGGGCAATGGGTTTAAGAAAACAAGACCAGTTGGGGAAGGTCTGCACCCGAAAGCCCCGGCAGCCCGATTCCCTGTTCGGTGCTGGACGCTTCCCGCAGACGTTCCAAACCAATCTCGTGAATCTTTCCCCGCCGTGAGAGGATATGAAGGGTGCTACCGGTGCCCGCCCCTAGCAGGGGGTTCACCCCTTTGATCTGCCCCGCCGAGACCCCCGGTGCCTTTCGAGCGCTGAAGGATGTCGCTGGGCGTGCCCACAAACGCCCCTCCGCCCCCACCAAATACACCGTCACAGAGTCACTCTCCAGTGGGATCAGGGCCAGTAGGGAGTCATTTTTGGGCAGGCTCATCACCTGACTGCCTGAACCGGCGATGGCTCGTTCGGGGAAGCGCGTCCAACGTCCTTGAACACTCACCCCAAACAGGTCACCGTTAAAAGCGGGCAGCAGGTCTACGATGGGGTCACCGGGGATCAGGGTACGGATGAGTTTTTCGCCCCGGGCCCCTGCTGCCGCTAGTGCCCCTGCAAGGGCATGATACACATACCCATTTTGGGTGCGCAGGACGCCGAATCGGGCCCGCTGAAAGCTCCCCTGATCAACCATCACGGCCACATTGTTGGGGTTACCGAGAGAGGCTGCTTTGCCATCCTGCGGCAGAGGCAGATCTTCAAAGTCCATCGCAAAGACCCGCGATTCAGCGGTGATGATGTAGAGCTGCATGGCCGCTTCACACCGCAAAAAGCGCACTTCGGGCGAAGCCACATATGCTGTTTGGGCCCATGCAGAGGCGGGAATGAGGCGTTCGATTCGATCTGGGGCATAAAACATCAAGGCGCTGTCGCTGATGCCGCCACGTTTGAGCGCCGCTTCAAGACTCTGGATACGCCGCCGCAGCGCTTCTTCGTCGCCATTAGAGACCCCGGTACGGGTGCGGCGCTTAAGGGTGATCACCTCACCCCGCAGTTCTTCGTTCTGCTGATCCAGAAAGGCCAGTCGGTCGGCGAGGGCGCGGACTAAATCGGAGGCATGTTCAGGATGCTTCTGAACTTCATCAATCCACCACTGAGCGTCCTTCTTATCAAGCATGGGATGCACCTCACTGTGTGGCAAAGGGCGATCCAGTATAAGGGCAAAAGCATTCAGGGTGAAGGGGGAATTTGGGGCGCTTCTCGAAAACGTTCGATCAGGTGCAGGAAATCTGCGCTTTTGAGGCGCGTTTCCAGCAGATGCGCAATATAACTGTGCATGATCCGTTCGAGGAGGTGGTGCATGGGTGCGCTGATCTGAAGCGCCCGTACCTTATCAAAATCGCGGGTTTGGGCGTAACGCAGAATCTTGAGGGCATTGAGCGAGAGTGGAATTGCCGCGTGCCCGCGCACATGATCAGGACAGACCACCCCACCATCAAGAGGGCTGAAGTACTGCGCCTGCGCTTCGATCTCTTCCTGACCGACCGCACACCGAAACAGGGACGGCTCAAACCCGGTAAGGCGCAGCAGCCTTAACTCGTAGTAGCGGGCCACGAGGGCATAATCCGAGTCTGGGGCGGAAAGCCAGTTTAGGGCAATATCCAAAAGTCCAAACAAAGGTGGGTTGGGTTCTTCGTCCTCACTGAAGCGATCCAGAAGCTCCACCAGATAGGCCGCATATCCAAACCAGATCAGGGATTCACGCTGAGGCTGATAGGGCTGTACCTGTTCTGCCTGTTCGATCCGGTGCAGATCGCGCCCGCGCCGAATGAGCAGATTCACCTTACTGTAGAGTTCGAGATGTCCGGCCATTTTGGCAGTCGGTTTGCGTACCCCTTTAGCGATCACCCGAATCTTGCCCTGATCCGGGGTGAAGAGGGTGAGCAGACGATCTGCCTCACCATACTCATAACGTCGGATGATGATCGCGCTGGTGCGAAAAACAACTTCTGGGCGGGGCATGGTGACTCACTCCACCGGCAGCGAGGCCGAAAATAGGATGCGCCGGAAGCCATAAAACACTGGGGATCCGGGCATGGCGGCTCTCAGGTGGGCGCGGATGCGCTCCACAAAACTGAGGTAGAGATCACCTAGACGTTCGCTGAAGGGCACAAGCGCCGTGCCTTTGATCCAATCGATGATCGCATCGGCATTTTCGAGGACATGGGGATAGACCTTCTCAAAGACGGTGATCGGGGCTGCGCCACACTCAAAGAGAAGCTCTGCGTAACGTTCGATCTCCAATACGGGGCGATCCGGTTTCCAACCTTTAAGGGTTGTGAGGAACGGCTCCTCCTGTGCGATGGTGGCGATCAATCGGTGGGAGACATGGCTGAAGTTGTGGGGCATTTGCACCACCAACTGCCCACCCGGATTGAGCAATTTGAGCAAGTCTGGGATCAGCACACGGTGGTTATCCACCCATTGAAGGGCGGCATGGGAAAAGATCAAATCCCAACCGCCCTGCTGGCTGCTGGCGAAGGTCTCAATTTTACCCTGAGCAAAACGTAGCCCCGGGCGGGCATACGCTTCTGCCCGGATGAGCATCTCTGCTGAAGAGTCCACCCCTAAGGTATCACTACCGGGCAGATGATCGGCCAACCGCCGGGTGAGTTCGCCCGTGCCGCAGCCTAGATCAACCACTCGCAGCCCTTCCCGAACCGTGATCAATTTCAGTGCATCTTCAAACGGGGCAGACCGCTCTTTTTGGAACTGATGATAACGATCCGGGTTCCAAGGCATATATGTCTTTCAATCCTACGCCAGCGCGTGATCTAACGCCATTGAGATACCTTGAATTGTACGCTTTTCGAGGATCATGGGCAAGCCGCCTTTGGGGCGCAGGGTGAGTTTAGGATCAGGCTTCACCGCGTGCCCCGGTTTGAGGCGCAGACGGTACTGCTGAGCGATGCTGGCAAGCATCAACTGAGCCTCTGTGAGGGCAAACATATTGCCGATGCAGATGCGCGGCCCCGCCCCAAAAGGCAGGTAACTGTAACGGGTCTGCGTTTTCTCCGATTCTGGTGTGAAACGTTCTGGCTTAAACGCCTCTGCATCTTCACCCCACCAGCGGGGATCACGATGGGTGAAGTAAGTCCACAGCACCACCACCGCCCCTTTGGGGATAGCATGTTCACCAATGGTCACGTCCTCAATGGCTTCGCGGCTGACCACAAACGCTGGGGGGAACAACCGCATGGACTCCTTGATGACCTGCTCAGTGTAGGGCAGGGACTTGAGATCAGCGAGGACGGGCGCACGCCCTCCCAACACCCGATCCAGTTCCTCGTGCAGCCGTGCCTCGATGTGTGGGTTCTGGGAGAGCAGATAAAAGGTCCAGTTCAAGGTGTTGGCAGTGGTCTCATGCCCTGCCAGATACAGAGTCACCAGTTCATCCCGAATTTGCTTGTCGCTCATCCGCTCCCCATTTTCATCCTGCGCTTCGATCAACATCGACAGCAGATCGGTGTGAGTACGGGTATCCGCACGGCGTTTTGCGATCAACCGATAGATCACTTCATCTAGCAGATTCACAGCGCGGCGGGTGCGCATTTCTAGGGGGGTGGGTATCCAAGTTGGCAGCAAGCGAGGGGTACCCGTAAACGCTTGGATCGTATCCATCGCCTCACTGATCTTCTGGGTATCCTCCCCTGCCTCAGTTTCAAAAAGTGACCTGACCACCACCTTTAGGGTAAGCGCCATCATCTCGCGGTCAATATCCAACAGAGTCCCATCATGCCAGCGGTGGAGCATCTCCGCGGTGGCGTCCACCATATGCTGGGCATACCCTTCAATGCGTTTGTGATGGAAGGCGGGTTGCATCAATTTGCGCTGCCGTTTCCAGAACTCACCGTCGCTGGTCAACAGACTGCTGCCCAAAAAGCGGGCCAAGCCTCTCTGGGGGTCCGTGTAATCGCCATTTTTGTGGAACTTGTGGGCCTGTGCCACCAGCACTTGGTACAGGTGCTCAGGATGAATCACCATATACTGCTTCACGTCGCCCATCTGCCACATGTGCAGGTCTCCGTACTGCTGGAAGGCCCGTCCGGCCCAACCGAAGGTATCACTCACAAACTCCTGCATCACCTGCAGTAACTGGAAAAAGCCCTTGATCGGCTTCGGTTGTGCTTGCAGGGTGTTTTGCTCCGCCATTGTATGGTTCCTTCTCTAACCTTCTCTGGATCGCGCATTCGTTCAACATCCTGTGGTTTAGACCTCAGAGCGATGTATAATCAACACAGTGTTGCATTGTTAGAAGATACGCAAGTTCAGATCAGGTGTCAACCACCAACTTCAATGAAGTGTTGTATAGTAGACAGATGTTGCATAAAGGGGGTTTTATGGTCGAAAACACGTATCCTCCCAAAGAAAAGACGGATCGACGCATCCAGCGCACCCGCCACCTGCTGCGGGAGGCGCTGATCAGCCTGATCAAGGAGAAAAATTACGAGGAGATCACCGTTCAAGACATTACCGAACGGGCCAATGTGAACCGCTCCACCTTTTACCTGCACTTTAAGGACAAAGATGAGCTGCTCTATAAAAGTATGGTGGAAGTTTATGATGCTCTGGCCGAGACCATGCTGGCCAACAAAAAAGAGCAGACGGGTGGTCTGAACCTCGATCACCTTAGTGATGCTGCTGATTTTCAGCACGTTGCCGATCATGCCGAATTTTACAAAGTGATCCTGAGTGAAAAAGGGGTGGCTTCGTTTGTGGTGCGGGTGCGAAAGTATCTGGCGCGGGTGTTCACCGAACACATCCTTGAGATGGGCGTGGGCAGTGCCCCCCGTTTTCCACTGGAGGCAGTGGGGCACTTCCTCGCCGGCGCGGAAATCGGCTTGATCAGTTGGTGGCTGGAGAATGGGAAAAAACAATCACCCGAAGAGATGGCCCGGATGATGCTCGACATGTGCGCCTTTGGCACCTATTGGGCGCTGGGCGTTCCAGCCTCCCCTCAGGAGGAGGCTGAAAAAAGCGAGGGATGAATCACCCACCGCGCAAGAAAGCTTCGATCTCAACCCGTTGGGAAGGGCTGATCGCACCCATCTTTTCGAGGGGTGGCAGGAGTGCAGAGAGGGTCGTCAGGGCGTGCAGGCGGTAACCCGCGCTTTCGAGGCTTTCGCGTGCGCCGCCTTCGCGGTCAATGACCACCACAATCTCACGCACCCGTAAGCCCGCCGCAGTGAGTTTCTCGGCTGCCTCAAACTTACTGCCTCCAGTGGTGGCCAAATCATCGATCATCAGGGCGGTATCACCTTCCTTAAAAACGCCCTCCACCGCTGTTTTGGTGCCGTAATCCTTGGCCTCGCGGCGGGGGTAAATGAGCGAACGTCCCATTTGGAAAGCGAGGATCGCACCCATCGGCATGGCGGCATAGGGAATGGGCGCGAGGTGATCAAAACTGAGCCGGGAGACCAGCGCCGCTAACTGCTGAACCACCACCCGCATCGCCGCTGGCGAACTGGACAACCGTCGTAGATCAAGGTAGATAGGCGACTCTGCCCCGGATTTGAGGGTGAACTTGCCAAAACGCACACAACCGGAGTCGTAAAGGGCTTTGGCCAGTGCGTGCAGATCAGGGTTGTGGACTGCGCGCCGTCCCTTAATCGTTTGGGCCGCGGCCGCTATTGAGTCGCACAGTTTGAGGGCCTCAGCGCGGGGATCAGGGGCCTTAAAGAGGGCCCGAGAGGCATTCACCAACACCCCCAATCCATCCGGGCGCAAGGACGCTTCGAGGGCAGACTCCAGATCACCACCCTGTGTGCCTACCCCCGGCAGCAAAAACCAAGCGTCCGGTGCAGCCGCCCGAATCCGGGCGGCAGTGGCAGGGTCTGTGGCCCCAACCACTATCCCTAATGCCTCGCCCCGCTGATCCCATCGAGAAACGGCCCGTGCTACCTGTTCAGCGATGGATTCACCTTCGCTCATCAACCCCTGAAATTCGGCCGCGCTGGGGTTGGAAGTAGCGCACAGCACAAAACCGCCCCGTCCGGGATATTTCAGGAAGGGGCTGATCGAGTCGATCCCCAGATAGGGACTGAGGGTGATCGCGTCGGCGTCCAGATATTCAAAGGCAGCGCGGGCGTATGCCTCCGCCGTGCTGGCAATATCACCCCGCTTGGCATCGAGGATCACTGGGACTGAGGGGTCAACCGTGCGGATGTGAGCGATTAACGCCCGAAGGGCTTCATAACCCATGCTGCCCAAGGCCTCAAAAAAGGCGCTGTTGGGTTTGAAGGCGAGTGCCAGATCGTGAGTCTGATCCACGATACGTTTGCAGGCATCCAGCGCCCCCGAAGCGTCCTTACGGTTGAGCAGTTCGGGGTGAGGGTCAAGCCCCACACACAACAGACTGCCGAGGGCGCGGGCACGGGCTTCCAGTCGGCTGATAAAGCTGGTCGGGTTCATGGTTCAGGCCTTCCCTAACACCAGCGCCAGAAGGGCCATACGCACATACAGCCCGTATTCCATCTGGCGGAAATAGGCAGCGCGGGGATCATCGTCCACATCCATGCTGATCTCCCCAACACGGGGCAGGGGGTGCATGATCGCCATTTCGGACTTGGCCCCCTGTAGCACTTCCGGGGTGATCACATAACTATCCTTGAGGTGTTCGTACTCACGGGGGTCTTCAAAACGCTCCTGCTGGATGCGAGTCACATAAAGCACATCGGTATCGCCCAAAACCGGATGAAGATCGCTGTACTCCGCCTGCTGAACCCCCTTCTCCTGAAGCAGGGACTTCAGATCGGCGGGCATTTTCAGGGCGTCCGGTGAGACATAGTTGATCTTGACCTTAAACAGGCTGAGCAGTTTTGCCAGCGAATGCACGGTGCGTCCGTTTTTGAGATCACCGAGCATGGTGATGATTAACCCGTCGATCTTACCTCGCTCCTGAAGGATGGTGAACAAGTCTAACAATGCCTGAGTGGGGTGTTCACCAATACCATCACCCGCATTGATGATGGGCTTGCGGGCGTATTTTGCGGCCAGCGCGGCCGCCCCTACCTCGTGATGGCGCAGCACGATCACGTCCGCATAGGATTCGAGGGTGCGGATGGTATCAGGCAGCGATTCGCCTTTGGAGACGCTCGAATAACGCACCTCGCTGATGGGCACCACCGTCCCGCCGAGACGCTGAATGGCCGCGATAAACGAGGATGAGGTACGGGTTGAAGGTTCATAAAAGAGGGTGGCCAGCACATGCCCCTTGAGCAGATCCATGATCCCGATGCGGCGCACGATCAGGCGGAATTCTTCGGCAACATCAAAAATATAGGCGAGGTCTTCGAGGCTGAATTGAGAAACGGAGAGGATATGATTGCCCTTAAAACGTCCATCGTGGTGCGTGGCAAAGGGCAGCCGCGCTGAAGGTACATTCATGGTATTGGCG
Organism: Anaerolinea sp.; assembly: GCA_014879835.1. Lineage (GTDB taxonomy): Bacteria > Chloroflexota > Anaerolineae > Aggregatilineales > UBA2796 > UBA2796. The sequence goes on from JACSRJ010000136.1 coordinate 7,521, forward strand.
GCAAAGGTCATGTGGCAAAATCCCTTCTGGCTATGGGCGCGACATTTCGACCCGCGCCCGGCTGAACCTGAAACATTCCCTGTTGGTACACTTCTTTGCCCCGCAGCACCGTTCGGATCACCCGTCCACGCAGTTTCCACCCCTCAAAAGGCGTCCAACGGGCGCGGCTCACGGTGTTGTGGGCCGAAGGCTGCCAGACCAGATCGGGATCCACTTCGATCCACGTATCAGGCTGTTCGGGCAGGTCAAAAATACGGCGGGGGGCGTGAACCATGCGCTCCACCAACCCCTCAAGGGTCAGCCGCCCTTCGTGGACAGCGCGCAGCATGAGCGCAAAGGAGGTCTCCAGACCGGGGAAACCCGGCGGTGGATTGCTGCTGTCTTTTTCGGAGAGCAGGTGAGGGGCGTGATCAGTGGCGAAGCAGTCCACAAACTCAAGATTGCGCCACAGCGCGGCTTGATCAGCGGGGGACGCCAGCCGTGGGCGCACTTCTGATCGCCCCTCGCCAAGGTGGGCAATGTCGTCGGTGCTAAGGTAGAGGTGATGGGCGCACACTTCGCAGGTGACCTGAATCCCGCGCATCTTGGCGTCTCGGATGATCTCGATCTCCTCTTGGCGGCTTACATGGCAGATGTGAACACTGCGCCCTTCGAGGTGAGCGCACATCAGCACCGCCGCAACCGTCCGTCCTTCGGCATGGCATAAGATCGGGCGATCTTTGGGAAAACGGGCGAAGTGTTCGCGGAGGGTGCGCAGGTCTTGAAGGTGAAGCGGGCCAAAGGTGGCATCAAGATAAAACTTCAAGCCGCTTACGCGGGGGGCAAGATCAGCGGCAGTGAGGGTGTTCTCAGGGCTTGCGCCCAGATGGATGCCCCAGTCACACACCGCTCGTTGGGCGGCGGCGGTTTCAGCAAGGGCCAGCGAATCGGAGTCGATCAGCGGAGGGCGGGTATTGGGCATGACCAAGACCAACGTAATTCCCCCGGCGAGGGCGGCTTTGGTGCCGCTCTCAAAGTCCTCTTTGTATTCCCCGCCCGGTTCCCGCAGATGAACGTGAGGATCGATCAGACCGGGCAGGCGCAGGGTGGGCATAAGTGTTGTCCTTCCCCCGGAGACAGGTTTCTGAGCATCAGCCCCAAAAAAAGCCCGATCACAATTGACCGGGCTTTGATGGTGCAGTCCCGAGGGTTGGATTTGAACCAACGTATGGCGAATTTACAGTCCGCTGCCTTAGGCCACTTGGCTACCTCGGGGGGTTCAGCCTGAGAGGGCATTGTACCTCATGCAGTAACCAACGTCAACGGTGAAGTGTGGTCAGGTGAGGTTGAGTCCGCTCACCACGGACTCTCCCTAAGCGCCGCCCAAACGTAGGGAATGGGAGGGATTCCCACCGGGGAGATCCCCCTGATGAGCACTCTATAATGTGAGTATACCCTCAAGACCCTGAGTCCTTCTTCCGGAGGTGGAACTATTTTTTTGTTTTTGTCGTCCTAGGGTTAAATCAAAGGAGTCTCAGATGCACCTTATCTCCCGCATGATCATGACCGTCACCACTGTACTGCTGTTAGGGATGATCCTGCTCTCCCCGACGCCCAGTAGGGGCTTGGGGTTAAGTACCACCGCCACCCCTACCCCAAGCGCAGACCTTGATCCCGAACGGTTAGCCTTTCCGCTCCTGCCGCCCACCGATGAGCAGATCAAAGAGGCCAAGGCGTGCGATCTCACTGATCGCCCCAAGGCACTGCCAAGAAACTTCACCCCTGAGACCGCCTGTGATTGGGCGATGCTGGCTGTTGACTTTGCCAATCGCGCCCAAGAGGGTGCTGAAGTTTTGCCCGCTGCGAGAGAGGCGCTGATCAAAGCGATCTCGATGAATGCAGCGTTTTCGCAGGCGCTGCCCCTGCTTGCGGGCTACTTTGGCAAAGTGACTGTGGTGGAGGCACCCGCCTTCTTGCAGCAGCCCATTACCAGCATTATGGTGCAGCACAGTTTCGGCGGGCTGGGATCAAAACTCGAATACAACTACACCATCACTGAAGCGGATACTTCAACGCCGGTGATCAAGGGCACCTTTGCCATTGATGATGGCAAAGAGACCCCCATCACCAGCCGCATTGATGGTAAGTTGGTACAGGCACTGGCGACCGCCCTCACTGACCTGATGCCCATCCGGGCACGGCTTCTCCTTCAGCCCTGTTGGGACGATTATCCTGATTGGAAGGTGAGCCTTACCTTCAAAGACGGCACGACCCTTGATTTAGAGACCAATCGTTCCAATATCTTGTTTCACGGGGGGCCGTGGCAGGTGGTGATCAACGATCAGCGCTACATGCAGTTTTCGCCGGCCTTTTTGGAAGCGGCACTGGAGATCACCAAAGCCCTTAAACTGCCCTTAGGCGAAACCGCCGCGATGGGCTGCGGGGGGGTTCCCAACACCCTTGAGGTGGCCTATCCCGACAGCGCCTCTGACTGAGTCTCCGACTGAGTACGGTGGCGGGGACAGGCTGCGCAGTCTATCCCTGCCATTTGTGCCCCCTGCCGATCCCCCGGTGCTCATTTGCGGCTACAATCCTCCCCTGCTTAGCTGCCAAGAGAATACATGCACCATTTTGAGGAGTTTCAATGCCTGATAAGGTTCACACCAAATACCTTTTGAACGAAGATGAGATGCCCAAGGCATGGTATAACGTTGTGCCGGATCTGCCTAAGCCACCTGCACCCGTACTGCATCCCGGAACCAAACAGCCCGTGGGCCCAGATGACCTTGCGCCGCTCTTCCCGATGGCGCTGATCATGCAGGAAGTGAGCGCAGATCGCTATATCGAAATCCCAGAGCCAATCCGCGCTGTATACCGCCAATGGCGTCCTTCGCCTTTATTCCGCGCTCGTCAACTGGAAAAGGCGCTGGATACGCCTGCCCGTATCTACTACAAATATGAAGGGGTCAGTCCTGCGGGCAGCCATAAACCCAATACCGCAGTGGCGCAGGCGTGGTACAACAAGCAGGAAGGGGTCAAAAAGATCGTCACCGAGACCGGGGCGGGGCAGTGGGGATCTTCGCTGGCCATGGCGGGCGCATTCTTTGGCATTGAAGTTGAAGTTTTTATGGTCAAGGTGAGCTACAACCAGAAACCTTACCGCCGTCACATGATGGAGACCTTCGGGGCGACCGTTCATGCCAGCCCCAGTGAACTGACCGACGCGGGCAAGGGCATTCTTGCCAAAGACCCCGGCAATTTAGGCAGTTTGGGCATCGCCATCAGTGAAGCCGTGGAGATGGTCGCCAAAAGCGGTGGCAAGGCGAAGTACTCACTGGGCAGTGTGCTCAATCATGTGCTGCTGCATCAGACCATCATCGGTGAAGAATCCCTGCTCCAGATGGCACAGGCGGACGATTATCCGGATGTGGTGATCGGCTGCGTGGGCGGGGGCAGCAACATGGCGGGCTTGGTTTTCCCCTTTGTGGGGGAAGCGCGCCGTAAAGGACTCAAAACACGCTTTTTGGCCGCTGAACCGATGGCCTGTCCTAGTCTGACCAAAGGCATCTATGCCTATGATTTTGGGGACACCGTGGGCATGACTCCATTGGTGAAGATGCACACCTTAGGGCACGACTTTATGCCTGCGGGCATCCATGCAGGTGGACTGCGTTATCACGGCATGTCACCGCTGATCTCGCTGCTGCACGATGAGGGGATCGTGGAGGCGCAGGCCTATTACCAGCGCGCCTGTTTTGAGGCGGGGGTCAAGTTTGCACGCACCGAGGGGATCATCCCCGCCCCCGAATCGACTCATGCGATCTGCGCGGCCCTCGAAGAGGCTGAGGCCGCCAAACGCGAAGGTAAGGAGCGGGTGATCCTCTTTAACCTTTCTGGGCATGGGCACTTTGATATGGCGTCCTATGATGCTTATTTCAGCGGCAAGCTGGAAGATTACGAGTACCCCTCAGAAGCGGTGGATGCAGCGCAGCATCGTCTGCCCAGTGTGGGTTGATCTGAACCGTCTGAACCTAAAAGGATAGTCATCCGTCCACACACCTCGATTCAAAAAAGAAGGTGGCTCCTTGGGGCGGCAAGGCCTCAAAGAGTCACCTTCTGTCCAAGGGTCAAATCGCCTGTCCGGTTACAGGGCGTTTTCGTCGTGTTCGACCCACGGCACATCGATCCCAAAGTCTGCAAAGATGGGATCGGGCAGCGGACGGTTCAGCACTTTGGCCGCGACCACTTCGCCCGCACTAGGTGCGGCCATTATCCCGTGTCCGGAATGGGCGATACTCAGGTACAACCCTTTCACTCCCGGATAAGCGTCAAGGATGGCCCGTTCGCTGTCATAGGGGCGTTTGCTCCCATCAGGGGCGGTTGAATAGGCGGCGGTAGCGTCACGGTACACATAATAACCGATGTTGTGTCGGCCCCGCAGATAGCGGGGATCACCAAAGCCTTCACCGGGTGTATGTTTAAACTGGCGCATAAACAAAAGCATCCCTAGTGAGGGGAAACGTGGGTCTCGAAGGGCCTCAATCGGTTCTATGGGTTCAAGCAGATGATCACGGACTGGCTCGCCGGGTAGGGCGTTTTTGGTGTTCCACGAGTATTCCCACCCCATAATCGCGCCCTGATTGGCTTCTGGGCGAATATGGGGATAAGGGGCGCTGCCGATGACCATCGGCCCATCTTCGGGGTAGGTTTCATGTCGCCACGCGGAGGTGAATGACTGTCTCGGACGGATGACCAGAGGCAGCTTTAGTCCCGCGTTTTTGGCGATCAAGATCGCGTTTGCGCCAGCGGCAATGACCACCTTGGGGGCGCTGATTGTGCCCACGCTGGTGCTAACCCCTTCAACGGTCTCACCCTTGAGCAGCAAGCGCACATTCTTTACCCCTAAGAGCACGGTGGCCGAAGGCGCACTTTTGACCATCCGATACACCAGCGCATTGGAATCGATCCAACCAGCAGAGGGATCAAACTTTGCCCCAATCAGGGCTTTACCCAACCAACCAAAACGCTTCTGAACTTCATTGGTCTCTAGATACTCGATATGGTTTAAGCCGATGGTATGAAGGTACTGTACCTCGCGTCGGTAAAAGTCCGCCTGAGACTCGTTCAGGGCGCAAAAAAGGTAACCCCGCTGGCGTACCGAGAGGGCCTGAGCGGAACCTTCGCCAAAATATTCATCGGCATGAAGCATGATCTCTACGCTGCGGGTCATTTGGGCCGCTAGGCAGCGGGCGCTCCAGCAGGTGCGAAAATTCTCTAGCGAGGCCAGCGAACTGCCTGCCGCAAGCTGATCGCCAGCCTCGATCAGCACCGTCTGAATCCCCGGTTGAGCACGCTCCAGCGCCCACACGACACCAGCCCCGGCAGGGCCGCCGCCGATCACGATGACATCAGCAGTTTTGGGCATTTCTTCAGGGGTTGGGGTATATACAAATCGATGAGTCATTTTTTAGATGTTCCCTAAAAACAAAAAACCTGTGCCAGAGACACAGGTTGATTACAGCACTAAATAGGCATTTCCGCAACGGAAGGGCTTAGCCCTGATAGGTGCGCCGTCCATGACGGTTGATCAACTGGCGCATGGTCGAATTGACCTGCCCCCCCTCAATATCATTGAGCAGTTCGCGGATCAAGGATGGGCTGGATGGTTTGACCATAAACACATTGCTGCCAGCGTGCATCGCTTCGCGGATCACGTCTGAATCGTCATCCATCGAGACCATCACCACAATTGCATCGGGCGCTTGTTTACGAGCCAGCGCCGTTACTTCACTGCCTCGTCCATCAGGGAGGTGATAATCAATCAAATAGAGGGAAATATCACTGCTCACCTGCTCCGCTCCGGTGGTACGATCCGATGCCATGACCACATCATAACCGTGATCGGTCAGCATCAAATCCCAAATAGAGCGATTTGCATAGTCGTCGTCAACGATGAGAGCGCGCCTCTCAGCCATAGTCCTCACACCCGCCTTTCAGCACACAGAACCTGATTGTAGCTAGAACCCCACAAAGCGTCAACTTATCATTAAAAAAGCGATCTGATCTAAAAAATAAAAATAGTCTCTGATCCGCTTTGAGCTTATCACACGATTGGGGTCAGGTGCTCATCCCGACCTAAAAACGTGTCCAGCTTGCGGCTTTTGCACCATGAGGAATGCCTCCCTTCTAGGTGCGCCCAAACTCTTTTGCCAGTTGGTCTGCCCCAATATGAATCATGGTTGGGCGGCCATGGGGGCAGGTGCGCGGAAATTCGCACCGTTCCAACTGTTTCATCAAATTTACCATTTCTTGGTAACTCAGGGTCTGTCCGGCTTTAACTGCCCCCGCTTTACAGATGCGCAGCACAATTTGAGCTTCAATGGTCGATTCGCCCGGCCGCAGCCCCCGCTCTAGATCGGAGAGGATGCTGACCACTGCCTCGCCCGGATCGGACTCAGTCAGTACGGCCGGTACTGCCTGCACCCGGAACAGGCTGCCCCCAAACGGTTCCAGTTCAAACCCGACCGATTGCAAAGCCTCTGCATACTCATCCACCAGACGGGCTGCGGCTGCTGAAAGCTGCACCGTGATCCCTTCGAGGGTATGTTGGGCGATGGGGCGTTTTGCGGCTTGTGCGGCCATGAACTGCTCATACAAAATGCGCTCATGAGCGGCGTGCTGATCCACCAGATAGAGCGCGGCAGGACCTTCAGCAAGAATATACATGGCTGCAAGCTGCCCAATCACCCGCATGGGGGGCAAGCTGCGGCGGCGGGTCTCCGGAGGCAGCTCGTAGGAAAAATCCACCTGATCGGGGGCAGATTCAGGTGTGGAGGGGCGTTCTTGCGGCGGAATCTGCCCAGTGTAACGTCCGGCATCATGATCAGGCAGATCAAGATCAAGTTGGGTAGGCTGGACGGTCTGGTTCGGTCCGTATGCGGCGGTGCGCCAAGGGGCCGGGCTGGACGTCGGCATCCCCGGTTGATCAAGCTCCATCCCGATAGGAGCAGTCTCCGCGCCCTCCGGGGTTCGTCCGCTGCCCAAACCGGGTACGGGCGCACGGGTGATCACCGCCCGCCGCACGGATCGTTGAACCGCCCCAAACACCGCCTCTGGGGAACGGAAGCGAACCTCAGCCTTGGTCGGGTGAACATTGACATCCACTTCACTCGGTTCAAGCTGGATCATCACCACGGCAATCGGGTAACGATCTGAAGGCATGAGGGTGTGGTAAGCTTGGGCCACGGCATAGGTCAGGCTGGTATCCTGAATCGCCCGTCCATTGACAAATAAGGTGATATGGCTGCGGGTGTTGCGGTTGAGATGGGGCGTACTGGTATAGCCCCAAACCGCAATCTCAGGTAGATCGGGGCGGGGCGGGGGCAGAGGCACCACTTCGATCATGTCGCGCATGATCTCCAGCCCAAGGGCCTCCACCAGCACATCAGCCAGATCGCCGTTGCCGCTGGTGGTGAAGGTCATGCGCCCATCCTGACTCAGGGTGAAGCGCACGTTGGGGTAGGCCATCGCATAACGAGCGATGATGGTGTCGATGTGGCGACGTTCGGTTGATTCTGCTTTGAGAAATTTGAGGCGCGCAGGGGTGTTGTAGAACAGGTCTTCGACTGTGATCACGGTGCCTACCGCGGCCCCTACTGGCGCACGCTCCAAAAGGGAACCGCCCTCCAATCGAAGGCGCATCCCTGCCTGCTGCCCTTCCACCCGGGTGAGCATGGTCACCCGCGACACGGCCGCGATACTCGCTAGGGCTTCCCCCCGAAAGCCTAAGGTGTGGATGTTATCCAGATCATCAATGGTGGTCAGTTTGCTGGTCGCGTGGCGCACAAAAGCGACCTCAGCTTCATCAGGGGCAATGCCGGAGCCGTCATCGGTGATGCGGATCAACCGCCTACCGCCGCCCTCCACCTCCACCCGGATCGTGCGCGCCCCTGCATCAAGGGCGTTTTCGATTAACTCCTTGACCACCGAGGCGGGGCGTTCAACCACTTCCCCGGCGGCAATCTGAGCGGCAACGATCTCCGACAGGACGCGAATGGGCATAGCGATCAGGTCGCTTTTCCACCCATCAGGTTTTCGTCCACCAATGGGATGTGAAGGGTGAAGGTGCTGCCTACCCCTTCCTTGCTCACAAGGGTAGCGTCCCCCAGATGGCGCTGTGCGATACGACGCACATTGTACAGACCCAACCCGCTGCCCGGAACCCGATCATGTTCTTTGCGGCGCAGTCGGGTGAACAATTCAAAGAGCTTCTTTTGATTTTCCTCGGAGATGCCCAACCCCGTATCGGCGACGTGAATACGCACCTGCTCGTCTGAGATCAAGGCTGTGACCGTGACTTTGCCCCCATCCGGGGTGTATTTAATGGCATTATCGACCAGATTGCCCAGAGCGCGCTTCATGCTCTCATCAAGATTCATCACGGGCAGGTTGGGCGCAAGATCAAGGCTGAGATTGATCTTCTTTTTCTCTGCCGCCGGACGATAAAAGTTCACAATGTCACTGATCATCTGGGAAATATCCACAGGTTCCCGGCTCAGGCGGTAATTGCCATCAGCATCAAAGCGGTTCGCATCCACAATCTTATCGATCAGGTCATTCACATAGGTGATCCCTGTCTCGATTTTGCCCAACATCTCATGGAATTTTGGGATCGAGCTTTCCATGCCAGAGAGGATGTTTACGTACCCCCGCATAAAGGTCAGGGGGTTGCGCATATCATGGCTGATGGTGCTGGTCATTTCCTTCTGATTATCGCGCAGGCGGCGATAGCGACTGATGTCTCGAAGCATCAGGACGCGCCCGATCCGCCCTTGGGATGTATCCACAATATCGGAGACGCGGGGCGCGAAGTAGTGCCCCTCAATACTGCGCCATTCGATGTTATCCACCCCACCGTCTCGTAGAAGCGCCACCAAGGGTTCAGCTTCTGCGTCCTTGAAGGCTTCGTCCGCAGATTTCCCCAGTGCCTGCGCGGCCGTCACCTTAAAAACGTCTTCTGCCGCAGGATTGAGGAGGATGATCTGATTGGTGGCGTTGGTCACCAGTACCGGATCGCCGCTGCTGGTAAGGATTGCAGCTAGTCGCTCGCGTTCATAACGGGCTTCTTCAAAGGCGTGACCATTGGCGATGGCCACGGCTGTCTGAGCCGCAAGGATTAAGGCAAAATTACGCTCCGCTGCGGTGAAGACATGCGGTTTTGCACATGCCGCCCACAGGACTCCGCAGCGTGCCCCATGCGCCATCAAAGGCAGAGCGATGAGGCTTTGGTAGTGCCCTCCAAACCCCGCAAGGGTTGAAGGAAAAGTGCCCCCTTCAACGATCAGTGGTGTTGTCTGGGTCTCAAGCAGTCCGATCAAGGTTTGATCATGGCTATGGAAGGCGGATTCATCTGCCCCCAGCGTGCCGGCGGTGATCGCCGTCTTTTTGCTGCTGAGGACAATCCTCAGCCCATCGGTACTCAGCCCTTGCAGCCCCAACCGAGCCAGATCGGACAGAATCTGATCCAAAGCGCCACCCTGTGCGATGCGCAGGGCGATCTCCAACAGAAGGTTCTGTTCACGAACATAATGTTGTAATTGTGTTTCCCAATTATTGTTGGTGTGGGGCAACCCTAAGTCATTGGTCATGAGACATTCTGCCGCATTCTTGATCGAACTGTAGAATAATGCGCATTATATCACCCCGAAAACGTGACCTGCAACGTTCCCCGATGGATGACACAGGCTCAAATTCAGGTTGAATGGGGCCTGTGTCATCTCAAAAGAATAACCGCCCTACTGAGCGGAGGCTTTGCTTAAGGTGAGCTGAAGAGTCGCGCTGAGGGCATCACCGCTGCCCGGATCACCAAAGGCGGTAGAGCCAAAGACCACAAACACGAATCCCTCTCGCGGGGCAAGGGAGACTGTGCCTTCGAGCAGCCCACGTCCGCCCACATAAGCATAGGGGTATAGGGTTTTGCCTGTTTCGATGGTCTCCACGATCAGCGCAGGGCGATAATCACCCGCTGTAACTTTGTAGTGCAGGGTGAGCGCTTCGGGTAGGGCAAGGGTGAAGGCCTTTGGGTAATGAATGCGCTCACTGCGCGAAGCACTCTCGACCGTGCTTTCAACGGTTTTGTCCAGTTCTAACAGTGGGGCTTCGACGGCCAGCAGGTCAAATTTACCGGGGTTGGTGTCGGTGGTGCTGACCTCAACCGTATAGGCTCCATCCTGTTCAAACTGAAGCCCAACGATGCTGCCCATTTGGGTGTAGATCGTCACAAGACTGGTATTGGCGATCATGGTCCCAGTGGGATCGTTAACTTTGAGGATGGTGTTAAAGATGGGCATCTCCAAATCAGGCAGTAGTTGGATAACCACAAACTGCCCTTTGACTCCATCAAGGGTAAATGGCACTGGTTTCCCACTGTAGTCGCCTTTGATCACCTCGCCTAAAGTGAGTTTACCGCCTTGGGCGTTTGCAGAGTGAGTGACCCCAAACACAGCCATGCCCAGCAGCACGAGGATCAAGATCGTCGCAGTGATTCGTTTACTCAAGATTTCTTTCCTCCCGGAAACTTAGATGAACCCCAAAAGAAAGGTGAACCCGATAATCAGGTTTTGGCGCGGAAGTCCTCACGGGGCGGGCTGAAGATGTCGATGACAGTACAGGCGCTCACCGCCTCCGCGCTGTGGACTACATTGGAGGGGATGTGCATGGTTTGCCCCGGCTCTAAAATCACATCTGGGCTTTCCGCACGGCGGAATCGAAGCTGTCCTTCGATGACATGTGTCGCCTGCTCGTGAATATGGCTGTGCGTAGGCACAGAAGCGCCCGCTTCAAAGCGCACCTCCACCACCATGAGCTTTTCACCATCCACCGCCACCCGCCGTTTAACCCCCGGCGCGATTTGTACCCATGAACTCATGTGCCCCCCTTATCCATTGAAAAAGGCATCATCCATTGAGTATACTTCAAAAAAGCAGATGAGGAGGCATGATGAAACGCATCGCCATCCTGCACTACGCGGCTCCGCCAACCATCGGCGGGGTAGAAGCCACGATGGCTTACCATGCACGCGGATTGATGCAGCTTGGGTATCAGGTGCGCATCCTGAGTGGAAGCGGCGCACCCCTTGCGGAAAACCAGAACATCGAATCGTTTATTGATCCCTTGTTAGGCTCGATGCACCCAGAAGTGCTTCGGGCAAAAGCCGATCTGGATCGGGGGCACGTCCCGGTGGCTTTTGCCGATCTGCGATCACGACTGATCGCCATCCTCGAACACGCCTTGCAGGACTGTGACGTTTGCCTTGCCCATAACATCCCCACCTTCAACAAGAATCTGGCATTAACCGCCGCACTGGCCGATATTCAGCGGCGCAAGATCACCCGAGTGATCGCGTGGTGTCACGATCTGGCGTGGACAAACCCCCAATACTTACCCGAACTGCATCAAGGGCAGCCATGGGATTTAATGCGCCAAGCCTGGGAGGGGGTGCGTTATGTGACCGTCTCCGAATCACGCCGGGAGGAACTCTGCCAACTGCTGGGGCTGCCCCCAGAACAGATCACTGTGGTGCCACCGGGGGTAGATTTGGGGGTATTTTTCCGTTGGACGCCCGCAATGGAAGCGCTGGTCACCAAACTGCGTTTGGGTGATGCCGATGGAATCCTGCTTCTGCCTGCGCGCATCACCCGGCGCAAAAACATTGAGCTGGCCTTGCGCGTCTTAGAGGCGCTGCGAACCCAGTCCGGGCGCGATTTTCGCTTGATTGTGAGCGGCCCGCCGGGCCCGCACAATCCGGCTAACCCCGGTTATCTGGGCGAACTGCTTGACCTGCGCCGCACCCTTCAGCTGGAACAGAGCGCTCATTTTTTGTACGCGCTGGGTGAAACTGATCAACCGTTCATCCCCGACGACCAAACGATGGGGGCCTTGTACCAGTTCTCCGATGCGCTTTTGTTCCCTAGTTTGCAAGAAGGCTTTGGCATTCCCATGTTGGAGGCTGGCTTGGCGGGCATCCCTATCTTCAGCGCTGATCTGCCGCCCATGCGCGCTACCGGAGGTGCGGAAGCCTACTACTTTGATCCCCAGTCCGGTGCGCCACAGGAGATCGCATCCGTGATCCGCGCTCAGCTTGATTCCAGTCCGGCTTATCGTCTGCGTCTGCGGGTGCGTCAGCACTACCGTTGGGACGCCATCATCCGTGATCAGATTATCCCATTGGTGGAGGAACCATGAGCGAACAAGCCCCTACCCCTTATCGGGTGATGTTACTGGTGAGTGACGATCAACGCCTAAGCGCATGGGTGAAGCTGGCAAGCGCACTTTGCCCACAGTCCGGCGAGATTCGGCTGCGCGGCATGATCACCATCCCGGAGGGCGTTTCTTTAAGTGAGGGTGCAACCCGTGCTCGTCAACTGCGCGAAAGCCTTGATCAGATCGCCCGTGAGTTGGACACGGTTCACGATGAAACCATCGTTCATGTGGATTACCATCCCCTTCAACGGGCACTCACTGAGATCGCCCAGATCGGGGCGGATTTGCTCATTGTCCAGTGGCAAGGTACGGCTGGGTCTACCGGGGGGCTTTCCTCCAACGACATTTTGCGGAGCGCGCCTTGTGATCTGATCCTGCTCCGGGATGGCGCATGGGACGGAGAAGGCCCGGTACTGCTCTCTCTACGCGGTGGTCCTAACCTTGAATTGGGGCTGCGCGCTGCCAAGGCCCTTGCCGGGGAATCCGCGATCACCCTGCTGCACGTCGCGGACTCCCCCCGAACCATCCCTAACTTGAGCGCGATCCTGAGTGCCGAACCGCGCATCACCCGCGCTATCACCGTGATAAGCCGGGTGGCTGAGGGAATCGTGCGGGAGTCGGCCCGGCACAAGGTAATTGTGATGGGTGCGACCTTCCAAAATCCCTCATGGGATGCCAGCCGTTCTGGCCCGCTCGCAGAGCAGATCGAGTCTCAGACTGAAACCCCTGTGATGATGGTGCGTGCCCACAACCCCGAAGAATCTGCCTTCCACTTCCCCCGCCGACGTTACCGCCCAGTTGAAAGCCTCTCCACTAAGGTGGATCGCTGGTTTGCCCAGAATACCTTTCACAGCCGCGAATTTTCTGATCTGGCAGCATTGGTGGCGCTCAAAGAGCGGCAGGGTGTAACCATCAGCGTAGGACTACCCGCGCTCAACGAAGAGGCGACTGTGGGCAAAGTGATTGCCACCCTCAAGTATGTGCTGATGGATGAGTATCCACTCATTGATGAATTGGTGTTGATCGACAGCAATTCGGAGGACAACACCGTTCAGATTGCGCAGGATTACGGTATTCCCGTTTACAAACACCCGGAAATTCTGCCCGAAATGGGAACGTACCGAGGCAAGGGTGAGGCCCTCTGGAAGAGTCAGCACGTCCTTAAGGGGGACCTGATCGCGTGGGTGGACACCGATATTGTGAATATCCAACCGCATTTTGTGTATGGCTTGGTGGGCCCGCTTTTGAAACGCCCCAATATCCAGTATGTAAAAGGCTTTTACCAACGTCCCATCAAGATCGGGGATACCCTTCAGGCGGTGGGCGGCGGGCGTGTGACCGAACTGGTTGCCCGGCCGTGGCTGAACCTGTTTTATCCCGAACTGTCAGGCATTATCCAGCCCTTATCCGGCGAGTATGCGGGCCGGCGAAGCGCCTTAGAGCGGGTTCCCTTCTTCAGCGGTTATGGGGTTGAGACTGGGCTGCTGATCGATCTCCATGAGCAGCACGGGCTGGAGTCCATCGCACAGGTCGATTTGGAGGAGCGGGTTCATTACAATCAGCCACTGGTGAATCTGAGCAAAATGTCCTTTGCCATTCAGCAGGTATTCATCTCACGCATGGAAAAACGTTACGGGATGCAGATTTTGGACAAGGCAAACCGAAGCATGAAACTGATCATTCATGAGCCGGATCGTTTTGCCCTCGATATTGCCGAAATTGTTGATCAGGAGCGCCCGCCCATGATCGAAGTGCCAGCCTATATGACGGCCCGGGCCTAAGCGCTGATGGACGCTGCCTCTGTGTTTGATCTTTCGGTGGTGGTGGTCAACTATAACACCCGCGATCTGCTGCTGGCTTTTCTCCAGTCGATCTATCAGACTGGGCTGCCGATGGAGTGTATCGTGATCGACAACGCTTCACAGGATGGCAGTGCCGAGGCAGTACAGGCAGCCTATCCTCAGGCGCAGGTGGTGGCAAATACCCAAAACCGTTACTTTTCTGCGGGTTATACACAGGGTGTGATGCTTGCCCAAGGTCGGTATGTGCTTGTCCTGAACTCCGATATGGTGGTCAAAGGGAATACCCTGCGCCAGTTGGTACAGGGTATGGAGGCAAACCCGCGCATCGGGGCGGCCACCACCACCATGTTTTTCCCCGATGGGCGCTTGCAGCGTAACTGCGCCCATTTCACCCCCCTGTGGTATCTGTGCTTGAACTATTCGTTTCTGGGAAAACTGTTCCCGGCGCGCTTGAGCAAGGCAAACGAGTGGCTCTGGTATCAAGACTGGGATCGCACCACCACTCGCCCGGTGGAGTCCCTGCCGGGAAGCTGCATCATCGCCCGGCGCGAAATATGGCAGCAGATCGGCGGCTTTGAAGCCCAGATGGTGATGTACTTCAGCGATGACTACTTCTCACGGCAGGTGTTGGGCTTGGGGCTGGAGAATCACTATCTGGTGAGCGATGGGATCATCCACTATGAAGGCGCAACCGCCAAAAAGCGGAGCGCTTGGTCACTGCGCATCTACATGCATGATCTGCTGGTCTATACCCGGTTGGTCTATGGTCGAGTCGCGGCGTGGCTTCTGGCTGTGCTGATCGCCCCCACTTATGTGGTGCAGCGTCTCCGCCGCTAACCCCCTTTTTGCCCCTGCTAGCGCTTTGATTCTCCATAAGCACAACCCCTTATCGAGTTGGTGAAAACCCGCCAAAACAAGCGCCTCTGTAAGCGATTTTCATCTTGCCCTTGACACTACTGTGCGCCATACAGTATACTCATACTATGTGGCGCATAGTACTGTGAGATACACAGCAGATGACAGGTACAGACGAGCAGATCAGTCAGCTTCGTTTAGAACTGCGGCGGGGAGTTGTGGTGTTGGCCGTACTGAGCCAAATGGACACTGCCAGCTATGGCTACAACTTGATTCAGCGTCTTGCCGAACAAGGCATGGAAATTGAAGAAGGCACCCTTTACCCCCTCCTCCGAAGGTTAGAAAAGCAGGGCTTGCTTGAAAGCGCATGGGAGGTGGGCGAGGTGCGCCCGCGTAAGTACTACCGCATCAGCCCTGCCGGGCGCGAGGTACTCAACGCCCTGCGTGCCGAATGGCTTGAGACGGTTGCAGTGATGGGTCGCATTTTGCGAGGAACGAACCATGAGTGATTTAGTGGCGCGATATATCCATCAGGTAGGTCAGAATCTGCCCAAAAAAGATCGGGCGGAGATTGAAGCTGAGCTTCGCTCGCAGATTGAGGATGCGCTGGAGGATCGCTTCGCGGGAAACCCCTCACAGGCAGATGTGGTCACTTTATTGGGGGAGTTTGGCCCCCCTTATCAGATGGCGGCTTCTTACCGGACCGCGCAGTACCTCATTGGGCCTGACCTTTACCCCTATTTGATGATGGTGCTGCGCCATGTATGGTTGATCGTGCCCGCCATTGTGATCTTTTTGTCCCTATTTGGGGCGCTTACTGGCCCCCAGCCCATTCTTTGGTCTCACCTGTTTCCTGATCTGATTGGGGCCGTGGTGCAGGTTACCTTTGTTTTTTCCGCATTGGTGGTGCTGATCTTCGCCCTTGTGGAAAAAGTAAGCGCGGCGCATCCGCCCAAGTCAGAGCCGTTTGATCCCTCCAAACTGCCCGCCGTGAACGATCCGAGAGCCGTTGATCGTTTTGAGGCGGGCTTCGGATCTGCTTTTGGGGTGGCAGTTGTGTCCATGCTCCTTTACTTCCTCTATGTAGGCGGGCTGACCCTGCGCTTTAACCTGAGTGATCCGGGGGCGGTGATCCCTGTTCCCTCTGGGTGGCTGATCCTGCTGATCGTGGTCGCGGTGGGACAAATTCTCATCCAACTTTGGGTGCTGCGCCGCAACCGTTGGAATGCAACCTTATGGCTCCTTCAGACGATTATGGAGCTTGTAGGTGTGGTTAGTTTGTACTTTGCCGTCCTAGAGCCACTTGCGGAGCGCGCCCTGAGCGCCACTGAATCCCCCACCGCGCGGACGATCATCGCCAATGCCCCAGAACTTTTTGCAATAGGTTACGCGGTGATCGCCTTGTCAGGGCACGGCATGAGACTGATCCGGTTGTGGGGCTACAAGGATGCAGCCCCCATGAATGAACCGTTGAGTGCCAGCCCTCACTAAAGCTGCGTCCGCAATCAAGCCTGATTTTTGAAAACGAGAGAGGTCCAATGAAAGCCATCGTCTACACGGAGTATGGTTCACCTGAGGTGCTGCGTCTTCAGGAAGTTGAAAAACCCACACCCAGCGCCGATGAAGTCCTTGTGAAGGTTCATGCGGTAAGCCTCACTAAAGGCGACCGTTACCTGATGCGGGGCACCCCCTTTCTGTTACGTATGGAGAGCGGTCTGCGCCGCCCCAAGAAACAGATCCTCGGTATGGATATCGCTGGCACTGTTGAGGCGGTTGGAGCCAATATCACCCAGTTCAAGGTCGGCGATGCGGTCTATCTTGACAATACCAAAAATCTAGGAGGGCTGGCCGAATATGTGTGCGCCTCGCCCCAGACTATGGCCCTAAAACCAGCCTCAATTTCCTTTGAGGAAGTCTCCACTGTGCCTTCAGCGGCCATCACCGCCTTACAAGGCCTGCGCGATTATGGCGCGCTGTGTGCAGGCCAAAGTGTCCTGATCGTGGGGGCATCAGGCGGGGTTGGCACCTATGCAGTGCAGATCGCTAAGTCCCTTGGGGCTACTGTGACCGCAGTGTGCAGCACCCGCCACCTAGACAAGGCGCGGGCTTTGGGCGCTGATGCGGTGATCGACTACACCCAAGAGGATTTCGCCCGCAGTGGCAAGCGTTATGATCTGGTCTTGGCTGTCAACGGCTTTCGTTCGCTGGGGGATTATCGCCGCGTTTTGAAGCCCGGCGGTATCTATGTGTCTGCTGGGGGCACGATGCGCCAAATCTTCGCCGCGATTCTGCTGGGCCCTGTGGTCTCCCTCTTGGGGCGCAAGAAGATGCGCAGCATGGGCACTGTCAAGCCCAATGCCGCCGATCTGGTCTACATGAACAACCTGCTGGAACAAGGCAAAGTCAAGGCGGTGGTAGATCGCTGCTACCCCCTAAGTGAAACTGCCGAGGCGATGCGCTTCTTTGAAAGTGGACGTGTTCAGGGCAGAGTGGTCATCCATATAGCATAGGTTGCGGAAATTCTAATCATGGTCGATAAACGAATCCTGCTTGCGGCAGTTTGGGTTGCGCTCATGCTGGTCTATCTGTTAGGGGATGTGCTGCGCATCTTCAGCGGCGATTTTCCCGGAAAGATGGACACCATACAATTTACGCAGGGGATGTGGCTGGGAATCGCTGTTCTGATGCTGATTCCCATCCTGATGATCCTGCTCACCTTGATGCTTGCCTACCCGGCCAGCCGTTGGGCCAACATCATTGTGGCGGTGTTTTTCTTCATCTTTAATCTCATCGGGTTGCCCACCTACCCTTCAGCCTATGACCGCTTTCTGATCCTCGTAGGGCTTGGGTTTAATGTCCTCACGGTCTTAACGGCGATTGACTGGGTTATGCCCGCATAGGTGCTTAATGCGCCTCACAAGCCCATCATATACTCAACCGGATATTCGGGCAGATACAAACCGTCGGGGGAGAGCGCAAGATACTCCTCGATGAGGGACAAAGACACTGGCCGATCTGCCCGATTTAGCTTGCGCCAGCGGTTAAAAGGAAGGATATAACAGCGCGCCCGTTCATGTTCTTTGAGGATGAGTGAGGTGGTCAGATAACGCTCTAAGAGGCGGTGCTGCCTGAAGGCCTCAACTACAGGCACAAGATCGTACTCTACCCGGCGCATTTCTGCCCGCCACCCGGTGGCATCTCCTTCAAGGATCAAGTATTGGGCCCGAATATCGCCGTCAAGGGGCATCCCCACCGAACCGGGGTTGAGCAAATGCCAGCGCCCCACCCGCCGATCAAGGGATAAGTGGGTATGAGCGGTGATGACGGTCTCTTCCGCCACACTGCTCAGAGCCGCAATGACCTCAACATCGGGGGTGGTGGGATACAGCCCATGCCACGGGTTGCCGGGTCTAGCGTGAACCACCCGAACCGGCGGCGCATCCGGGAAACGCAAGCTAAGTTCATCGGGCAGACCGGCAATCACCTGATGCCAGTGCCCCTGAAGCTGTTCATAAAGCCAGCCGGGTAGATCATACTCATGCCAGTGTTCGGGTGCCCGTGGGGTCTTATAGTCCAGCAGGTAGTACTCATGGTTGCCCCGGATGGCCGACCAGTGTTCACGGGTGATGATCTCCATCACCTGCGCTGAAAAGGGGGCCCAACTGACGTTATCCCCAACAGCCACAACTTGATCAACCCGAAACCGACGCATATCCTGCATGACCGCTGCCAAAGCGGGTAAATTGCCATGAATATCACCCACCACCGCCAATCGAGTCACAATCGCCTCCTCAGGGGTATGTTTGATGCCCATAAACCCTGAAGATCATACAGCGTTGATCATCATGGCGCGTGAGTGAATTGAGAGAGTTTTGAGGTGCGTGGTTATTAAGATCACAAAGGCAAGTGAATAACTTCTCCCACGAGAAAAATCGCCTGTGAAGACCTTGTGAATTTGTATTGCGAAAATCTTGTACCTGTTTCACAATTAGGGAGCCAACCGATCCTTTTTTTATGGAGGTCGAGGGATGCGTAGATTATTCTTGATTCTACTCGTGGCGCTTTTGGCAACAACATCTTTTTCAGTGACATCGGTGCCTGTTCAGGCCCAAGACGACGAAGCCCCCTTATTTGTGGTGGTGGCGCATGGGGGTGATAAAAACCCCTTCTGGAAAGTTGCCGTTCGTGGTTTTATGGATGGCTGCGAGCAGCTTCAGGTACGCTGCGAGTGGCTCAGCGATCCTCTCGACAATATCGCGGATATGGCCAGCTATTGGGAAACCGCCCTCGAAATGAATCCGGCTGGCATTGCGACCACCGTCCCTGACCCTGAACTGATCCGGGATGTGGTGACCAAAGCCAGTGAACTCAAGATTCCCGTGATCAGCATCAACACCCCAGACCCCAACCGCAAGACGGACAAAGCCTTGCCCATGATCGATTTTTACATTGGCACGGATGACTACCTAGCAGGCGTGAACAATGCCAAGCGGGTCTTGGCCCAGTCTAAGGCCGATGGTGTGACCATCAAAAATGCGGTTTGCCCCCTTCAGGAACAAGGACATGCAGGGCTGATGGCGCGCTGTCAGGGGGTGAAGGATGTCTTTGAACCAGAGAAGATTCCGGTTGAGACCATCGACATCAGTTATGATGTGAGCGCCAGTGCTGAGGCCATCGTGACCTATCTGGACGAAAAACCAGAGACCAATGCGATCTTCTTATTGGGCCCCAGTGTGATCAGTTCTTTCAGTTTGGTGATCGAAGAAAAAGGGCTGAAACCCGGCGAAATGTATGCAGTTGGGCATGATACCAGCACCGAAGCTTACCAACTGATTCAGGAAGGTTTCCTCCTTCAGACTGTTGATCAACAACCCTACTTACAGGGTTACATGGCGATCATCTGGCTCTATCAGATTTCCCAATACGGGATGCTGCCCGGTCAGGATGTGCTGACTGGCCCCAGCCCTATCGACTTAAACAACGTTGAAACGGTGATTGAGCTAACTGCTGAGGGTATCCGTTAACGAGGGGCGACTCATGAGTAACCGCATCGGTGTGACGCTGCTAATCTTCTTTGTGCTGCTGGCAGTAGTCCCCTTAACCTTGGTGGGCATTCTGGCGCTGAATGTGGCAGAAAATCAGGCACGTCTTCAACTTGCCTCGCAGCTTCAGACCGTTGCGGACATCAAGTCTGTGGAGCTTCAGCGATGGTTTGACGATGCGCGCACCACACTTGGTCAAACCTTTGTGGACGAGATTCAGCGGGAACGTATGTTTAACGTCCTCTCCCAAGACCGTGACTGGTCGCGGACTCTGGTTCAACTTAACAACTACATTCGGGTGGCGCTGGCAGCCCAGTTCACCTATACCGAGCTGTTTGTGTACAACCTCAAGGGTGATGTTCTGGTAGGCACAGAGGCAACGCGGGTGGGAACCAATATCTCCAGCGCACCCTACTTCAGCCCCAGCCTGAGCGCGGATTATGTCCAGCCGCCGGAGATCAGCGCTGATCAAGCGGCGGTCACCATCTTCATCACCATGCCGCTCAAACTCGAAGATGGTCAGATCGTTGGGGTATTGGCAGGGGTCCCCAATCTCGAAGGAATGCGTGGGGTGTTTGCGAGGAATCCCGGACTCGGTGATACCGGTGAGGCTTACCTTGTGACCGACAAAGGGAATCTGCTCACCCCAAGCCGCTTTGAAGGACATCCGCTGCTTCAGACAGTCCAAAGCACAGGTATTCAAGAGGCGTTAAGCGGAAACACCAACAGTAGTGGCTATCAAAACTACCGGGGGCGGGAAGTGTTCGGGCGCTACCAACCGGTTAGTTTCCTCAAAGGCGCGCTGATGGTGGAGATCGAGGCCGATGAGGCCTTCCGAACCTTGCGCAATGGGCAGATTCTGCTCCTGTTGGCGACTATCCTTAGTACCCTACTGGCAATCGGCGTCGGCACAGGGATCACCCTCTGGATCACCAACCCTATCCGTCACTTAACCGAAGTCACCCAGCGGGTGCGTGGAGGCGACTACTCACAGCGGGCCAACGTTCAGCGTAAGAATGAACTGGGCGAACTGGGTATTTCCTTCAACCAGATGACCGCGCAGTTGCAATCGTTGATCACTGGACTGGAAGAGCGAATCGCCGCTCGAACCCGTGACCTCGCCATCGCGGCTGAGGTGTCCAAAGACATCACCACCGAACTGAACATCGAGAACCTGCTGGCGCGGGTTACTGAACTGACGGCTCAGCGTTTTGATCTCTACCTTTGTTCGGTCTTTCGCTTTGATGAGGAAACCGAAAACCTTTCCCGCGCTGCGACTTCCGACCGTAAGGGTAAACAGGTGAGCTTCCTCGAATCGGTCAAACTGCCGCTGGACGCTGAACCAAGCCTGATCGCACTTGCAGCCCGCACCCGTCAAACGGTGAATCAGGGCAACGTGAAGGCTTCAGCCACCTACATGCCCGTTCGGGACTACCCCAATACCCAGTCTGAACTGACCATCCCGATGATCCTCGGTAATCGTCTGTTGGGTGTGTTTGACCTCCAATCGGACGCGGTCGATCACTTCAAACCGGACGATGTGAAAGTGCTGACCACCCTTGCTGAGCAGGTCGCCATTGCCATCCGTAATGCGCAGTTGTTCACGGAGGCACAGGTCGCTCAGAAGTCGGCAGAACGAGCGAATCAGGTGAAGTCGCAGTTCTTGGCCAATGTCTCCCACGAGCTGCGGACGCCCCTCAATGCGATCCTGAATTTCACTCAGTTTGTATCGTCAGGGATGTTGGGGGATGTAAATGACGAGCAGATCGATGCCCTCAACAAAGCTTTTACCAGCGGTGAGCACCTGCTCAGCCTGATCAATGATGTGCTCGATATTTCCAAGATCGAAGCGGGCGCGCTGGAACTGTTCATCGAAGAAGGCATCCAATTGTCCGAAGAGGTGGAATTTGTGGGCGATACGGCCACCTCACTGCTGAAGAACAAACCCGTTCAGTGGAAGGTGGAAATTGACCCCAACCTGCCTCCAATCACAGGTGATCGGCAGCGTATCACTCAGATACTGTTGAATTTGGTCTCCAATGCTTGCAAGTTCACCAGCACCGGAAGTGTCACCTTAAAGGCCGTTTGGCAAGCGCCCAACGTCCTGATCAGCGTCAAAGATACCGGGCCGGGTATCCCGTTGGAGGAACAGAATCTGATCTTTGCGCCTTTCCAGCAAGCAAAACTAGGGCTCAAACACGGCGGTGGGACCGGGTTGGGACTGGTCATTTCCAGAAGGTTAGCGGAGGCGCACGGCGGACGGCTGTGGGTCGAGAGTGCCGCAGGTTTAGGGGCCACCTTTTTTGTAGAACTGCCCGTTGTTGGTAATCCCGTCCCTGTGACGAAAGAAGCATAACCTGAGAAGACATGATGTCCGATAAACCTATTATCCTCTATGTTGAAGACGATGAATTAAGCCGACAGGTGATGCAGATGTTGGTGGTGCGTGGGATGGGGAATCCTAACCTCACCATCTGGTCAAGTAGTGAAAACTTTCAAGAGCGCCTGAGCCAACTGACCCAAAAACCTACGGTGATCCTGCTTGATATTCACGTCCCACCTTATAACGGCTTCCAGATGTATGAGATGCTGCGTAAGCACCCTGATTCCCATTTTCATTCGGTGCCTGTGATCGCACTCACCGCCAGCGTGATGAACGATGAAGTAGCCCAGTTAAAGTCGCTTGGGCTGGATGGGGTGATCGCCAAACCCGTAAGTCAGAAGGCCTTCCCTCAACTTTTGCAGCGCGTCATCAACGGGGAAAAGGTTTGGCATATCCGCTAAGCGGCAAGTTGAAAGAATAGTAGAGAACATTATGAGCACCATCAACGCCCTCATTCTCGAAGATGATCCCAACAGTCTTGAAATCCTTGCACGCCTGCTTAAGGCCCATCAGATAACTTCGGTAGGGGTTGATGATCCCGCCAAAATTGATGACGTTCTGAGTCAGTCCCCATCGATTGATCTGGTCTTTCTTGATTTGGAAATGCCCAACATGGACGGATATGAGGTGTTGGCTTATCTCCGCAAGCGGATTGGGACTAATGTCCGGGTTATCGCCTGTACAGTACATGTAAATGAGATCAATCATGCCCGTGAGCGGGGCTTTGACGGGTTCATTGGTAAACCCTTAAAGCCCGCCAAATTCCCCGATCAACTTCAGCGTCTGCTGGCCGGCCAGCAAGTGTGGGAAGCCAAGTAATCAAGCGACTGCTGGCTTGTGGACAAAACCATCCCCCCTTCTCCCGCGTGCGGCTGAGGAGGGGGGTGCAGGGGGGATGAAGGTAAACTTACTGTCGCCCCTCAGCCAAACTGGAAAAGGGAAAGTCCATTTTTGAAGCGCTGCCCCTCATTCTCCCCACTAACAGTTCAAACTTCAGGGAAAATGCTGTTGTGGGGGAACTCCTAGAGGGTGTGTTCTTCCCGCACCGGGATTAGCCAATCGTTTGATTGAGCCGCAGCTTATAGACCATCTGGATGTTGACGGTCATAATCAACTCATCACTGGCGTTAAATTCCATATCCATCGGCACCCCGCCTTCAAAAGGTATCCGATCCAAGTACTTGCCATCGGCACTGAAGATGTGAACACGCCGTGAGTCGCTCACATATACCCGCCCCTGACTATCAAGCGCAACCGCATACGGCGAACCTAGTGACTCTTCATCACTGTCGCTGTCACCCCCAAAACGATCGATATACTTCCCCTCTGCGCTGAACAAAAAGACCGCTTTTTCGCGCTGGCTGAGGATAAAGAATCGCCCTAACCCATCCACCGCAAGGCTCAAGTTGTTCTGCGAGTTCTCGGTGATGCTGCTCACGATCTTGTTGTAACGCTTGAGCACCCCACCCTGAGGGGTGTAAAGGATCAGATCATCCTTTGAAGCCGAGCTGGTCAGAGCAGCGATATTGCCATCAGGCATGATGGTCACAGCGTCAATGAAGCCGCCTTGTGGGTCTTTGATTGTGCCTACGGGCTGCCCGCTCTCCACGTTGATTTTGACCAGATTCCCACCTCGACAGATATACAGCACCCCTTTGCGATCCACCCCTAAACAGCGAATAGGTGCCCCTTTGTTCTCGGAGGGTACGTTGTAGGTTTGTTGATATTCACCGGCCGCATTAAAGCGCTGCACCCGGCCAGAAGTGTAGTCGGCCACAAAGATACTGCCTGCAGGGTCAACGGCGACAGCGCGCCCATCTTGGAACTTACCCTGACCTGTCCCTTCCCCGCCAAACTTCAACACCACCTCGCCAACAGGGATAGGGGTTGGCGTGCGGCTGGGTAAAGGGGCAAGGGTGGATTGGCTGATGGAGATACTAACTGAGCGGGTGGTCATGGCTTGTGCAGTGATCGAGTAGGAGGTGATCGACGAGGTGGCATTCTGGATGCTGGGCAAAACAGCGGATACGATCACCCAACCCACCACCAAAAAGATACCCACCGTGATCAGGGCCCCCACAACACCCATAGAGCTGGTGCGCACACCGGGAGTACGTGACGTCTGAATGCTAATCTGAATAGGGCTTGAGGGGGCATGGGCTTTAGGACGCATTGATTCCGGGATACTGATCACGGACTGACAAAAAGTACATTCCACCGAGTCCTTGGTGGTATCAATGTTTTTAATGGGGGCGCCGCACGAGGGGCATTTTAAGACTGTAGGCATAGCTTTTGAGCCAACTCCATCACCTGAGATTTCCACAAAGCACAAATGGGCATTCGGGATAAAATAAGCATAAGCATACTCTTTTTTTGAGAAAGTCGCCTATGACGCTCACCATTGCAGGTCGTTATCAGATCGTGCAGAAAATCGGCGCTGGGGGCATGGGAAACGTCTATCAGGGACACGATCAGCGCTTAAATATCCCAGTGGCGATTAAGATGCTTCGCTCTGAGTTGGCGACACCAGAGATCATCAATCGATTCATCCGAGAAGGCGAAGCCCTGCGCCAGTTGAATCACCCCAATATTGTCACCCTTCTGGATGCTGTTGAGGAACGTGGTGAACACTACCTGATTATGGAACTGGTCGAAGGGGGGACGCTGGATGATCTGCTGCGTAAGTCCTTCCGTCTGCCCATTCCGCGCATCCTTAACCTCGCCCTTGATCTGACCGATGCCCTCACCAGAGCGCACCGCCTGAACATCATCCACCGCGACATTAAACCCGCCAATGTCCTCCTGACCAAGGACGGAACCCCCCGCCTGACCGACTTTGGGATTGCCCACTTCAACAACTCGGATGCGACTCAAGCGGGCACGGTGATGGGCACCACTGCCTATATCGCCCCAGAGGTACTTCAGGGAGAGCGGGCCGATGTCCGCTCCGATATTTGGTCGCTGGGAATCATGCTTTATGAGATGGTCGCAGGTGACCATCCTTTTAAAGCCACCAATCCGGGAACCCTGATTCGAGCGATCCTCACTCAGCCCCTGCCACAACTTGAGACTCATCGCCCCGATGTGCCGGTCGCTCTGCTTGATCTGATCCAGCGTATGACCATCAAAGAACCGGCTGAGCGAATCCCGCGAATGCGATTGGTAGGCCTTGAACTTGAGGCGCTTTTGGCAGGTGATTCGCTCAGCACTGTGGCAATGCACACCCCACAGCCTCCCTATGGGGAGTCCTCACAAAAGGGGCGTTTTGCCACACCTTCACCCCTACCAAGCAATATGGTGCGGCATAAGCTCCCTGTTCAAATCACCCCTTTTGTGGGACGCGAAAACGAACTCACAGAACTGGATCGGATCATCCGAACCCCATCGGTTCGGGTGCTGACCATTTTAGCGCCGGGAGGTATGGGCAAAACGCGGCTCTCTTTGGAACTGGCCAACAAACTGCTGCATCAAACCCGCAGCGATACCTTTCTTGAACATGGCTGTTTTTTTGTGGATTTGGCCCCACTCACCTCAGCGGAGAACATGGTACAGGCCGTGGCCGAAGCAGTCGATTACAGTTTTCAAGATGATGGACGCCAACCTCAACAGCAAATACTGGACTACCTCCGCGAAAAGAATCTGCTTTTGATCATGGATAACTTTGAGCATGTGATGGATGGGCGCGCTTTGGTTCAAGAGATATTGCAGGAAGCGCCTCTGGTCAAAACGGTGATTACCTCCCGCGAGAAGCTGAACATCAGCGCTGAGACCGTGTTCATCCTCGAGGGGATGGATTTTCCCACATGGGAGACGCCCGAAGACGCCCTTCAGTATGGTGCGGTGAAGTTGTTTATGCAAAGCGCGCAGCGGGTTCGTTCGGGATTTGCCTTGGAATCTGGCGACCTGAATTATGTATCCCGAATTTGCCGGATGGTATACGGCGCACCTTTGGGCATTCTGCTGGCAGCAGCATGGCTGGAGTCTCTCGCCCTCAGTGAGATTGTGCAGGAACTGAATCGCAGTTTTGACTTCCTCGAAACCGAGATGCACGATCTGCCGGAGCGCCAGCGCAGTTTGCGGGCGGTCTTTGAATATTCGTGGCGCTTGCTGACCGAATCGGAGCAGACCCTGTTTGCCCGGTTTTCGTTGTTTCGGGGTGGCTTCACCCGTGAGGCCGGACAGGCCATTACTGGGGCCACCTTGCGGGCGCTCACCACCCTGATCAACAAATCTCTGCTGCGCCGTGACAACACCTCTGGGCGCTTTGTGATTCACGAACTGCTGCGTCAATACGCTGAGGAAAAGCTGATCGCACTGGGCGAGGTGGCAGCGCTTTCCAGTGCTCACAGTCACCATTATTTAGGGATGGTGTCCCAGTTTACGCCCCGGCTTAAGGGGCTTGGGCAGTTAGCCGCGCTCAACGTGATTGAAGCCGATTTTGAGAACATCCGCACCGCGTGGCTGTGGGCCTGCGAGACCCGCAGTGAGGACCTTATCCTCTCGGCCCTAGAAGGTCTGTACCTGTTTCTGACTCTGCGCAACCGCTCGATGGATGGTGAGCAGTTGTTCCGGGCCGCTCGTCAAAAGTGGCCCGCTGAAGGGACTGCGCCTCACCTTTTGGCGGCCAAAGTGCTGGTGAGGTTCCCCGATGGTTCACCCAAAGAGTCTTTTGTCCGTGGGTTGGCCATCGCTCAGGGCTACGGCGACCCATTTGAAATCGCCTTTTGCCAGTCGTTGTTGGGACACTGGGTATCCCACTCCGAATATGATCAGGCGGTGGGGATTCCCTTGCTAGAATCTGGACTCAGAGGCTTCGAAGCTCACGGTGATAAGTATTATGTGGCGAAAGTGTTGGACGATTTGGGCTGGAGTCACAACCTGAACATGGATCTGCCCAATCAGCGCACCGTAGTAGAACGCAGCCTGAATCTACGCCGGGAGATCGGTGATCAGATTGGCACGGCCAATTCACTGCGCAACATGGGCGGGGCCTCTGGTGGCTTTTTTGACACCACTGGCCGCGCTGTGGGCTTCTGGCGCGAGGCAAAATCACTTTGTTATCAGATGAATGATCGGTTGGGCATTGCGTGGAATGCCTGCCTTGAGGCCAGCGTTTTTGTATTTCAGGGGGCGTTTGCAGAGGCCCGTGCTTTGATCAACGAGGGCTACCCACATGCCAAAGAGATCAATGATCCGGTGGTTAAGGGCTATTATCAGATTCTAAGGGGCATTCTGGAGGCCCTTCAGCACGAAGATTACCAAAGCGCCAAGGCCCTGATTATCGAAGGTTACCCCCTTCAGGCAGCACCAGATTTCAGGCTTGTGACTGCGATCTTTGGGACGGTTATCGTGTGTTGTGGCACAGGCGATTTTCAACTGGTCAAACACTACTTACACAAAACCGAGGGGATCGCCCCTTTTCACCTCAGGGAGTTTTATACCCCCATGGTGATAAGCTGTCTGGTCGCCTCGCTCGCAATGAAAGGGATGTATGCCCGCGCTGTAGAACTCATAAGCGGCTTTGAGGTGGGCATTACCAGTTATGTTGATCTCCCTGTGCCTACTGCATGGATCCATCATTGGGGTTGGTACAAAAGCCTGTGCGCCAAAGCCGAAAGTGCATTGGGAAGTGCGGACTTTCAAGCGGCGGTAGAACGCGGCCGTCAGTTGAGTATGGATGAGATGTCGTCCGCGGTGAAGGCTTTTATCACCTCCATGTAAGCGGGGGGCTGCAAATCAATCGCAGCCCTGCCCATGCCTTTTGCCAATCGAAGGTTAGCGGGGGCGGTATTCGTAATCGCCGCTCTTGCCGCCTTTTTTGGAGAGCAGCCGGGTATACGCGATCTCAATTTCCTGCGTATGCGGTTTGAGCATGTCGTACAACGTTAAAGCGGCAAGGCTGCTTGCCGTGAGCGCCTCCATCTCAACCCCCGTCACTGCGATGGTCTTAACCAGTGCCCGCACCCGTACCCCGTCCGGCTCAAACTCGTAGGTCACATCAACCCCGGTAATGGGCAGGGGATGGCAAAAGGGAATCACTTCCCATGTCTTTTTTGCGCCCATTGCGCCGGCCACCCGCGCAATTTCGAGGGCGTCGCCCTTTTCTAAACGCCGTTCGCGGAGCATGGTTTGAATTTCCGGGGGCATCAGCAGTTTGGTTTCTGCAAGGGCCTCACGTCGGGTAGCCTGCTTGTCGGTAACGTCTTTCATCGGCTCTACTCGTCCTTTTTGAGGGGCACTCCGTCCAAATAACGGCTGTCCCCGCTCACATAATGTTCTTCTTTCCAGATGGGGGCACGCTGTTTGAGTTCATCAATGGCATAACGGGAGGCAGCATAGGCCTCGGCCCGATGGGCCGCCCTGACCACTACCAACACACTCGGTTCGCCCAGCGCTAGCGCCCCGATCCGGTGCTGGATACGCACCCGCCGCGCCCCAAAACGTTGAATCGCTTCTTGTTCGATCTCCGCCAGCACTTTTTCGGCCATGCTCACATGGGCCTCGTAGCTCATGCCATTCACGGGCTGACCCTCGTTTTGATCGCGTACCGTGCCATAAAAAACGATCAGCGCGCCACTGCCGGGGTCTTCGGTCTCTTGAAGAAGCGCATTCACATCCAACGGGCTGTTCAGTATCCATCGGCTCATAGGCTTGTTTTATTCCCTTCAGGCAAACTTGATCGACCTCGCATCCACCCCTTCGCGGCAGATCAGGTGTGGCGCAGCCCCGTCGGGCAGCCCCTGACGACGAATCAGGTTGACCCCCAACCGGAAGGCCGTGAGGATGTCCTCGCCATAGCCCAATCCCTGATAAAAGGCGCTGGCAAAAGCGATGGCCGCGCTGTCCCCGATCTCTTGAGACATGCCCACCACTGCTTCAATGGCTTGCGCGATCCCCCGCGCCTGCGCCTCTGAGAGGCAGGCGTTGAGCACCACACACCGGATGTTCTTGCGCAGAATCTCGAATAAGTCCGAGAGCGCTTCAGGCGGCACCAATGAGGCGCGCCCGGTGTGATCCTCAAGCACGATTCCTTCTGTACTGCCATGCCCCGAAAAATGGACGATGTGAGGTTTGTGGCGCAGCAGCAGCTCCTGAAGATCATCAACCTGCACTGCTAAACCGATCTCCAGTTTGAACTTGTCTCGGTAGTCGGACTTGCGCAAGTTCTCATCAATGGCCCGATATTCTTGATCCGAACGCAGTCGATCCTGATCCGTTGGGCTGGCCGCCAGAAAGAGGATCACGATCTTATCGGTTCCGCCGCCAGCAGCGGACTCTACCGCTCTGGTCGGGGTCGGCGGATGGGGAGGTGTGCCCGCGGGCTGAGTCAAAGGTGGCAGCCCCAACAGACGACGTACAAAGCTGCGATCCCCGACTCCTAACTGTGCGGGATCATCGGCCCACCGGAGCAGGCTGAACAAGGCCGGTTCGTTGGTCGCTTCCATCGTCCCGTACTGCTCAAGCTGGCTTACCAACAAGCCCACAAATACTTCAGTCGCAAGGGAGAAGTTGACGCGGGGGATGAAGATCTCCAACCCCGCCGCGTTCAGTACTGACCTTCGCCCATCTACGTCCTGAAATGGCGGCATTTTGCTAAGAAGATCAATTAACTTGCGCCGATCCTCAAGGTTGAGCGGCATGAATCCCCCTTCTGGGTGCAACCAATGTGCTGCTTGAGCGATTCTATCGGGCGTTTGCCTTACGCTGAGCGTAGGTTTTGCGCTGTCTGCTCATTATTCAAGTATAATTCGTACAAATGTAGAACCAAAACGGGAGAAGGTTATGCTCCGACGGGCGCTTATCATCCTTGCTATCATGGGATTATCTGGGCTTCTGCCGGGTGCAGTCATGGCTCAGGATGGGTCACAGCATACGGTCGCACCGGGGGAAACCCTGTTTCGGATCGCGCTGCGTTATGGGGTCACCGTGGATGCCCTCGCAAGCGCCAATGGGATCACCAATACCGCCCGGATTTTTGCAGGGCAGGTCTTAACCATCCCCGGACAAGTATCCACGCAGCCAACTGTTCAGCAGCCTGCCCCAGCAGCGGCCGCGCCAGTAGCGGCTGCCCCAGAAAATGGCTCCTACACGGTTCAAGCAGGCGACACCCTCAACAAGATCGCCCGCCGCTATAACCTGACCTTGGCTGCGTTGATGGGTGCAAATGGTATCGTCAACGCCGATCTGATCAGCGTGGGGCAGGTGCTGGTGATT
Source organism: Anaerolinea sp. (assembly GCA_014879835.1). Lineage (GTDB taxonomy): Bacteria > Chloroflexota > Anaerolineae > Aggregatilineales > UBA2796 > UBA2796. The sequence continues at coordinate 38,057 of JACSRJ010000136.1, forward strand.
CCGGGGGCAGGGCCGGCCCAGCCTGCGGCCGGCGCTAATGCGTCAGCCGCACCCGCCGCGGCTGCGGCTGATCAACCTCTCAAAACCCATGTGGTCGCACGGGGGGAAGGGTTGGTCAAGATCGCCCAAAAGTATGGGGTCACATGGCAGGCGGTGGCAGCCCTGAACGAACTGCCTGATCCCAACTTGATTTATGTGGGCATGGTGCTGAAAATTCCCAAAGTTGATCCCAATGCGGCTGCGGGCGGTACAGTCTCAAACCCACCTGCGGTAACTGATTCGGGCAAACTGATCTTCGTCAAACTGAGCGAACAGCGGGTGTACTTTTACGAAAACGGGCAGTTAGTGCGCAGTGTGCTGGTATCCACTGGGCTGCCGGGGACACCTACGGTCACTGGGGACTTTCGTATCTATCTGCGCTACAAAGCCCAAACCATGTCCGGGCCGGGGTATTATTTGCCGAATGTGCCTTATGTGATGTACTTCCATCTGGGGTATGGGCTTCATGGAACCTATTGGCACAGCAATTGGGGGCATCCCATGAGTCACGGTTGCGTGAACATGCCTACCGATCAGGCTCAGTGGTTGTATAACTGGTCAACCATCGGCACCCCGGTACGGGTGCGCTGGTAAGGTTGGGGGGATCATGTCTGAAAGCCCGCTGGAGATCGTGGCCGCACGCATTCGGGATCGGTACAGTAACCCTGCCCGCCACGCCTATACTTACCTCTTTCGCCTAGTGCCGGGCACACTCTCGATGAGCCTCGTACCCGCTCTAGAAGCGGTGATGAGCGCATGGGTGGATGAGGGTCAGGGGCTGCTGCCCCTATCGCCCCCTGAGGCGGTGGGTTTGTGCGCTGCGGCAGCCCAGACCAAACCCCATGAGCGCCCACCTACAACCCTTACCCCACACCAACGGAAACAGATGATGGCCCGGGTGATCACCTTTACGGTGGAGATGCCTAACCCGGATCAAGTGGATGTGCAGCTTTGGAGTCGGGCTTTGGGCTTCAGCCCCAAAGGGGATCGTCAAGCGCATGAAATCTGGAAGCGTGCCGCCGGTGATTTCTGGTACAGCGCTTATCGTCCCGATGATGATTGAGGCTGGGGTTGTGGGGAACCTCTTGGAGGGGCAGCCACACGGGCTGCCCGATTTTTTGCCCTGACGCGCCGGGTGACCATGTGGGGCACCCTACGAAACCGCGCCTCAGACGGTCAGGGGTTGCCAGCCCGCCGCAGACTCTAGCCCACAGCAGGCATACAAAGCAGATTACTTTTTGACCACCAGATGATTGCCCACCGCCAGCGCGTCCATTTTGGTGCGCATGAAGCAGTCAATGGCTTCTTCTGGGGTGCGCACAATCGGCTCATTTTCATTAAATGAAGTGTTCAACACCACTGGCGTTCCCGTTTGTTCCCCAAAAGCACTGATGAGTGCATGGTACAAGGGTGCGTGAGCCTTATCCACCGTCTGCAAGCGCCCCGTACCATCCACATGGGTTACCGCCGGGATTTCAGGCTGCTTTTGGGGCAGCACCCCATAGACCTTGATCATAAAAGGATCGGGATACTGCTGATCAAAATATTCGCCGGTGCGTTCAAGCAGGATTGACGGCGCAAAGGGACGGAACGGCTCCCGATGTTTGATTCGGGCGTTGAGGATGTCTTTCATATCACCCCGGCGTGGGTCTGCCAGAATCGAGCGGTTACCCAACGCCCGCGGCCCCCATTCCATCCGACCCTGAAACCACCCCACTACATTACCTTCCGCAATCAGGGACGCTGCCCGTTTCACAAGGGCGCTTTCCTCAAGGTTTTGGTAACTTAACCCCGCCTTGTCAAGCGCCTTTTGGATCGCATTGTTGTCATAGTGAGAACCCGTGTAGGCGTCGTTCATTTCAAAGGTGCGCGGTTTGCCCAAGACCTGATGATAGAGGTAGTAACATACCCCCAAGGCTGTACCTGCATCCCCAGCGGCTGGATGGATGTAAATGTCCTCAAAGTCAGTGTGGGGCAGAATCTTACCGTTAAAAGCGCTGTTCAGCGCCACCCCACCCGCCATCACCAGCGCCTTCTTGCCTGTTTCGCGGGAGAGTTTGCGCACAAGGGCAAATTCAGCTTCTTCAAGCATCGCCTGAAGGGCCGCTGCCACATCCTGATGGCGTTCGGTGATCTCAGTGCGAGGTTCGCGGGGTTCCCCCAAAAGCGCTGCCAGCTTGGGTGAAAAGAGCATCCCAATGGTAGGTTCGCCCCCTTCCCATGTCATCGAGGCCCCTTCGGCATGATGCACAAAATAATCCAGATCAAGATCAAAAGTACCGTCCCGATGCAGGCGCACCAGTTTACGCATAGTGTTTAGGTGGCGTTCTGGGTTGCCGTAGGGCGCAAGCCCCATGACCTTCCCCTCATCCCCGTATTTGGGGAAACCAAGCCACTGGCTCACTGCGGTGTAAAAAATGCCCAGCGAGTGGGGGAAGTTGATTTCGCTGTCCACTTCAAGCCGGTTATCCAAGCCAGTGCCCCACATGGTGGTCACAAAGTCACCAGCCCCGTCAACGGAGAGGATCGCCGCATCGCGGAAGGGGGACACAAAAAAGGCGCTGGCCATGTGCGCCCGATGGTGTTCCACATTATGGAACTCAGCCCGCGTCTGGTCAGGGCTGATGCCCATGTGCTCACAAAAGACGCTTTTGAGGCTGGTCACCTTGAGGACGTTTTTGAGCCGATCCGTAACCAGACTCAGGCTGGGACGGCGGCGGAAGGCATACAAGGCCATTTTGAACAAGCGTGCATTGGGTTTGCGGGAGATACCCACATGATCAAGATCCCCAAACCCGATGCCGCCTTCTTCAAGCACAAACTGGATCGCCTGAACCGGGAATCCAGCCCAGTACTTGATCCGGTTAAAACGTTCTTCTTCCGCGGCCGCAATGAGCTGTCCATCACGGATCAAGCACGCGGACGCGCCTCCGTGAAAGGCGTTAATTCCTAGGATGTACATAACTGGCTAACTGTTAACTCCGTGGTGTCGTTGATCGTTCGGCGCGTAGTTTGTCGATGAAAGCGCGAATGCCCGCCTCATGTGGAATTTTATCCAATGTGGACGGATCAAAAACGGGCAGTTCCGGTTCCGGGACGCCCAACGCTTCCAAAACGCGCTTGGCCAATTGTAACTCCCACCAGAAGGTATAGGGATGCCCATCTGCCCAAGCCATCCGATAGGCTTCAAGCGCGGCAGATTTTGCCCGTCCCTTATCGCCCAGCGCGAAGAATACATTGGCCGCAGCAGCAGTGGCCGCGCCTTTGGCCAGAGAAGCCCGGGCTGCATCCGCTTTGCCTTGCCCTGCCTGCGCCCGCGCCAAGCCCCCCAGATACGAAGCGGTTGACCCCCCCTGCTGAGGGGCTAGATCAAGGGCGGCTCTGAAGAACTGTTCAGCGGCGTCCGGGCGTCCGGTCTGAAGGGCGCTCTCGCCCCACAGGGCATAAATAGCGCGCTGTTCTGCAACGGATTTGCTTTGGTTGGCTAATTCCAAGGCAAGGGTCAGCGCGGTGGTTGGGTCTTTGAGCTGACAAACCAGCATCTTGGCATAAATCCGTTCGGCAGTCGCCTGACGAGCAGGGCTGCGGAATTGGGCGGGAATATCGTTGAAGGATCGGTAGGCGGCTTCTGCAGGCTCCCATTGCCCATTATCAACGTAACTCTTCAGCAGGAACAAATGCGCCACCGCGAGGGTTTCCATATCCCCAAGCGCCTCCGCTAGATCACGGGACATCTCAAAGACCTGAATCTTGAGGGCCATCTTGTGATCATCCCGAAGCAGCCCCGCATAATGGATCAAAGCTGCGGTAAGGCTGGGGGCGTCGTCCTCCTGAATAAATATGCCCAAGGTAACCCCTAACAAAGCAAGGGCTTCACTGGTGCTCCCGATATACCCCAAGACAAGGGCCATTTCGTTGGCAAAATAGGCTTGATCACGGGCCGACACAAGAGCGGGCGCGGACGTTAAACCGTTAGGGAATAATGGGCGCAGCAGTTCAATGGTCAGATAGGGTGAGGCAAGCTGAACCCGCATCGCTTTGCCTAGATGGGCCCGATAGTGATCTGAGGCTGCATCCAACTGACCATCAGCGATCAGGATGTGATAAATCTCAAGGGCTGCGTGGAGATCGCTAAAATCCCGGATGGACGTCTCCTGAGGCAGGCGTTCATAATACAAACGGGTGCGGGCAAAAGCAGTGCGGCGGTGCTCTGGGCTAAGCCGGGCATAAATCTCGCCTCTGGTCATAGGATGAATGTCTACTCGGTTGTTGGCGTCGTTCCAACGCGCCAACCGCCGTCGTGACAGCCCCCGAATGGCTTCAACGATCTTGGGTAGGGATTCGTTGACCGCATTTTCTCGATCTCGAAGTTTCTGCTGATATTCGTCCCATATGGGCTTTAACTCCCCATAATCGGACTGCCATCGGCGGGGGGCAGCCATTTTAGGCGGGGGCAGTGGTACAAAGGGAGTCGCGGTGTGGATCGCTGCGAAGTTAACTGGAAAGCGGAACGTGGCCAACTGCTCTAAGACCAGCCGTTGGGAATCGGGCAGAATGCGGTAGATCAAATCGTATAATGCTGCCCGACGCTCATGAGTGCCCATCGCATTGAGTCGTTCCGCGTGGGCACTGATCCATTCATCCAACCGGCCACCCCGATCCGCGCTGATATGCCCGGCCAACAGCCGCAGCAAATGAGGATTCCCACCTAACAGCTTGACCACTTCAAGGACGCGCTCCCCACGCGCCCCTAGAAGTTCCAGCAGGGCGGATCCGTCGGCGACACTCAACCCTTCAAGGCGCAGTTCCTGAACATTGGGCAAAAGGATCAAATTGCGGGCGACGGTACGCGAGGCCAACAGCACTTTGGAGGGCGAACACAACGCTAACTGCCCTAAAAAGAGCTTTACTGAGGGATCAATCGAGCGGCGGTTAGCGTTCTCATGGATAGACTCATCAAGGGTGAGTTTCTGGAACTCGGTCATGAATGGCGCATCGGAGCGGAAATAAGCGCCCAACCAACGTTCAACCCCATCAATGACCAACAGATGTGGGTGTTTTTTGAGGGCTGCCAGAAGCTGTTTTTCGCGGTCAGAAGGGCTGATCTGGTTGACCGTTTCAGGACTCAGATCATTCACATAAGCAAGGGCCCGGCGGGTGAAGTTCGTCAAGCCGCCATCCGTCTCGTGGACACGCCACCAAATCAGGCCCGCAAAGTGTTCAGCCCGTACCGCATACTGGAAGGTCTCCCATGCGAGTGCAGTTTTACCGATCCCGCCGCCGCCAGTGATCACCATCACAGGGTAGGATTCGGCAAACATCCATTCAGACAGGCGTTTGAGCGCCCCTTCACGCCCTAAGAGGGCCGCCCGTTCCCCGTATGGGTGCGCGATGTAAGGGATGGGTGGACGAGGGGTATCGCTGCTGTTGGCCACATGAACACCCATCGGGGTGAGCAGGGATTTCATATCTGGCAGGGGTGAGATGGGCTGAGTTGGTTCGGTTGACTCGGCGCTTTCTACCGCCTCAATCACAAATTTATGAGGATCAGTCGGACGGTTATCGCCCTCTACCTCCACAATTACCGGGGGCATATTGGAGGCTGTTTTTGTGGTAGTCGGCTCAACGGGGGCGGGGACGACGGTGGCTGTTTCAAGGGTGGTTGTTTCAACTTTGGAAATGGTGTCTTCAAAAGCATCCGCCGGGGCAGTCTCGGCGACGGTCAGCGGCACCTCGCCCTCAGCCTGTGGGTCTGTCCGGTAAAGACTCAGAAGCGGTTGGCTAATAGTCTCATCTTTGGTCGGGATCACCTCTGGCGGCGGCGGGGTATTGATGGCTGGTGTGGGCGCCGGAGGGGCATGTTTGGCTTCCACCGTCACCGGGGCAGAAGCCGACTCAGCCATTGCAGCAAGGGCGCTGGGTTTAGGCGTGCCCATCATGGGTGTTTCCGTGCGAATTGGGGGGGCGGCGCGCAGGACTTCAATCGTGCGTTTGATCCGATCTAAAGCGGTGGTAACCTTTTCGTTGAGGTCTTCAATCGAGGAGAAGCGGATCACACCCGGATGTGCGGCCAGAAGTTCCTGCTTAAACATCTCCGCCCGTTTGCGATACTTGGCGGCAGCGTCGCTCAGGGCCTCTAATTCACTGGTCGCGCCCAAGGCCGGATGATCATCGCTGATCACACACACGATCATCGGGATGCCGTGCCCGACTGCGCGTCGATACTGAAGCTCTCCCAAAGAGCGGTCTACCGAGTTGTTGAGGCGGGGCACAAATCCATAACGGTTACCAAACAGTCCCACATAACCTTCAACTTGATCGATCTGAGCATAAGCTTCTGAAACCGCGTTTTTGCTTGCCTCAAAATCCGCAAAAACAGGGATTAAATCGAGTTTTTGCGCCGCCTCAATGACCGTCTGGCGGTGTTGTCCGAGGTCTTTGCTGGTTGCTGCAATCAGTATCCTGATCTTTTCCATAAGGTTCGTTCCGCGCCTGAGAAATGTCCCCCACACCAGTATAACAAGAAAATAACGAGACGCTTTACCAATTTTGTGTGAAAATCTGTTAGAACAGATGTTGATCTGTAGGTTTCTCAAAGTTACACAAGGACGAATCCTAATCATGCCCGCTGAACCCCAACCCCCGGCTGCCGAACTGAGCGGAAGTGCCCGTTCCCATGCTGTTCAGGATATTTTTGCCCGCATTGCCCCCCGTTATGATCTCATGAATCGGGTGATGACTCTGGGCATGGATCGCGCTTGGCGGCGGTTTGTGATCCAAAAAGCCAGCTTACCGCAAGGAGGACGCCTGCTGGACATCGCCACCGGGACGGGTGACATCGCATTTGAGGCGCTGCGTCAGGTGAAAAGCGCTTCGGCCGTGGGTGCGGATTTTGTCTCGGAGATTATGCAGGTTGGGGCACGGCGTCCAATGGGGCAGCAAGTACGCTGGACGACTGCTGATGCGCTTCATCTGCCCTTCCCAGATGCCACATTTGACGCCGTTACTCACGGTTTTTTGGTGCGTAATGTGATCGATATCCCACGTGCGTTGGAAGAACAGTATCGAGTGCTTCGGGCCGGAGGGCATATGGTCTGCCTTGACACCACCCCGCCCCCGGCAAACCTGCTCCGCCCTTTTTTGGTCTTTTATCTGACCCGGATTGTGCCCCTTATTGGGACGATTCTCACCGGACACCGTGACGCCTACACTTACTTACCCAACTCCACCCTCGGTTTTAAAACCCCAGAAGCTCTTGCGGATCTGATGGTCAAAGCAGGATTTGTGAATGTAGGCTTTAAGTGCTTTATGTTTAACACCATCGCGGTGCATTGGGGGGAGAAACCCCAGACCTAGCCGCATCGGAATCGCACCCCTGATCAGCCCTGTCAGTGCAGCGCCTCTCGGAGCGCTTCAAAGGCGGGGCGAGCGCTCCCATCCCCAGCTAAGATCGAAAAACCCGCCTGCTCCCCGCCTTTGTCAAGGATTCCGGGGATCATGCTGTAGTTCAGATTCCACAGGATCATCGGGCCAAGATAGTCGTAATAGGGTGGTTGTTGGGCCAGCCGAAAGGCCCGAACGATGTATTTCGCTTGTTGATCAGCGTCGATCAGGTTTTGCCAACCCACCCCAGCATCAGCCTCAGCAGGCGAACCGTCGCTGCGGATCAGACCATCATAGGTTGCCCAACCAAACTCCGTGATCCACATTTTGCCTTGGGCGTGGTTGTTGCGGCGCATGATCTCACGGTAGTTCTCTAGGGTTTCAAGGAAGTAAAAACTGGGATGTTCAAACCAGCCCGTTACGCCGGGGGCTGCCTGACAGCAGCGTGCTTCGGGTGGGTTTCCCCATCCGTAGGGATGGACACCCAAAACCACGTCCGATCCCAAGTTGGCTAACCCCGCGTCATATAACTGCTGAATGAATTCCCGATCCCCAATAGTGCTGCCTGTGAAGGTGACCGTTGGCGCGGGCCCAGCGGTGATGACCATGATCCGGTGATCAGGTTTGAGGACGGAACGCCCACTCATCTGCTCCTGCTGAATGATCTCGTAGGCCGCCCGGAAGTACTTAAAATACTCACTACCGCTGATGGGTTTACCTCGCCATTCACGGATTAAGTTAGGTTCATTCCACAACTCGATGGCATCAATGAATTCAGGTTTCACATCGCGCACCAAACGGCCCACAAAGGCGGCCCAATCCGCGGTATTCTCCGAAGGTCCATCCTCTACCCCGCGCACGTTTTCCGGGCGGGCCCAGTCGGGCGCGTGAGTCACGCTGAGCATGGTCTTGAGTCCCCGAATGCTGGCACGCTGGATATTCAAGACCTGTGCTTGGTAAAACTCACTGAACACCCCCGGCTCAGGTTCGCATTGATCCCATCTGATCTGAATTTTGACCCAACTGACGCCCAGTTCCTGAACTGTCTCTTATACACATCTGACGCTGCCGACGACGGA
>JACSRJ010000244.1 GCA_014879835.1 Anaerolinea sp.
AAGGTGGTCAGTTCAAGCTGCCCCGTGGGGAAGGTGTGTTCCAGTTTGGTCACCGCTCCGGCCGTGATCACCACCCCTTCAAAGACCTGATTGAGCTTCTGATTGAGGTTGGTCTCAAGCTCTACCACCAGATCGTAAGTGCCCACAGGCAGCACTGCTAAGTAAGGATTCTTGTAGCGCAGATCACCGAGGAGGGTTTCCCTATCACCGGGTGCATAGACCAAGATTCGAGGTTCGGTGTAGGTTTTGGTTTCGGGCATGGTGAAGGTCGCCAGTTCAAGCTGCCCCGTGGGGAAGGTGTGTTCAAGATTCACCCGCCGTCCCGGCTGCACACTGATATTGGGGAAGATCGTCTCCAATGGCGTCGCTAAGTCCGTCCTCTCGATCAGGCGCAAATCGTAGGTTCCCGCTTGCAGCTTTAGCACCAAGGGGTTGGTGAAATCAACCGAGGCCAACTTCTGAGTGGTGTCGCCGGGGGCATAGGCTTCGAGGGTGCTGTCGGTGGTGGCCTTCACCCCCGGCGCAGCATAGACGGTGAGGCTGACTTCCCCCGCCTCCGCCGGGTAAAACAGACCATCACTGGCTCCGGCGCGCACGGTCACATCCTCAAAGGTATAGGTGACCGCTTCACCCGCACTGTTGAGGTAGCGCAGGCGCACATCATAAACGCCGGCAGGCAGAGTCAGTCCTGCCGGATTCTGCCCAGTGGCAGTGCCCAGTGTGGTCACACCATCAGGCGTGAGGATATCCACGCTTAGATCAGTGGCAAGCGTGGTCCCTCCCTGATTGGCAAAGGCCGTCACTTCGAGCGTACCAATGGGGAAGGTGTGTTCAATGAGGGTGCCTTCGGGTCGAAGTTCAACCGCGGCAAAGGTATGCTCCAAGGTCTGCTGATCAAGGCTGGTGAGGTATACCACCCGCACTGTATACGTGCCCAACGGCAAGGTAAAAGAGAGGGATTCGGGCACGGACAAGGGCACCACGATCTCACCCGCAGCGGCCTGAATCTCAACCTGAATCCGATTGGTGGGGGCCACCTTGTCGACTCCCTCCAGTGCCAGCACCCGCAGTGGTGCAGAGGTGATCTCCACCACTGCCGCCGGGGTGGTGGTAACGGGCGCGGTTGTGGGCATTGGGGTTGCCGTAGGCATCCTGACCATCAAAGGCCCTTCAACCCGCACCTCCCCATACCGTTCCAGTTTAGTCTCCCCGATCATCGCAGTCAGTTTGATTTGCAGCCCGCCGGGTTTGGCATCGAGCGGCGCTGTGACTGGAATGGACTGCTTGCCCCGCTTCTGAGGCGCATTTTCTGCGAGAGTCTGGATCACTTCACCGTTGGGGCCTACAAGCTGCACCGTGACCAGCGCGTCGGCGGGCAAAGTGTAATTCACCATGACGCTCTCGCCCGGATTGATCACCGAAGGTGAAAGGTCAAGCTCCCGAAGCTGCAAGGTGCGTTTGACCCACACCTGACGCTCACCGCCGCGAGTCGAGATCATCACGATGGTGCTGCCATCACGGGAGACATCCACCTGCCCATCGGCAGTACCGGCGCTCTGCGGATCGGCGGAGGCCGTAAAGGGTGCTGTGCCCGTACCATCCGTATTTACCTGCCAGATTGCGGGCGGCAAACCGGGGCCGGTGGGCGCGGTATACAACAGGGTGGAGCCGTTCAGCCATGCAGGATCGGTGGCTTCGCCGCCCTGCGTGACCGTGCGTAACGCTCCACTGTTGAGATCGAGCAGTTCGATCCGCCGCTCATACAGGTTAAAACCCAGTGCAAGGGTGCTGCCCACCGGACTCCATGCGACCGAGCGGTAGGGGCGTTCTGGGTCTTGGGTACGAAGCGTGGGATCACCGCCAGCAGTGGGGTTAAGGGTGATCACGTTCCCCTCGCGGATCAATGCGATCTCACTGCCATCAGGTGACCACGAAGGTGAGGCGAGATTCGCCCCTGTCAGGGTCACCTGTCCCGTGCCGATTGACCCATCTGCGCCTACCGGGGCGATTACCAGCGCCATGCCAACGCCGCTCCCAGTCAGGTAGGCGAGTTGATCCCCTGCGGGCGAGAACGTCGGTTCACTTGCGGAAAGTCCACCGGTATCAACTGCGCGCACATCTTCTGGGTTATCGGTCGAAACCACCATCAGGCGTCCCCCAGCCGCATCGGGCGCAGCATATACCACGTAGTCGCCAGAGGGCGATACCGCTGGTGAGTCCCCACCGGTGGTGGTGATCTGGCGCAAATCTTGGGTGGTTACAGTGGGCACATCAGCGGTGAAACGCCACCGGAACGGCTCCACCAGCGGATTGCCCGCGTAATCCAAAGTGTTGGTGATCTCCACTGTGACGGACGCCCCATTGAGAAGAGGTGCAGGCGGTGGATTGAGCAGTTGAGGCAGGATGGTGAATTCCTCCCGGCTCCACTTGGTGCCCACATCCCCCACTGCGTAAGGTTGTCCGTTGAAAGTGAAGTGCACACTCTTGGGATCGATGCCGATATTCTCATCAAAGCGCACCGTGAGCGCAAAGGGATTTCCGGCCCCGTTGGGTGTGGGTGCAGTTTCCCGAATGATCGGCGCACTGCGATCCAGCAGGACGGGATAGTGTGCCGCAGCGCTCCAGCCCGCACCCGTTTGCCCACGTACATGGGCAAAGTACAGTCCATCAGCCGCTGGCGCGGAGACACGGTAAAGCGGATCAGCAGTGGCTGCAACGGGTTCAGCGGCGCTGAAGGGATTGGTGTCGAAGGTCACCGCATAACCGCTGAAGGATGTGCCTTCTGATGGCCGGAAAGTAAGATCAACCTCGGACTGATTCAGAGGGCGCAGCAGCGCAATATTGTCAACGGCGTAACTGGCCCCAACCTGCCCCTGATCGGTGGGTATGACCTGCATGAAGGCGATCTCCCGCAGACCACCAAGGGCAATCGAGTCGATCAGGGTGGACTCACTCTGAGGAAAGGATTCGCGCAGTAGGGAGAATAGATCAAGTTGAAGAGTATGCCACTGTCCATCCGGGATCAGGGGCGGACCGCCGAGGGTATGAACATAGCGAGTCGTGGCCCGGAGATTCAATCCCAGATCAACTTGCAGCCAACGATCACCGCTCCGCACCAAAACGTTAAAGCCATCTCCCGGCTGTACCCGATAGTCAAGGGTGAGGATGGGGTACTGCGCGGCATCAAAGCCCACCACCGGAATGCCCGCATAGCGCACCCCGTTGTAAGCAGTGCGGGTGATGTTGAGTGCAGATTCCCCTGTGGGAAGCCCCACCACTTCACCTTCCTGAACTGCCAAACGTGAACCCACCAAGTCAAGGGCTTGCCAGTTCCCCGAATCAGCGCTGAAGTCGTGGTAAAAGGCCACCGGATGGGTGTTGGATTCGACTTTGGGGGCGGGGCTGAGGGGCGTATAAGTGAGGGCCGCAGGCGGCGGCACAATCTGAGGTAGATCTGCAAAAGGTGCGCCGCTGAACACTCCTACCAAGGCCCGGCTGTTCTCAAAACCGAGGAGCGATACCCGAATCACCCGCTTTTCAGGGTCAACCTGACCGCCCAAGGCCCGCCACCCAGTAGGGGAACCATCCCCCACAAGGATTCCCAAGCTGGCCGGATCGCTGCCTTCGGGGTAGGCGAGTTCCAGCATGGCCGGTTGAAGGTAGGAATCGTTGGCGGGCATGACTTCATACAATGTGCCCTGAAGTTGATACTGAGCAGGCAGAATATCCTCAATGATCCCGTCAGGTTCGGTTTGGGCCGCAGGCATGATGGCGATCAGGACAAAGGTCGCGGCGGTGCTGCCTTTAGGGATCAACAGGCGCGCCTGCCCGTCGGGGCTGGTGATCACCCCACCGTCGGCAAAATGCGCCAGACTCCCCACCAGCACTGGGGCGCTGTCACTAATCTCATACCCAGACTTGCTGATCACCCGCAGTCGAAGGGTATAAAGCCCACTCAGACCGGGGATCGAATAACTACCAAACTCATCCAGCCCTACATTCCAGACCGCAAGGTTCGCGTTCAGATGCCCATCACGGGAGGAAGCAGCGGGCTGCGCCGCAGGTTGGGCGGAGTTAAAGATCGGGTTCCAGATGGCTGGTTCTAGACCCTCACCGTACTCCACAATGTACTGGTCAAAGCCTGCACCGTAAGCCTCCCCCACGATGGGTACCGTGGTACCCCGGATTACGCTGTATGCCCCCGGCGTGAACAACCGGGCGATCAGGGGTTCGGTGCCCAGAGACGTTTCCGCGGCTACCACACCATCGATCACGATTTGGATGCGGTAATGACCATCAGGTACCGGCGCGCCGGCATTGTCGGTGGCGTCCCACGTGAGGACGTGAAAGCCTTTGTTTAGGGAAATCTGGTTCAAGAATGTCTTGATCAACTGCCCTTCGGAGCTGATGATCTGCGCGGTGACAGCCCCCGCCTGCGCCAGATCAAAGCCGATCTGCGCGCCGGGTTTGCTCACCGGGATCGCGGAGCCGCCGCTCACGGGGAGGGCGTCAGGAGCATTATCGGTGGCCCGATCCGCGGTGGTGGTGGTTCCCCACCAGACTCGCCCATCCACTGCCCCAAAAAGGATGCCCATCAAAGGCTGGCCCACCAAACCGAGGCTCTCGGCGGAGACGGTCAGACGCACCCAACTACCATAGACAGGCAGCCCTCCCTGCGGGAACAGGGACTTGGTACCCGGAACGCCACCTGTTTGGGCAAGACTGGTGCCCCAGTAAACCCGGGTCTCACCATCGCCCTCACCGGTGTAAAACTGGAGGTAAAACTGTTCAGGCGGATTCTCCGGGTCAAGGTAGACGTACTGAACAATGTTATCGCCCGCCGCGAGGCTCACCGGGGCGGCTCCGAGGTAGTAGTGCAGGGACGTCCCGATGATCGTGTTGGAGGTATGTGAGGGCAGTCCATTAAAGGGTTTTTGAGCATCCCAGAACCATTCACCAATCAGGGCTGCGCCTTTAGGGGCTGCACCGTTGACGAACGCTTCGGCCCGATCCCGAAACTCGTTAAAAGCGAGCGGCGCACTTGCCCCCGGCGCTTCTGCGAGCAGGGTTGTTTGGGGATCGGGGTAGAGTCCCCCAGTAGCAAAGCGGATGCGGGCTTTGCCTGATTGTGGACGCGGCGGCAGTTTACGTATATCCGGCTGGATAAAATAGGGATCAGCATTGCAGGCCCCGCCAAACAGGCCCCCCAGCCAGTTGCCCAATTGATCAAGGGGCATTCCGGGGGCACCTAGAAGTGACCCTAACAGCAGTGCCAAAAAAGCCCCTGTGGTTGGTGCGGCAACCAGTGCTGCAATCCCAATGGCAACGCCGATTGCCCAGTTGAGGTAGTCCACCACCCTGCTCCATTGGCGGCGCTCTTCTGGGGTCAGGTTGGGATCATTGTTGATTCGATCTTTGATCGCATTCGCAAGGATTCCCCCAAACAGCCCCCACAGCAGCCCAACTCCATTCCATCCCCGGAAGAAGCCCCATGCCTGCTGAGAGATGATATTGCGGGCGGCGCTGGCTGCGCCCCCTTCAGCCGCGCCCAGACCCACGGCCGCAAGCCCATCCAGAAAATCCGCGAACTCATAACCACCCGTGAAAGCAGCCTGTCCCAAGGCCCCTATCAACCCGCCAAGACCCGTGCCCAAGCCAGCGGAAATGTCTTGGCAGGGGGTGAGCAAGCCCAAACCCGTGGAGGTGTAAAGGGGACTTTCGATGGCCGATGTTTTGGGGGCTGGGGTATCGCTGTAGGACAGAGTCCGGGCCTTAAATAGGGCACTGTTATCCTCACCCCCATCGGTGACCTTCTCGCTGGTGAGCATTTCCGCAGGCAAGGGGACAGCATTCCCCTGCTCATCAACAATTTTGAGGGTGGTCTCAACCCCCTGAGCGCTCAGGCGTAGGCTTCCGGGCTCACTCAGGCGTAGGCTTCCGCCTATACCTGCGTTGATCTCAAGGGAGTCAAAGTACTGGGTGTAGCTGGTCTCGTCGAGACTCTCCCAGTAATGCTGGCGAAGGCTCAAAGGTTCAAGATCAGGGCTTTTGAGGGTCGTCTCTGACCACACTTCGGCGGTCTGATCGGTGATACGACGCACGGTAGTGCGGCTTAGGTGGTTGTCTGTTTTACCCCCTTGAGTGCTGGTGCGTTCGACCACCCGCTCCGTGATCCCGGTGCTCAGCCGCCGATAGCGCTGGCTCAGAATCATCTGGGTGCTCACAATCGCACTACCTTGGGCCAAGGAGAGGGTATATTCTTCATTCTGGCTAAAAAGTAAGGGATCACTGCTGGTCGCAGCCCGCCGAGATCGTTGAATAACGGTCATGTTCAGCAGGTGCGTTGTGCCTTGCAGCACCCCAGAGAGGCTCACATCAAAATCGTCAGGATTGCCCGTATCTGCCTGAGATAGTCCATAGTTAAAAGTGCCCAAAAACACTTCGGAGCCGATCAAGGCATTGTCACTGTCATAGGTGTCAAGCTGGAAATTGATCTGCCCTGTGCCAGTGAAGATTGCCTCCGGTGAGAGCGGCGCTTCTGTCAGGGACATGGATCCACCCGAAATGACCAGAACCGCCTCACGGGGGAATGCAGCCCGGACAGCTTCTCGGATTAGGCGTTGGTAAAGCAGCTCATACCCCGTTTGTTCGGAGCGTTTAGGAATGTCGACCTCAGGATCATCGGCGAGAACGGTTAGTGGTTGGACGGACAGTGCCACGATCAGCACCACAGTCAAAAGGAGCGATAGGCCGCGTTTTATCAGCCTTTTTAAGGTCAGGTTCAGCATAATTTCCCCTACGATCACCTACAGTAGAACGGATTATTGTCCGGGCGTAACAGCGATCAGCGGGCTGAGTGCGCCCACCTGACCCTGAGCATCAACAGCAGCAACGGCATAACGGTAAGCGCGTTTATTGCTTAACCCAATATCAAGGTAGCTGGTCTCGGTAAGCACCAACGCATTGAGCGGCGTTTGGGCTTCGTCTCGAAAGACCACGTATCCTGCCGCCCCCGCCACAGGCTGCCACACAAGCCGAACTACGGTGTTGCCGGGTTCGCCCGTCAGGCCAACCGGCGCGGCCAACAGCCCTTGATCATCCCCCGAGGGGGTGGGTGCAAGCGGTGTTTCGGTGGGTAGAGGTGGAAGTGCTGATGAGGTTAAACTTGGGTTAGGGGAAGGATCAACTGTATGTGTTGCGATTTTTGGGGTGGTGGCGGTTGTCCCTTCCGCAGGGACAGGTGTTTGCCCCCGTGTGAGAAGCAGAATCAACAACAGGGCAAGCAGGATCAAGCCAATTACAACCGGGATCACAATACGACGGTTCGTCACCTGAAATTCCTTAAATTTGCTCATCGTGGACAGGAACGATCTTTATTTTATTCACAAATGAATGGGGCACAATTACAACCTTTGATCAGGGGAAGATAAGGACAAGCGCGTAATGCCAATCTTCACCCGCACAAATGCCAAATAAGGATACAATCTCCCTATCCGTCGAAAATACTTGATAGGGAGTATGGTCTCATGAGTGACATCCTTACCCGCGATCAGATCGCGCCAAAGTATAAATGGAATACCGACAGTATTTTTGCGACCCCTGAAGTGTGGAGTGCCGAACTTCAGGCGATTCTGTCTGAACTGCCTGCCACGGTTGAGCGCTTTAAGGGACACCTAAACGAAGGACCCAAGGTGCTGGCGGACTGGCTTCAGGCTGCTGATCATCTGGGGGAGCGGGGTTATAAGGTATTTGTGTATGCCTCGCTCAATCAGGCAGTGGATACCACCGATCAGGTGGCCATGAGCCGCTACGGGCAGGCAATGGGTATGTACGGACAGTTTTTAGCCCTGACCTCTTTTGCCGAACCTGAAATGCTTGCCATTGGAGAGTCTCAGATCAATGCTTGGATGGACAGCGATTCTCGCTTAGCGGTGTACCGTCAGTACTTTCACAACCTATTCCGGCGGCAGCAGCATGTACGTTCGGCAGAGGTTGAGGAGACTCTGGGCACATTTGCTGAGACCATCGGTCAGATCGGGCAGACGGCCAGCTTCTTGACCGATTCTGATATGCAGTTTCAGCCCGCTGTAGGCAGCACAAACGCGGAAAGAACCCTCATTCAGGGGACGATTAACACCTTACTCAACGATGAAGATCGTAAGGTGCGCCAAAGCGCATGGGAACACTACTGCGACACCTATCTCTCGCTCAAGAACACCCTTGCCAGCAACTTGATCGCCAATGTCAAACAGGCGGTCGCCGTCTCCCGCATTCGGCGCTACAACACGGCCCTTGAGGGGTCGCTTTTTGAGAGCAACATCCCAACAGCGGTCTTTCACAACCTGATCGATACCTTCAAGCGCCATATCCCCACATGGCACCGCTACTGGCGCATTCGCCGTAAAGCGCTCGGTTTGGAAAAGCTCCATCACTGGGACATTTGGGCCCCACTCACGCTCAAGGAACCGCAGCTCAGTTATGAGCAAGCAGTAGACTTGATCTCCGAGGGGATGAAACCCTTGGGCGAGAAGTACGTCAACGCCTTGCGTAAGGGCTGCCTCGAAGACCGCTGGGTGGATGTGTTTCCCAATAAGGGCAAAACACAGGGCGCGTTTTCGGCGGGCACCAAGGGCACCTTCCCCTTCATCCTGATGAGTTTTGATCAACGCATCGAAAACATGAGTACCCTCGCACATGAACTGGGTCATTCGATGCACTCCTACCTCACGTGGGAGAATCAGCCCTTTATCTATTCGGGCTATTCGCTCTTTGTGGCGGAGGTCGCCTCAAACTTCAATCAGGCGATGGTGCGGGCGCACCTGTTCAAAACCCAAACAGATCGGGATTTCCAACTGGCGTTGATCCAAGAAGCGATGAACAACTTCCACCGCTACTTCTTCATCATGCCCACACTGGCGCGTTTTGAACTGGAGATGCACACCCGCATTGAGCAAGGCAACCCGCCCAATGCGGACGAGATGATCCAGTTGATGACTGACCTGTTCAGCGAGGGTTATGGTGGGGAGATGGAGATTGACCGGGAGCGCGAAGGCATCACATGGGCTCAGTTCCCCCACCTTTACGCCAACTTCTATGTGTACAGCTACGCGACGGGCATTTCAGGGGCGCACGCACTGGCGGGACGCATCCTTGATGGTGTGCCCGGTGCGGCGGAGGCGTATCTGCAATTCCTCAGTTCGGGCAGTTCGCTTTATCCGGTGGATGTACTCAAACGGGCAGGGGTCGATATGACCACCCCTGAACCGATTGAGCGTACCTTCGCGGTGCTGGCCAGCATCGTGGATCGACTCGAAGGGCTGGTCGAGTAACACCGCTGCCGGGAACTGCCGTCCTCACCCTTTGCCCTTCTCCCTCACGGAGAAGGGCTGGAATGAGGGCAAAACAGGTTTGCAGGCGGAGCCTAAATCAAACTGTCCCGATGGGTGCGGGCGGATTCGTGGGCAGAGTCCTCATCCCGGCCAAGGGCCGTCTTCAGGAAGGACTTGATCACATCTACCGGGATCGCAAAGCCCACATCGGGGCCCGTGATCATGGTGTTGATACCGACCACATTTCCTTCTGCGTCAAGCAAAGGCCCACCTGAATGACCGGGGCGCATGTGTAAACTGACTGCGATCCATTCGCGCCCCTGTGCTACCAGTTCGGGAAACTCCCGTCCGGCACCGATCACAATCCCTGAAGTCGATGCCCCCAGAACCCCCCATGGATGGCCCACTGCCGTCACCCACTGTCCGGGGCGAAGGGTTTTGCTGTGGCCGAGGTTAATTGGGGGCAGATCGCTGGCTTCTACCTGAAGCGCTGCCAGATCAAGGTTCTCGTCGGCGGCAAGCACCCGCGCTGGCAATACTTGCCCATCCGGGAGGGTGACCTGCACCCGCCCTCTGGCGATCACATGGGCATTGGTCACAATCAGTCCGTCGGGATGCCAGATCGTGCCAGCGCCAGCGCCTTTATGCCAACCACTGCCACTGGTGATCTGCACCAGACTTTGGCGTGCCCTTGCATTCACGGCTGCCATTTGATCATCTAACTGCACCAGCAAATTGGTGTCCTCAAGGGTAAGGGGCTGATCGCGCATGGGTTACCCCCGTTCCCCAACGACCACTTCGATATTTTGAAGCTGGCCGCCGCGCAGTACTCGTAAAGTTACAGTGCGCCCAATCAGATCGCCGGTGAGGGCATTCACCAACTCATCGGGTGACCGCAGCGCCCGGCCATCGATCTGGACAATGGTATCGCCCATGAACAGTCCACCCTTCTCGGCTGGGCTGCCCGGTTCCACCACCATGATCAACAGCCCTACTTCCTGCTTGAGCGCTTCGGCCAGCACGGCCGGAAGTTTGACCCCTTGTGCGCCCACGCCTAAAAAGCCTCGGCGCATCTTGCCATGCTTCAGCAGAGTCTCCACCACGCGCTTGATGGTCGTGGCGGTGATGGTCAGACTCACCCCATCCAAAAGGGCAGAAGTGTTGATCCCCAGCACGTGCCCACCGGCGTTCATCAAAGGCCCACCCGAAAAACCGGGATACATGACCACATCGGTTTGGAGGTAGTAATCCAGCGCCCCCCCAATGCGCATTTTCTCGGCGGTATCAAAGGCGCTTACCACCCCTAAGGTGGCCATCACCTGCTTGCCGGGGCGTCCCACCGCCAGCACCAGATGCCCCACTTTAATCTCACTCACATCGGCCCAGTGAGGCACGCTCAGGGAAGCGTTCTCGACCTTCAACACCGCTAGATCGGTCGAGGGATCACGTCCCACCAACTTACCCTCAACGGTGCTGCCGTCGGGCAGACCCACGCGCAGGTTATCATCGCGCTCCACCACATGATTCGAGGTGACGATCACCCCGTCGCTGTTCCAGACCACGCCGGTAGCGGGCATCCGGCGGCGGGTTTCCATCCGTACCACGCTGGGACTTACGGCCTCGGTATTGGCAGCCAGCGCATCAGACAAACTTTTGAGGATTTCGGACATGAGCTTTTCCCCTTGTGGGATCATTGATCGTTGAGAGAAAGGATAAGCGATCAAGGCTTCTGGCGGGATCGTCCATCCGCAGGACATCCCCCTACCTTTTTAGGTAGGAGGTGATCCAAAAGGACAAGGGAGGTAATCCATTGAGGAGGCGCATACGGTGTTCAATCAGCGCCACTGGTAGAGGGTGTAGCTGCCGCCATCTGACCACACCGGATGCATAAGCTGCTCTACCACAGGTTTAAACTGATTCAGTTCAGGGGCGTAACGTGTATCCTCATTGAGGTAGTAAGCAAAACCCGGCTCAAAAACGAGCAGGTACCCTTCACCGGATTCGCGCCAATGGGTCATCAGGGCTTCAGGGGTGCCCCCAGTGCGCAGCGGGTGAATCCAGTGATCCAAGACCACATCGGGCAGGCATGTGACCTCAGCAGGGCAGTAATAACTGCGCGGTTCCCACATCAAGCGCACCACTGACCCCGGTGGAATCTGCCGCAGGGCTTCCATCGCACCGTAGTGTGTGCCCAGTGCCCCCGCCAGATAACGATCCCGGCCGCCATACTCTGAAAACAAGTAGCCGGGAACCCCGGAATCGAGGGTTGAACTGAGAAACTCGATCCCGCTGAGGA
Organism: Anaerolinea sp.; assembly: GCA_014879835.1. Classification (GTDB taxonomy): domain Bacteria; phylum Chloroflexota; class Anaerolineae; order Aggregatilineales; family UBA2796; genus UBA2796. The sequence continues at coordinate 11,626 of JACSRJ010000244.1, forward strand.
ACGCGGTCAGGGTCAGCAAGGTGCGCACTGTGAAACCGAGATCAAGGGGTTTGCGGGGGCAGCGCCCCAAACCATAAAAAGCGATCCCGCAGGCTGCGGCGGCCGCCGGGAAACCAAAGAGCATCAGGCGTGTCTGGGTGCCCACAGCCGAAAAGACCGCAAAGACCATCCAAAAGATGATCAGGGGGATGCCCACCCCCGCGCATAGCAGGGTTAGACGTCGAGCGCTTTCATCCAGCCAGCGCCACACCAGCGGGATCAGCCACGGCAGGCTGAGCAGCCATACCCCTGCCGTGAAAAAGAAGCCCGACCCGGTATCGGCCTTCTCTATCCCAAAGATGGTCGCGGCGATAGGCAAAACCGGGAACTGCCACAGATTCCCGGCCTCCAACAGGCTGGTCTCGGCGGTGGCAAAGATCCGGCTGCGCTCAGCATCCCAGTTGAGACCATTAAAGAAGAAGGGGTACACTGGATTGCCGTAGTGCATCAGCCCTTTGAGTGCCCACGGAGCGAAAATCGCCCCGGTGGGAATCACGATCAACAGGACGTTTCGGGCGCTCAGGCGTATGCCTCCGCTGCCCCAACTGATCCCGATCACGAAGATCAGGAGGGCAAAAACCAGCCCCACCGCAACATACTTTGTACCCACCGCCAGTCCCAGAATCGCGCCCAAGGTGATCAACGCCCCCGGTTGGCGTGTGACCCACCACAGATCTGCGATCACGAGGGCGGCAGCGCCATAGGCAAAGAGCATCAGATCAACATAGGCCCAGCCAAAGAGCAGATCGAAGCTGTAACCCAAGAGCAAACACAAGATCGCTGTTAACGCCGCATCCCGATTAAGGTAACGACGCACGATCCCCCCCACCGCGCACAACCCCAACAGCCCCCAAAGAGCATGAACAGGCGCGGCACTGGTATCACGCCCTAAAAGCGACATCGCTAGCCCAAAGAGCATTTCCCCATTTTGGGAGAAGCCTAAAAAAAAATTCTCCGGGTGAGCGCTGATGCTCCCCTGCACCAGATATTCACGGGGGGCGGTCAGATGGTAAGCGAGGGCATCCCATGCGGTCGGTGGAGCAAAGGCCCGCATCAAGGCCGCTCCCAAAACGATCCCGACTAACACCCCCAAAAAACGCGACCACGGGGTGTTGATCGAAATCAGTACCTCACGGATGGTATGACGCAGTGAGCGCCACCAACCCATCGATTGCCGCAGGGTGAACAGCCCTACCACCATCAAAACGCCCCACAGGGCCCAAGCCCGAAACCCTCCCGCCAAGCCGATCATCAGGACGCCGATGGCGATCAGCCCCAAACCGACTGAACCTTCTACGGCCAGCGCCTCCGCCGTGGAGAGGTGCCCCAGTGGCAGGCGGCTTAAGGCCCGCCGCCCGATCCCACCAGCGATCACCCCCATCAGCCCGGCGGTGAGCGCATCTGCGACTGCCCCACCAAGTGCTGCCGCTGTCCCCACATGGATGGGCTTATGGACGAGATAATACGCGATCAGCAGTCCACACAGGGCAACCACGATCAGCGGGGTTCGCCACTTCATGCCCTCCGCCTTTCTTAAAAGAGGCTCAACTGCTGAGGCGGTTCTTCTTTGGGGGTATTTTCATCACCACCTGTGGCCCCCCCTGACTTACTGCCGGGATCATCCGCAGGGGGCTTGTTCCGTTGGGCGTGTTCTTTGATCAGTTCGGGGATTTTGCGGAAGTCGGCTTCCATATCGCCCATAAGACCCATGTTACGCAGTACTGCTGCCGGGTGGTAGAGCGGTAGATAGGCCCGGTTATTTTCCCATTTGACTTTACCGTGAATAGCGCTGATCTTGGCGTTGGGGAAAAACAAGCCCATGCTGAAACGTCCAAGGGTCACAATCACCTTGGGCGAGAGAATCTCGATCTGTTTAAAGAGATAAGCGCTGGTACAGGTGGCGATTTCATCAGGCATGGGATCGCGGTTCTCTGGAGGGCGACACTTGACCACATTGGCGATGAACACCTGATCCCGATTCATGCCGATCTTGGCTAAGAGTTGTTCGAGTAATTTGCCCGACTGGCCTACAAAGGGCAGCCCCTTTTGATCTTCATGGAAGCCGGGGCCTTCCCCGATGAACAGAATCTCCGAATCGGCGGGGCCTGCCCCGGGGACGCCACGGGTGCGATTCTTGTGCAGGCCACAGGCTGTACAGGCATTCACCTGAACGGCGATAGCATCCAGTGCCGTCTTTTTTGAGTCAGCGGATTGAGTGGTCATAAGTTCCCTCCTTGACCCTGAATTTTACCTGTCTTAAGCTTTCAGAACAACCGTTTGCATGGGTCAAATAGGGCCGCACCCTACAACTCTGCTGGATATCCTGTGATCTCTCGGATGTTGTGGTACAGGGGTTTGAGTCGATCATACAGAGGCAGATATACCCGCCGGTACAGATCATCATAGATCGCCCTATTGGCAGGATCAGGCTCAAACACTCGTCCCATGCGAGTCATGTCTTTGACTGCGGACTCGAAGCTGGCATGGGCTTTCACCCCCACGGCCACATCAATGGCTGCACCCAAGCCAGAAGCTTCAAAGGTATGGGGGCGGACTGCGGGCAGCCCAAAGACATCGGCGGTGATCTGCATCACAGCATCACTTTGGGAGCCGCCGCCGCACACCCGCAGGGATTGAATGGTTACTTTGCCTCGCTTTTCGGCCCGATCTTTGCCTTCCCTTAAGGCATAGGCGACCCCTTCCACGATGGCGCGGTAGAAGTGGGCGCGGGTGTGAACGTCCCCAAAGCCAATGACCGCACCTTTGGCCTCCCGGCCCGGATAACGGATGCCGGGTGTCCAGTAAGGCTGCAAGATCAGCCCCATCGCGCCGGGTGGAGATTGCTGAAGGAGCGAATCAAAAAGCGCCTCTGGGGTGATTCCCTGTTCGGCTGCTTTGTGCTGCTCATGGAAGCCAAACTGCTGCTTAAACCATGTGACCATCCAATAGCCCCGGTAGATCTGAGTCTCCAAATTGTATGCGCCCGGTACAGCCGCCGGATAGGGTGGGATGAACGGGATTAGTTCTGTGTATTTGCGGCTGAAGACGTTGATCGTGGCTGTAGTTCCATAACCCAGACAAGCCGTATCGGACTCCAAACAGCCTGATCCCAGCACTTCAGCCGCTTTATCGGAGGCCGCGGCGATCACGGGGGTGCCGGCGATCAGCCCGGTCTCGGCGGCTGCTTGGGGTGTCACTTCCCCAATCACCTCCCCACACGGAACCAGATCAGGCAGCAGGGCCGGATCAAGAGGCATCGCCTGCCATTTCCAATCATTAGGCGCAGCCCAATGCAGTTTGCGGTAGTCAAAAGGCAGATATGCCACCTGACAGCCCACTGAATCAGCAAAGCGCCCAGTCAGTTTGTAAGCGTGATAACCAGAAAGCATCAGGTATTTGTGGGTGCGGGCCATGACCTCTGGTTGGTGTTTGTTGATCCAGTTGATCTCTGCCTCCGCCTGAAGGTAGGCGATGGTCTCACGCATTCGGATCAGGCGAAAGATCAGCCCCCACATGCCCCCCACTGGTTTGAGGTTCATGGTCGCTCGTTGATCAAGCCAGACGATTGCAGGGCGCAGCGCTTTACCCTCCTTATCGAGGTTGATCATCGTGCCCCGCTGCGAGGTGATCCCGATGCCCGCAATCCGTTCCGGGGCAATTCCACCCTCTGACCACAGTTTGCGGAACGCCTCACAAGCCGACTCCCAGAAGTATTCTGGATGCTGTTCAGCCCATCCGGGCTGGGCCGAGAAGTAGGGTTCAATCTTGACCTGTGCTTTGGCGACCAGTTCCCCCCGAAAATCAAACGCCAGCGCACGAACGCTTTGGGTTCCGTTGTCCAAAGCCAAAAGTAAATCCTTGCCCGAATCTTTGCCCGCATTCGTCATGGGTGCCTCTATTTGGTATTTTTATGTTCGGTAAGGCGCAGGTTGATCTTGTTTACAAAAAAGATTGCGACCGCAATTGCTAGCAGGGCATAAAGCATGATCAGCCCAATATCGAGAATGGTGGTGCCCATCTCTGCACCGGGGCCGAGGATGCCTTTGATACCGTAAATGCCAAAGAGCATGGCCGCGGTGATGTCTACCAGTGTATCCCGATCCTGAAGCAGAGGAATCAAGCCAATGAGCAGCACCATCCCGATCAAAAAGAGGGGAAACGCGAGCCGCAGCAGCAGCGGGCGCCAAAAACCAAGTTTGATCCGTGTGAAGGCGTTATCTTGAGCATATACCCCATAACCACCATCATCGGGGGCCGGCCATGCAGCCGCTTCGGTTTGCAGATCAACGTTCCACATGCGAATGCCCGAAGTTTGATACTCCCACGCCAGATAAGGGTTGATCGCATCCTCACTGAGCACCGTGTCACCCTGATAAAGCTGATAGCTCACCAGCAGCCCCAATTGGCTGGAGAACTGATCAAAGGGATACCAATAGTTCAGGTTGACTTGATCGGGGCTTTTGAGGATGAGCGGCCGGGCAATTTCAGGAGTCATCGGCTCATCGAAGATATAGAGGGTGCCTTCCAGTCCTTCCACATATTCGCTGACACTGCCCGTTACCATGCTGCTTAGAGAGATGCAGCGAGGCTCGGCGAAGACCTCGTGATAGTCGGTGACAATTGGCTCGCCTTCAGTGAAGGTGATTTGCAGGCAGACCTTATCCGCATCAAGGGCTAAACTGGTGTCAGCAACGAAGATTTGGTAGGACTGAAGCTGCAAGGTGAGCGTCCGCTGCTCCACGTTGGAGGCGGGCGGGATGACCGCCACAGACAGAGCCACCGCATCCAGATCGACCTGATCAGGGTCAAGAACAGTCCCTTCGAGGGCCTCTTCGTTGCTCACCCTGCCCACTTCTGGACGGCGGAAGATGCCCCACCCGCCCTGAATTGAAACCACCACCAGAATGAACAAAACCAAGGCCGCCGCAAGCACCATCACATAGGCGCGTACATTCAGTCTGCCCAACGCCCCCTCCGTTTTCCGATCATGATCAGGATGAGTATGAGCATAATCGGGAAAACGATGAGCGCAAGCCAGAGTACTCTCGGCTGAGAAGAGTCGGAGTCGGATTCAGATTGAGCCGCCGCCTGCTTCTGGGCCAGCATCACACGCCAATCGGGGATGAGCGCCCGATCTGGTAGTGAATAATGTTTGCGCCACAAGGTCAGGTAGGCGGCTTGTTCTTGTTCCCATGTGGGATCATCCCATCCAAGCGATTCCTGACACATCGTCCGAACTCGCCCTAAAAGCGACTCGCCACCGTCGGGCAGCACCATTCCCAGACGTGTTCGCCTCAGCATCAGGTCTTCTAGATGAACCACCTGTTCGCAGCGGGCTGCGTGACGCAGTTCTGCCCAAAAGGTAAACGTGCCGGGGATCAATTCCAATTCACCGGGCTGGGCACCCCGGATGAGGGCTGAAGCTGCCGCACCGTAACGCCCCATCAAACGCCGCCGTTGGGCTTCATCCGGGGGTTGATCAAGCTTCAGATCAAGTTCTTGGAGCGGCAAGCGCGTCCGATCCGGATGGGACATGGTGGGCAGATAGGGGCGGGCAGCCTCAAGGGCGTCAAGGGCCATCACCCGGAAAGTGGTAAGTTTGCCACCTGTGACCGTGATCAAACCGTGATCATCCCAGATCGCGTGATCGCGTGATTCCTTGGAGGGATCCGCTTTACCAGTGCCAATGACCGGGCGCACCCCTGCCCAAGCCCCGATCACATCATCAAGGGTGAGCTTCAGACCGGGAAAGTTTACTTCCAAGGCGGACATGAGGTAAGCCACTTCCTCCGGGCTGATAGACGGTTCCGTGTTGAGATCACCATGATGGTCAACATCAGTCGTACCTACCAGTGTTGCCCCTTCCCATGGAAAGGCAAAGACCGGACGGCGATCCAACGGATGGAGGAAATTCACCGTCTGGGCGACGGGCAGCCGCCATGCTGGAAAGACCAGATGGCTGCCCCGCAGCGGGCGAATCTTGGGCGCGGCTCCGGTTTGTCCTCGCAGCCCGTCAGCCCATGCACCAGTTGCGCTGATGACCACTTTTGCCCGCGCCTCCGTGACAGCTCCGCTGATCGGATCACGCACGGTAACCCCGATCACCTGTTCACCTTCGCGGATTATTCCCTCTGCCTGTGCATAGTTGAGGGCCACTGCCCCATCCGCCTGTGCCTCAAACAAAACCCGCAGAACCAGACGTGCATCATCGGTTTGGGCATCCCCATAACGGTAACCGCCGATCAATCCTTCATCCCGAAGATGGGGGGCCAGAAGGCGAAAATCATCACCTTTGTAATAACGATGACTGCGGGTCAGGGCCATCGCATCATACACAGTCAATCCCGCTCCATAAGCGGTTTTGCCCGGTTTGTCGCCTTCATAGTTGGCGATCAAAAAACCCAGTTCTTCAACCAGACCGGGCGCGGCCTCTAAAAGCGCTTGCCGTTCCCGCACTGATTCGTAGGTAAGGTGAAGGTTACCGTCTTTGAGATAGCGCAGTCCCCCATGAACCATCTTAGAAGATCGGCTGGAGGTGCCCCATGCAAAATCGCGCTGCTCGATGAGGAGAGCGTGAAGCCCAAGACGATTTGCCTGATTCAGGATTCCCGCGCCGGTAATGCCCCCACCAACCACAATTAAATCCCAAGAGTCGGTGTTTAGACGTGCCCATGTGGAAGCTCTGTTGTTCATGTTTCGATCAACTTTCCCGGATTCATCATGCCGTCAGGGTCAAAGGATTTAAATAGGGCAGTCATGGCACGAAGCCCCAGAGCATCCTTTTCCGCTTTAAGGTACGGGCGGTGATCAACACCAACGCCGTGCTGGTGGCTGATCGTTCCCCCAAATGCGACGATCTGAGCGCTGGCCGCGGCTTTTAAGTGCTGCCAACGGAGCAGCGTTTCGGCTGGATCAGCAGGGATGCGGAATAGATAGGTGGTATAGGCGCTCGCCCCATGTGGATAGAGGTGTGAGAGGTGCGTAAAAACATGGACGCGCTCACCTTTGTCGCTTAAACCAGTGCGGATGATCGCCTCCACCGACTGAATGTAGGCGGGAATTTTGTCCCATGTTAGGGCCGTCTCAAAGGTATCAACGGCATAGCCCTTTTCCCAAAGGGTGTTGCGCAAATAGGGGGTGCGGAACCGAGATTTGCGCCACTGGGAGCCAAGTATTTGCCCAATACCGAGATCTGTGCCCCTACAGTCGCGGACAGTTTTCATCACCTCCGCACGGACAGTGCGACAGAGGGCTTTGGACCCTGTGTACCCCACTACCATCAAGGCTTTGTTTGGGCCAATTTGAAAACTCCGCAGCAGCCTTTCGATCATCCCAACTAATCGTTCACGTCCAGCAAGGGCAAGGTTGGTCATGGTCTCGGTGGCATTGCTCAGGCGCAGCATGGAGATGGGCAGCCCTCCCTGAACCATTGACCGTGCGGCTTCCATGCCCGCTTCAAAACTCGGAAAAAATATCCCCTGAAAGCTCTCATACTCAGGCAAAGGGGTGACCCGCACAGAGGCTTCGGTGATGATGCCCAAGCGCCCTTCGGAGCCGAGGATCATCTCGCGGAGGTCAGTACCCGCAGCCGAAGCAGGGAACACGGGGAGGTGCAGACTCCCTGATGGGGTTTCAACCTCTCCACCTGCAAAAAAACGCTCCACCCGTCCGTAATAGATCGACTGCTGTCCGCTGGATCGGGCTGCAATCCAACCGCCGAGGGTCGAAAGTTCAAAGGACTGGGGGAAGTGCCCCAAGGTAAATCCATGCGCTCGAAGTTGGGCTTCAACATCCGGTCCCGTCGCGCCGGCCCCAAAAGTTGCCACTTGGCTGTGTTGATCAAACCGGCTAAGCCGAGTTAAGCGGGCCATTGAGATCGTCAAGACAGGCTCGGCGCTGGCTTCAGGGTTAATATGCCCCACCACCGAAGTCCCCCCGCCATAAGGGATGACTTTTGCGCCCACAGATCGGGCAAACTGAAGCAGTTCACGCACTTGTGCGGCGCTTTCGGGGAAGGCGACTGCATCGGGGAAAGTTGTGATCTGACCACTGCGCAAGGCTACCCAATCAGGGAAACTTTGCCCCCGTGCGTGGAGCAGCCGAATCTCAGCCTCCCGTTTAAGGAGGGGATGTTCTGGCAACCGTGAAGGAGGCACTGTCCGAATCACATCGCCAAAGGCGGCATCGCGGGGTGGCGTGCCTCGCCCTACCCATTTTTCAAGGAGCGGCTCACCATGAAGGGCATAATCGGTAAGCTCCTCGCCCCAACCATTCCAGCGGCGCATCAACAGCTCCTTTCAAACTGATCGGGGAAAACAGGCTTTCATCATGATGAACATGATCAAAACAATGATAGCTGGGTTAGCGCGGGCGGCTCCGGCTCATCAGGAGGTGCATCCGGTTCTGAGGGTGCTTCTTCTAATTCCGGTTCCGGGGCTGAATCCAGCGTGGACGGCTCCACGATCATCCCAAGCAGATCAGGGAGTTCAATGAGCGGTGGGGAAGGCGTTTCCTCCTGCTCCTGAAGGGGCACGGTGGCGGGTGTCTCCACCATGGAGACAAGTTGGGACTCCAGACGTGCGAGGGCCTCGCGTTCGGCTTCAGGATCAACGTGATAGGTGGGCATACCTTCCTCTTGGTCACTTTGAATGATGGTCTCAGATTCAGTCGGTCTGAGCGCTTCAGCGCGGATCGAAGCGAGGTCATTCTCGCTCACCCCGATATTGAGCAATACCTGATGCAAACTCTGCTCATTCTGGGTGTCGTTCACCGTGATCACATGGCGATAGTGGGCCCGCAGGCATTCACGCCAGTGATCGTTAAAGGGATTGTGCTGCATGATCGTCCAATCCGTCCATTACTCTGATTGCTGACAGTTCTGCAGTCAGCGCCCCTCAGGGCATGGGATGATACCGATCTGAGGCATAACGCCCGGTGAGATGGTGGGAGAGCTGGCGTTCAATATCGGTCAGAAGCGCACTTGCCCCAATGCGGAATAGGATTGACCGAGTCCACGACAGCCCAAGTTCCTCTTTCATCAGGATCAGCCAGTCAAGGGCACCCTTGGCAGTACGGATACCGCCAGCAGGCTTAAAACCAACCTCATAGCCGGTGCGATCTCGGTACTCACGAATATCCCGGGTCATCACCAAACCAAATTGCAGGGTCGCGTTGACCGACTCCTTGCCTGTTGAAGTTTTGATAAAGTCCGCACCAGCCATCATGCTCACCCGGCTTGCTTGTGACACATGGCGAAGGGTGCCTAGTTCGCCTGTGGCTAAGATGACCTTGAGATGCGCAGTTCCGCACGCTTCGCGGAAGGCGGCAACCTCATCATAGAGAGCGCTCCACTCGCCCCGCAGCACATGAGCGCGGCTAATCACCACATCGATCTCGGCTGCACCCGCAGCTACCGACTCTTTGATCTCTTCAATTTTGAGGCGCAGTGGGTTTTGGGCCGCCGGAAAGCCTGTTGAGACCGCCGCTACCGGTATCCCGGAGCCGCGCAGGGCCTCCACCGCCGCGGGGATCAGGTTGTGATAAACACATACCGCACCCACCTTGACAGGTAAATTTGCAACCCCGATGGCCTCGAGCAGATCAGCCCGCACCGGTTGACGGGCTTTGGCGCACAAACGCTGCACGTTGCTGGGGGTGTCATCGCCTGCAAGGGTGGTCAGATCGATGCAGGTGATCGCCCGCAGCAGCCACGCCGCCTGCCAGTCCTTTTTGACTGTGCGCCGGGTGATCAACGTCGCAGCCCGGCGCTCCACGGCGCTCTTGTTGATGCGGGCTTCTTGCACCCATCCCAGATCAAGGGTTGTGCCCGGATTGCGCTCATGCTCACGGGGAGAAGCCTCTACCCCAAGGCGTTTGGTGGTGGTCATAAATCCGCCTTCTTGTCCTAAGTTATTTACAGCAGTTATTTACGGCGATCTACAGCTATCTACTATTTGGACGGATTACCCTGATCGACTCGCAAAATTTCAAGGTGGGTAAATTGGCCGTCCTCAAAACTGAGGCGCACCCCTTCACAGTAACTGAAAGGCGCACCCCACGCGGCATGATCTTCGTTGGGCATACAGCCGATGGCCGCCAGTTCAACCACCCCACCGTGAGAGATCATCAACACGGCGGCTTCGTTGGGTAAGGCCTGAACCACCTTCTTGAGAAAGGCGTAAAGGTTTTTAGCAGCTTCACTGGCTGCACCCCCGGCTTTGATCGCGGCACTGTACTGGGCCGGAGATGCAGGATAGGGCACTTCGGCCTCAACTGAATCACCGGTAGTATTCAGTTCAGGATACTGCCCATCCACGGCATACCCCATGGCGATAGCGGTCTCATAAGCCCGCGGCAATTCACTGGTGAGCACCTGATCAAAATGACCCATCGTTTGACCCACTGTGCGGGCCAGTGTGACCCCTGCCTGAGAAAGGTGCTTGCCGGGGATCACCCGCATGGTGTGACGTCGCAGTTCCACAATCCGCATTCTAAGTTACACCTCGTTTAACTCCGCCTGAGTTTGCTCATCAACATCAGTGGCATGTTCCGCAGTGGGAAAGGCGCGAGAAGCCACCTCCTCCACATAAGCCGCGACCGCACCATGAATCGCACTCTTGAGATCGGCGAAGGATTTGGCGTGTTTAGGCTGCCGGGGACTCAACCCCAAAACGTCGTGAAGTACCTGTATCTGCCCATCACAGTGGATTCCCGCGCCAATGCCAATGGTGGGGATGCTTAGCTTTTGGGTGATGATCTTGGCCACCGTGATCGGGATGCTTTCAAGGACGATGGCAAATGCTCCAGCCGCCTCAAGAGTCAGCGCTGCGTTCAAAAGCTGTTTGGCGGCGTCAATCTTACGTCCCTGAATACGCCATCCGCCCAACTGGTGAAAACTTTGAGGGATCAGTCCGATATGGGCCATCACCGGAATGCCGCTTTCAACGATGCGCTGCACCGTTGGGGCAACCTCTGTGCCGCCCTCCAATTTGACCGCACCCGCGCCCGTTTCCCGCATCACCCGCGCCGCCGCCGTAAGGGCCTGTTCAACGCTGATCTTGTAACTCATGAAGGGTAGATCAACCACGATCAGCGGCCGTTGGGTGGCGTGTGCCACGATCCGTCCGTGATAAATCATGTCATCCAGAGTCACCCCGATGGTCGTGTCCTGCCCCTGAAAAACCATGCCCAACGAATCTCCCACCAGAATCAGGGGCGCATCTGCGCCTTCGATGAGACGGGCAGTCGGGGCATCATAGGCAGTAATGGCCGCAATGGGTTGGCCCGATGCTTTCATCCGTTGAATATCAAGGATCGAGATTCTCACGCTGTTACCCCTTCGGGAGTAAGTTCCACAAACAACCCTTCACTCCATTGGTATTTGTGATCAAACTGGGACGCCACCGCCTGTACCACTTTCTGATCCTGATCAGGGTGCAGGATGCGCCCCTTGGCGGATGTAAGTGGCAGGGATGCGCCCTGATCAGCGCGTGTGCCCACGCTAAAGGTAACCTGAGGGTTTTGCCCAATATTTTGCACCCAATGGGAACGTTCGCGCCCTTCAGAGCACATATAGTAACGCCCCTCCAGTTCCACAAACCAGATTTCAATTTGGCGGAGTTCACCGCTTTTACGTCCGATGGTGGTCAAATAAAGGAAGGTTTCATCGCTCATGGTCGGGGCTGACCTCAACAGCTTTGGGCCAAAATCGCGGGTTTGCCCGCACGGTTAATCACATCCACTGCGCCAAATGCACCCGGTTCACTCTGCCAGCGCTGGGTGAAGCCCCAACCGTTCCAACCGAGGACGACCACCCGCACCGAAGGATCACAGGGGAGCGCCCCCGGTTCGCGCTCAAGGGTGATGAGTTCATCGAGGCGATCCCCATCAAGATCACCTACAGTGAGCGCCTGAAGTGGTTTAAGGGTCGCTGATCCGCCCCAGATCACCTGATACTTACCCCGCCGCCAGCCTAAAACAAAAGGGTGGGTGGTCACAGGGAGATTGGGTTCATCCTGTTTCCAGACAAGCATTATCACCTCAAACCGACCGTCTTGGTTGGGGTCTCCGAGGGCAGCATCAACGACTTTCCACAGGGGGATGGTGCGGTAAATCTCGCGCCCATCCTCGTAAACCGAGAGACGCTGATCCCGAATCACGATACGTTCTGGAACACCATCCCCTTTGAGATCAACATACCCCACCTCAAAGGGGGTGTTATCCTCCGGGCAGTAAAAGCGCGAAGGCTCTGGGGCTGTTTCTTCAAGGCGGCTAAAGCCATCAGGATTATAGCCAAAAAGGGCAGAAGCACCCGGCTGGGGCCGACAGGTATTGCGCAAATTTGCCGCCGTCCGAGCAGGTTCGTCCCATTCGGGCAAAAAGCCGGACTTCAGACCCAAGCCATGAATGTCTACGACCCCTTGTTTGTCAACCCGCGCCCACAGCCCCAACCCGGGGCGAGTTTCCTGATCAAAGAGGTAGTTGCCCAGACTGTAGGCAATGAACACGCCATTGTAGACTTCAATATCCTGAATGACGTGGGGGTGATGCCCAACCACCAAACTTGCACCCGCATCCACCGCCGCATGGGCGACTCGCACCTGCCAATCACTTGGGCAGGTGACGTACTCATGGCCCCAATGAATTTGAACGATAAGCACATCGCCTAAGGCCCGCGCTGCCTTGATTTGGGGAATGATCTTGGTATAGTCGTCGTAGATGTTGATCCACGCACGAATGCCCTCGCCATCCCAGTCGCGGTAGGTGCGGTAAGGATCATTGACCATGGTGTAACCAAGCCACACGACCTTAATGCCATTCACCTCAGTGACCACAGGCGCATAAGCGTTTTCTTGGGTTGTACCCGCGCCAAAAGTCTTGATCTTGGCTTGCTTAAAGTGTTCCATGGTAGATTTCAATCCGCCGGGACCAAAATCCAGACTATGGTTGTTGGCGAGGGAAAATAGATCAAAACCAGCGCGGGCAAGCGCCGCGGCCGCGCCAGTTTCGGAACGCAACCGGTATGCACCGGGCTGTTTTTCGCCGACCCCTTCGGCTGCAATCACCCCTTCAAAGTTGCCAATAGCCAGATCGGCGCTGCGGATGAGGGGTGCGGTCGGGGCGAGCAGATCATCCATGCCCCGTTCTGCCGCAAAAGGCTGAAGCCCCCGCCCAAAGGAGGTATCGCCCACACTCAGGATAGTGGCGGTAGCGCCTTCAGGGGGTGCATCCCGCCGGAACAAAAGCGGGAACAGAGTCACATCCGGCGGGGGCGTATTGTCTCCAGCAGCGGCGGGGCGCTGAGTGAGCAGTGCCCCCATCAGCGCCGCGCCAATCATGATCACAAGAACGATTATCCGCTTCACACTCATTGAATTCTGATCCACTCCGGTAAGGGGGAATTGGTGACGGCATTAACGACTTTCCAGTACGTGTAGGCAGGTGTATTATCCCCCAATTCAAGCAGTTCGAGGGTATAGGTCACATCGATCTGATAGGGCCCGCGCTCTGCAACCTTGGTTCCATCGTAATCCATACCTTTATCACTGACATCATACAGCTCACCCCGCCATGTTTCACGGGTGGTGACGATGAAGGTCGTTTCGTTAACCTGATCATAACTGCGGAAGCTGGTATCGATCAAGGTACGACCCTCATACTGGTTCGCCGCAGCGAGCGGCTCAAGCTGCCCACGCAAATAGGCGATCATGCCTTCGCTGAGGCTTGAATCTCCAGCCACCCGCACATATTCGTCAGGCGGATTCCACCACAACTGATCCCGTAGAACCAGTTGGAAGTTGTTAATCACCCCTTCCAATTCCGCATGGACGCTGGTGGGCGAAATGAAGGTATTTGTCCATGCCGGGATGGAGGGAGCGACACCCTCATCCAACATCTTCCACCACTGGCGATCCGTGAGTCGATCTTTGAGTGGGTGGGGGAACTCATAAAAGCTGTAAACCGCACCTTTGGTCAGCCACAGTTTTTCGCCGATAGGTACCACAACGAAGATATTATAGACGTTGCCCGTGCCGATCTGAAGTACCGTCCCGCTTTGGGGATCGGTGGCGATGTCCGTGACCACGGCTGCACGGGGTTCTTCCTCCGCCGCAAAACCGCCGCGCACCCCGAAATAGTTACTTTCGGGATCATCGCGGGTGGCGTTGTAGATATTCTCCAGCCATCCGCCGTAAAAACGGAGCTCATCCTGCTCCTCACCGGTAAGCATCTCGCCTCGGAGCTCCTTTTCGGCAAAGGACTGCATCCGCCGAGACTTGACCGCAACCTCACGGAGGGCCACATCCTTGGCGGCCTCAAACTCCGTTTCGAGAAGCCCTAGTTCCTTCAAGCCAGACTCGGTCATCTCGGCCAGTGCGGCCAGTCGGGCCCACAGCATGGGTAGGGGTTCAACATAGTTTGGGGGCAGTTCTGGGGCTGGCGGGTTGCTCTTGTCGATGCCGCCACCGCCGCCCATCTCAGCATAAGCCTGTTTGGCGTAGAGGACGGTATTGTGCTTCAACTCGGTGAAGCTGCCCAACGCCGCATAAAGCAGCCGATCCAGATAGGCAGCGCCGCTCATAAACGAAGGATACCCCGCCGGGATCGTAGGGGTAAGGCTGTCCAGCGCATACAGCCAACTGTTATACATGGTGAGCGTCCACTCATCGTCAGTCACCCCACCCACCTGCGTCAGCAGTTTGTTCATCTGCTCGGTGTAATTGGGGAAGCCCGTCGCGCCCACATCACCAAGAATCTGAAGGGCCCGTTCGGAGCCAAGGGCCGCAAACACATCCAGCGCCATCGGCAGTGGGCGGGGATTTTCAGGGGTGCCCACATTGCGGTAGATCAGCTCGCGGAACACGAACGCATCCCACACAAAGCGCTGTCCCATAAAGGCCAAGCCAGCGGTTTTTTCATCGATGTTATCTGTATCGGAAATGACCACATTCAGAATCCGGGGGGCAGGCAGGGCTTTGGCCACCTCCACAAAAGGATCAATATCTTTGCTTTGCAGTTCGTTAATCCCAAAGTTAGGGCCATACACCTGTTCCCCAATTTCGAGGTACTTTTCGATGCTGGGGTTATCGGCCTCGCCCACAAAAAAGGTGGTCACATCATAGATACGCTGCCACGTCGGGCGCGCCCCAGAATCGCGGAAAGCAAGGGTGGCCAACAGTGCTGACCGGGTTTCTTCTGGTTCGCTCAGGCGGAAGGTGAGCCGTCCGTACCACATCATGCAGCGGAAGTAGTTGGAGAGGAACTCATCATCGGCGTAATAACTGCGCGGTTTATACTGCGACCAGTCCTCACCAAATTCGAGCGCCGGGAAGATCAAACTCTTGCTGATCGCGGAGGCGGCAAGGGCATTTTGCAAGTCAGGCTCTACCAAAGGCATAGCCTCCGCTGGAACCTGCATCTGAGGTTCCAAAAGCAGGGCAGCCATGCTGAAATAGGCAAGGGTATGCAGGGCCGCATTTTCCCATGCAGTGCCTTTGAGCGACTGATACAGTTCATAAGATTTGGCAACCAACACTTCGTTCATCTGGTTGAGCATGGGGATAAACTTCATCTCCGCCGAACGCAGATGCTTTTTGAACACCAGATGGAAACTGTGAAGCATCGAGTCCACAGTGATGTACATGGGTTGGAAGTCGTACCGCGCCTTTTCGTATACTGTGTAGAACATCAATTCTGGCGAGGGACTGACCACAAAAAGATTGCGCGCTAAATACGCTTTTTGATCCTGATTAAGGATTTCAGAGAGAATCACAGTATTCAGATCGGGATCAACATTGTAGGGGGCAAGACTGCCCTCCGTTTGGACGGGGCCAAGGTTATAGGCGGCTAGACGTCGCTTCCCTTCCTGCGCGGAGGAGGGAACTGTTTGGAAAACGCTGAAGGTGAGCGCGCCGATCAGTATCAGCAGCGCTGCACGTCGCACTAAAGGTAAGGTTCGCATGAGATGCACTCCTTAGATTTCGTCTGCAACACCTCCGTTCAGTATAGCGCATCTTGGAACCGCTTAGAGGCACAGGGCGACAATCACCGGGGAATCGGTGTTCAGAGGAAGCCCAATCGGGGGAATGGGACCGTCTGTTAAGGGAACCCTGCTGGATGGGGCTGGTTCGGAAAGGCTGAAGACCCACAGGCGCTCACTTATTGCGGGAGTAGGCGCTTTTTTGTATTATTGCGGGGATGTAATCGCCTTCTCGGAGTGAACATGCTGGTTCGGGCTTTCCGGCTCACTGATAAGTTAACCAATGCCCTGCTGCAAGCGCTGATCTGGGGCAGTCAATGGCTGCTGCGGCAGTTGTATTTGGTGCGTCTTTCGTTTGTGGCCCTGATTCTGACCTTATTTGCGGTCCTGACCCGCACCGCCCGCGCTGGACGTGATGTCTACAGCGCCACCTTGAGTCGGCGTGAGGTCATGGCCCGTCGGGCAGAAGACCTGACCCCACGTACCCTCGTCCGGGAAGACCCCCTCAAATCGCAAAATCGCGTTCTGAGTTTGTTCACGGTGGTGCTGCTCATCGCTTTGATCGGGATCGTGTTGTGGACGACCAATGCCAACAGCGGGCGGGTAGCTATTCCTACCCGTGCGGGTGAAGTGGTTTTGCCTATCCTGCCTACCCTTCCCACCGCTACCCCAACCCTTACCCCACCGCCGACGGCTACTCCCGTCCCCGATCCACTGCGGGTTGGGGGCAGTATCGTTTATGCACTGCGGATCAATGGCCGGGACAACTTGTTCACCATGGGTATTGGGCAGTCGCAGCCTCTGCGTTTGACCAACACCCCTGTGGATGATCGGGATCCCATGTGGAGTCCTGACGGCAAACGGGTCGCTTTTACCAGCCGTCGTGATGGCAACTGGGAGCTGTATACTTTAGAGATCGAGAGTGGCGCGATCACCCGGCTCACTTTCACCCCCGGTTATGAGGCCAATCCTACGTGGAGTCCTGACGGGGCTTTTATCGCCTATGAAGCCTATATCAACGATAATCTGGACATTTATATCGTCCCTTCTGATGCCAGCGCGCCCCCAAGCCGCCTGACTTACAACCCTGCCCCGGATTTTTCACCAGCATGGGGCCCAGCCCCCAGCCGCTTGCGCAATATCGCTTATGTAAGCCTGCGTGACGCCAATGCTGAGATTTACGTGATCAGCCTTGATCGCCCCATCGAAGATGAGGCCCTGCGCCTGACCAATACCCCAGACATTGACGAAGATCATCCGGCGTGGAGTCCTGACGGTGAAAATATTGCCTACAGCGCCCTTGCCAGAGGCATCGAACTGGTCTTTTCACGCTCCGTAAACAACCCTGCTGCCGATCCGGTCACCGTCGGACGGGGGCGCGAACCCACATGGTCACCGGACGGACGGAGTCTGCTTTTTGGTTTGGATGCGGGCAATCAAACGACCCTTGTGGGGGCCCTTTCGAGCGGGATTGGGGTGGCCTCTTCACTGGCAATCTCATTACCGGGGCGGGCAGGACAGCCCAGTTGGACCGCGGCCCTTCTGCCACAGTCCTTGATCGACAGCGGCGGGGTTAAAAGCGCCGGGTCGCCCCTCTACACCGAATCGGTCGATACCACCCGTGTTAATCCGCCTTTTTACCTTTTCCGGCGGTTGAACGGGATCACGGCCCCTCTACCCGTGCTTTCAGATCGGGTGGATGATTCCTTTATGTCTCTGCGCGAAGCGGCCGTCCAGAAGATCGGTTATGACTTTCTGGGCACACTGGCCGATACCCTCTGGACACGGGATCGCCTGCCGGAGCCGGGACAATCACGGCAAAGCTGGCACTACGCAGGGCGTGCTTTTGCCTTTGATCGGAACTTGATCTTTAACAACCCTGCACCCATTGAGATCATCCGAGAGGATATTGAAGGTTACACTTATTGGCGGGTGTATGTGCGGGTCGAAGGGGCTTTTCAGGATGGGCGCTTAGGCGAACCACTCAAGCGCATCCCATGGGATATGGTCAGCCGCACCCAGTCGAGCGATCCACAGGTGTTTGAAGCTGGTGGGCAGCGGCGCACAACCGTGCCCAAGGGTTATTATGTGGACTTCACCCTACTGGCGGCTGATTTTGGTTGGGAACGCATCCCCGCCGATCCCCAGTGGCGCAGCAATTTCCCCAGCATCCTTTATTGGGAGTTTGACAAACGCGAATCACTCACTTGGGCGGAGGCGATGTTTGAGCTTTATACTCAGACCGAGATTGACGCCTTCCTCTTTGGCCCAACGCCTGCCCCAACCCGTCCGCCACTGCCCAGCCTCACCGCGCCCGCACAGCGCTCACCCACCCCCATTCCACCGGATGGTGGAGGGTCTTGATGGGCGGGCTGAGAAAAGACCTCGGCGGTATCTTGGTGCTGATCGTGGCACTGGCATTGGGGGCGTTTTTGCTGCTGCGAAACTCCCTACCACCCACCAGCGCCCTTGAATCCACCGAGGTGAAGGCCAGTGATACCCCGGACTTTACCCCAACGGTGCGCGACTCTGGCTGGCAGGATGTGATCAGAGGAGAGATTGTGGAGGTCACCCCACAGCCCACCGTGTATGTGGCCCTGCCAACCCTTGATCCCCCTACCCCGACCCCGGCAGGCACAGATTTTTGGTCGGCGACACCCACCGCGACTCGCTATATGCCTGTCCAACCGACTCGCCCTGCGCCAACGGCCGTGGCCGCTGCGCCTTCCGGCCCGACCGTGAACCGCAACCCTCAGGTGACTCGTGGGGAATTTTCGCCACCACCGGAACTTGCACCGCTCTCCCTTGATCCCCGCGACCACTTCTGGTTTCGGCGCCCGGTGAGCGCCAGCGCCAACAGTTCCGAAATTTACTGGTACGTGTATGGCTCTAATGGGCCTGAGAATTTGTGGCGCATCCATCACGGGATCGATCTGCCCAACCCTGACGGCAAAGAAGTTCATGCCGCTGGCGACGGGGTGGTCATCTGGGCGGCTGATAACTACGTGTGGGCTGAGGACGGTTGGGTAGATCGGGCCTATTCTTACGGGAACGTGGTGATCATTCAGCATGACTTTGGTTTTGAGGGCAAGCCCCTTTACACCCTCTACGCGCACCTTTCGATCATTTTGGTGGAACCCAATCAGCGGGTGCGGATGGGTGATACTGTGGGCTTGAGTGGGCGTTCCGGAATCGTGAGCGGCCCTCACGTCCATTTTGAGGTGCGGGTGGAGAAAAACAAATACAGCGAGACCCGCAACCCGATTCTGTGGATGGTTCCCTACAATGGGCATGGGGTCATCGCCGGGCGTATCACCCGGGCCAATGGGGATATTGTTCAGGATGCGACCGTGAAACTGTGGCGCGACGGCAAAGCCATCGACAGCACCACCACCTATGTCAACCCCCACTGGATGGAGGGGCAGAGCTTTTGGAACGTCAACCCTGATGAAGTGTGGCGCGAGAACTTTGTGATCGGTGATGTGCCTGCGGGCGATTACTGGGTCACCGTTGAAGTGGACGGGATACGTTATCAACAGCCCGTGACAGTGCGGGCTGCAACCACTTCTTTTGTGGACTTCAACCGGGATCGGGTTCAGCCCACCCCTTCAGGCTGAGAGCCATGCGCGCCTTTGGACTGAGACTGCTGCCCCTGTTGATCCTGAGCGGGATCATGGGCTTTTATCTCCTGTACGCAGCCCACTTCATCCACAACACCAGCTTTGAGATCGAGGGCACCCGTTATTACAGCCTCTTTGATGATGCCATGATCTCGATGCGTTATGCGCGCAATCTGGTGCAGTCCCATGAACTGGCGTGGAACCCCGGCGGGGATCGAGTCGAAGGGTTCACCAATCCTTTGTGGGTGCTGATCATGGCCGTGGTTCACCTGCTGCCTGTGCCGCCAGAACGAACCAGTCTCTATGTGCAGGACCTCGGCGCGATCCTGTTAGTCCTGAATGTGGCCGTGATCTGGGACGTCACCGGGCGTTTGGCCCGTTCTTTGGGACGGGGGGCGCTGTTTGCCCAGATTGTGGCAGCGCTTTTTTGCGCCTTTTCACTGCCCCTTAACACTTGGACTCTACAAGGGACGGAAGTTGGACTACTGGCCTTGATGGTCAGTGTGGCCTTCCGGCAGATGGTGATTACCTTCGAACAGGAGCGCTTTTCGCCGTTGGTTTACCTGATTCTGGGCGTGGCCACACTGGTGCGGATCGATATGACCGTCACCTATGGCGCGTCCCTTTTTTTTCTGTGGCTCTCCATGCCCACTCTGCGCGCCCAACACCTGCGGGTAGGTTTGAGCATCTTTGGGGTCTTCATCCTCCCCCAAACCCTCTTTCGTTTGCTCTATTTTGGCGATTGGCTGCCCAACACCTACTACCTCAAAGTGGAAGGTTATCCCTTCTGGGGGCGCATTTCGCGGGGGGGCGAGGTCGCTTTGATGTTTTTGGGCAATATCGGGGTGCTGCCTTTTGTGGGGCTGTTTCTCCGGCGCACCCGTCCCCTGCTGCTGGTAGGGTGGCTGTGCCTGACCCAGATGCTCTACACAATTTATGTGGGCGGTGATGCATGGGAGTGGTGGGGCAACGTCAATCGTTACCTTTCAGTGGTGCTGCCCCTCTTTTTTGTCCTGCTGGGGATCACCCTCAGCCTTTTGGTGGAGGCGGCTGAGCAAGGATGGCAGCGCCTCAACCTCCCGCTTTCCCCATTCCGGGCGTGGTCCTATCGGGCTTTGGGTGCAGCCGTGGTGATCCTACTCGCGCTGATCCATTTCATCACCTTTAATGCCCAACGCACTCCCGTTGAGGGTTATTTGATTCATGATGAATGGCTGCTGCGGGGGGGATCACTCAATGTCAACTGGAATCCCTTAATGGTGCAAACCGCCCTTTTGACCCGTTCCTTCACCAGCCCTCAAGCGCGTCTGGGAGTCACATGGGCGGGGATCATCCCCTACTTCGCAGATCGTCCGGGGGTGGATATTCTGGGCAAAAATGACCGCCTCATCGCCCATCTGCCCATGCACCAACACTCGCAGTGGGATCGTTTCTACCCCGGTCATCTGAAGTGGGATTATGGCTACTCCATCGGAGGGCTGCGCCCAGATGTGGTTGTGCAGCTTTGGGCCGAACCTGAAAGCGCACAACCCTATTTGGTAGGTTATCAGCCGCTCTCAACCCCCATCGGGACGATCTACCTGAGGCGCGATTCACCCTATATCCTGTGGGACAAAGTGCCCGGTGGGGCAATCAGCTCGAAGTGATCACCTCAAAGGCGTCATTTGCGATTAGCCCATTCTCCAAAAATGTGCCAAAGTTGAATCCGAAAGACCGACTCAAAAGCTCAAAAAAGAATGTTTGGGTGATAGGGAGTTATGGGGCGATGCTGAAGCAGCGATTTCTGATCGTGATCATCTTGGCGGCACTGATCCTCCCCTTAGGGATGGCACAGGCCCAAAGCGATGTGCGTTTTTCGCCTGTGGAGCGGGCGATTTACTATTTAGGGCGCGTTCAGCGCGGCGAAACGATGTTGTGGACATGGGCGGGCACCGGCTTCCGGGTGAAGTACCTCAACAGCATGGCCGTTGCCCTACACTTTAGCGCCGAGAATGCCCCAGAACCTATGTCCACTGATGTGCCTCGTCTGGTGCAGTACCGGGTCAATGGGGGTGAATGGAAGTCGCTGCTGATCCCTGCGCTGAGTGACCAAACCTTTCCGCTGGAGATCACCGACTCAGAAGGCGTGTTGGAGGTGATCAAAGTCAGTGAAGGGACGCTTACCTTTAAGGGGCTGCGTTTGGCTTCAGGAGGGGCTTTGGCGGGTGCTCCCCTACCCCGGCGCAAGATCGAGATCATTGGTGATTCGATCACGGTGGGCTTTCGGATGAACGGCATGGGCGGCTACGAGACCCCGTCCGATCACAATGCTCGGCTCACCTATGGGGGGACATTGGCTGAGACCTTTGACGCTGAAGTGCGCTTGATTGCGGTCACTGGCGCTGGGTTAATCCACGATTACGATACCCCACCCTCGGAGAGTAAACCCATGCCTGCACGCTACTCACTGCTGCATCGGGCCGAAAACTCCCTCTCCAACTTGTGGGCGTGGCAGCCTGACCTGATCCTGATCAATTTAGGGTCTAACGATACCACCAACCCCACTGTGCCAGAAGCAAACTTTCAAAGTGCAATGGTGCGTTTTTTGGCCACCATCCGGGCCCATAACCCCAGCGCACGGATCATCGTACTTCAACCCTTTGGTCTCAACGGGGGGAGTGTGCCAGTATATCAGGCAGCGCTCAAGGGTGCGGTTCAGGCGCGGCGTGGTGATGAGAAACTTCTGTATCTGGACACCCTCGGTTGGCTTACCTCGGAACACTTCACCGATGGTGCTCACCCAAACGCCGCAGGACAGAGCCGCGCTGCCGAGATGCTCATCCCATATCTTCACGAGATCATGGGATGGAACTGATTGATGAGCGCCAAAACACGGGTGCTGATTATCGAAGATCAAGCGAAGATCGTCCATTGGCTCGCCCGGTTTTTGGAGCAGAGCGGTTTTGATGTCCTCTCCGCTGCCGATGGCCGGACGGGCTTACAGACGGTGTGGAGCGAAAAGCCGAACGTGATCATCCTTGATCTGATGCTGCCTGATATGGACGGCTTTGATGTGTGCCGCCTAATCCGTCAGCGCTCAGATGCCTTCATCCTGATGCTTACGGCGCGGGTCGAGGAAGCGGATCGGTTGGTTGGGCTGGAGATCGGCGCGGATGACTACATCCCCAAGCCCTTTAGCCCCCGCGAGGTGGTCGCCCGAATTCGGGCGCTGCTGCGGCGTGCCGGGGGCGATCTGGTCAAACAGGATCGGCCCCTCAGTTATGAAGGGTTAATCCTTGACGTCACCCGCCATCACTGCACCCGTGATGGGGAGGTGATCAACCTTACGCCCACCGAATTTGACATCCTCAAAACCATGATGAGCCAGCCCGGCGTGCCTTTTACCCGTGAACGCCTGATCAGTGAAGCCCTTGGGTTCGACTACGCGGGCTATGAACGCACCATCGACGTCCATATCCGCAACCTGCGCCGCAAGATCGAGCGCGACACCCAGAATCCGGGCTATATCCAAACGGTCTTTGGGGTCGGCTACCGTTTTGGCAGCGGCGAAGGCAGCGAATTAATCGGCGAAGGGTAAAGCCTTACCCCTGCCCTATAAGGGTATTAGGACTGCCCAACTTTGGCTCTGAGGTACGCTTCCATAAACTCATCGAGGCGTCCATCAAGGACTGCGCCTGTGTTGCCCGACTCATAATCGGTGCGGTGGTCTTTGACCATCTGATAAGGGTGCAGTACATAGGAACGAATCTGACTGCCAAAGTTCACGGCCACATGATCACCCTTAAGCTGCGCAAACTCTTCCTCTTGTTTGCGCCGTTCGAGGTCAAACAAACGCGCCTTTAGCACCTGCATCGCCCGTTCCCGGTTCTGGAGCTGACTGCGCTCGTTTTGGCAGGTAACCACCATCCCTGTTGGTTTGTGGACAATGCGCACTGCGGTCTCGTTCTTTTGGACGTGCTGCCCACCTGCGCCACTGGATCGATAGTAGTCGATTTCGAGATCACTCTCGTTGATCTCAATGTTGATGTCACCCTGCACATCAGGCACAACCTCTACCAGCGCAAAAGATGTATGGCGGCGTTTATTGGCGTCAAAGGGGCTGATCCGCACCAAGCGATGCACTCCCCGCTCAGATTGAAGGTAACCGTAAGCATGGGCACCTTTCATGGTGAGGGTTGCGCTTTTGATGCCCGCTTCTTCACCGTCGGTCTGATCGATGATCTCAACATCCATCTTGTGGCTTTCGGCCCAGCGCAGAAACATCCGCAGGAGCATTGATGCCCAGTCTTGAGATTCAGTGCCGCCTGCGCCCGCATGGATCGAGAGGATCGCGTCCTCCTGATCATACTTGCCGCTCATCATGGCTTCAAAGTTGAGTTTGTGCACCACCTCCGCGAGAGAATCGACTTCGGTTGTCAGTTCTGCCTCAAGGCTCTCGTCCTCAAGTTCAGCCAATTCAAGGGCGTCTTTGATGCGGCTGCTGACGCCTTCCCAAAGCGCGGCTTCTTCCTTTAAACGGCTCAGACGCTGCATCGCTGTTTGGGCGCTGCGGGGGTTATCCCAGAAGGTCGGGGAGGCAGCCTCAGTCTCCAGCTTTTCGATTTCAGCACGAGTCCCGGCTAAGTCAAAGACGCTCCATCAGATGTTCGACGGTCTCACGCATTTCGTTCAGGCGGCTTACCAGCGCTTCCATAGTGATTTCCGATTCCTTCTGCTCACGGTAGGTTGTGATAGGTGGATTTCGACTTCCCTATCGAAGTCAGAGTGTAGCAGAATTTTGAAGGGAATCCAGTGTACGCATCCTTGTGCAGGCGAACTTCGGTGGAAAATACACTTCGCAACCGTAATACAGGATAGGACCTACGCAGTTGAACCTCTTTGCCCCGTATTTATCAAAAGAGGCAGTGTGAAGGGGAAGCTCCCTCAAGAACCTCTTTTCCCTCTTCTTCAGTGGGGCGGGCACCGCGAAGCGGTCGTAGGGGGATGAGGGCAAGTGCATAACTTCTAACAGGAATAAGGATGAGGCGCGTATCTCAAATCACCTTATTGGGGAAAGTCACTCAAAAAGAACATTGGCTTTTGCTTAAAGTTTGCGCTAAACTGAACAAGCGATATTTCCTCTAGCCATTTCAGGACGGTTTTTGCCGATGTCGGCTGAACTTGTGCTATTTATTGTGGTCGCCGCTGTCGCCATTTTTGCAGCGGCTCTCATGTTGATCAGCCGGAATGCGGTTCACAGCGCGCTGTTCTTGGTGATTAACTTGCTCTGTGTTGCCTTCTTTTATTTGATGCTCAATGCGCCCTTTTTGGCCATGGTGCAGATCACTGTTTATGCCGGCGCGATCATGGTGCTGTTCATGTTTGTGATCATGCTTCTGGGCGCGGAGAAATTAGGGGGCGGCTCAACCCATTACGGCTGGATTCCTACCGCTAGCGTGATCCTGACCACGATCTTCTTGATCGTGGCTTTTGTGGTCGTCACCCAGAGTGGGATCGGATCGCTCAAACCCGCCCCCCAGACGCCGGAAGTACGATTTGTACATGCGGTCGATGGGATGCCTGCGGTGGATGTGTATCTCAACGATCAAAAGATGGCGGAACACCTCGTTTTTGAGGAGGGCACCCCGCTCAACAAGGTGCGCACAGGCGATTACAATCTACTGGTTTTTGCTGCCTGCCCTGAAGGGGAGAGCGAATGCCCTGATCCTTTAACCTCCGGGGCAGCGCCGCTCATGGCAGCGCCGTTTAAAGTTGAGCCTGAGTCCACCGTCACCTATGTGCTTGCCGGGACACCCACCGCCCTGAGGCTGATCAGCTCACCTACTGATTTGAGCACCCTTGACAGTGAGGGGTCGTGGCGTTTGACGGTCGTCAATGCCATGCCTGATACTGGCTCCCTTCAGTTTTTGCAGCTTCATCGTTCTGACCCGGCCAATCCGACAGTGATTGTGCCTGCCCTCGCATATGGCGAGGTCTCAGAGGTGGTGGTGCTGCCGGATGGGACTTATGACTTCGAGTTTGCTCAGGCAGGGACGCGGGTTGCGGTCATTGATGCCCTGCGCATCCCTCGCAAAACGCACCAATATCTGATCTTGGGGCCGGAGCAGGTGGTCATGGCCAACGGCAGCATCGAAGTCCGTCCCAAAGCTTTTGCGGTTGCCCCGGTGCTCAAGACCATTGAGTCTTTTGGGGGGCCTCAGAATGTGGGTAAAGAATTACTCACCACCTATCTGTTGGGCTTTGAAATGGTGGCGCTGCTCCTGCTGGCGACAATGGTCGGGGCGATCATCCTCGCCCGTGAAGAGGTGGTGCACCGGGTTCGTAAGCGTCTGGTGGTCAGTCCCGTGGTCAAACGTATGAATCAAAGTATCACCGCCAATGCTGCGGCCATACAAGGGGAACCCACCAACACCCCCGCTGAATAACCAGAGGTCACCTGATACAGCCCGGAGAGACACCGGGCTGAATATTGAACAAATGCTTTGAATGTTGACTGCTAAGGATGGGAATAGCCTTTACCATTCCGGCAGAACCGATCACATCTTTTGGGGAGGGAGACGCAGTGCAGCCACCTACAGTCCCGGTTGAAAACTTCATCATCCTAAGCGCCGTCCTCTTTATCATGGGGATTCTAGGCGTTCTGGTGCGGCGGAATGCGATCATGATCTTCATGTCCGTTGAATTGATGCTGAACGCCTCCAATCTTGCCCTTGTGGCTTTTGCCCGGCAGTGGGGGGATATGGGCGGACAGATGACGGTCTTTTTTGTGATCAGCATTGCCGCCGCTGAAGTTGCCGTTGGTCTGGCCCTGATCGTAGCGATCTTCAAGACGAAAAAGACCATCGACATTGACGAACTGAACACGCTGAAAGGTTAAGGGGATTAGATAGATGGAGAATTTTGCCTCACTCGTCCCTCTGGTCATCTTGATCCCGTTTACCGGATCGCTGATCAATTTGTTTTTGGGACGATACTTAAACGAACGTATGATCGGCACCGTCGCCAGTGGCGCGGCAGGGATCGCGTTCGTCATTGCGGCAACCATGACCTTTGCGATGCCCCGGTTTGGTTATGAGGGTGTAGTGGTCAACCCACCTATCCTCGATAGCTGGCTGTATATCCCCTCCGCCGCCCTCAACATTCCATGGCAGCTTCGGGTAGATACCCTAAGCCTGACCATGATGCTGGTGGTTACGGGTGTGGGCACGCTGATTCACATTTATGCCATCGGTTACATGCACGGCGACTCGCGTTTTGCGCGTTTCTTTGTGTATCTGAACCTATTCCTCGGTTTTATGTTGATCCTTGTCACCGGGAATAACCTTCTGGTCACCTTTGTGGGCTGGGAGGGGGTGGGGCTTTGCTCTTTCTTGTTGATCGGCTTTTGGTTTGATAAAAAGCATGGCGTCGGGTGGAAAAACAGCAACGCCGCACGCAAAGCCTTCATCGTCAACCGCGTGGGTGACTTTGGCTTTCTGATGGCTATCTTTCTCACCTTCTGGACTTTTGGCACGCTGGATTACTATAAACCCGGCGAACACATCCCCGGCCCTGTCCATGGTGAGACCGTGACTATCGAACCGGGTGCGGTCGCTTCGAGTGATACACACGGCGCTTCTACTGAAACAGTGACCGATAAGGGCATTTTTGGCAAAGCCGAAGATCTGCTTGCTGAAGGTGGGCACATCGTTCACTTTGGGCCCTTCAGCCTGTCCCTTGAAGCAGTGTTGACCATCATCACCCTGTTCATGATTTTGGGGGTAACAGGCAAAAGCGCTCAGATTCCGCTCTTTGTGTGGCTGCCAGACGCAATGGCTGGCCCAACACCCGTCTCAGCCCTGATCCATGCTGCAACGATGGTCACGGCCGGTATCTACTTGATCACCCGGAACAGCGTCTTTTTTCACGCTGCCCCTCTCTCCTCTGCGGTGGTGACCCTCGTTGGGGCGGTGACCGCCCTAATCGCGGGTTTCATCGCTGTCGGGCAGTGGGACATCAAGCGCGTCCTTGCCTACTCAACAGTCAGTCAGTTAGGCTTTATGGTCGCAGCGGTAGGATTGGGCGGATACGCAGCGGGTATGTTCCATCTGGTCACGCACGCTTTCTTTAAAGCGCTTTTGTTCCTCGGTTCTGGCTCGGTGATCCACGCGGTGGAGCATGGGCACCATCATGCCCACGCACACGGGGATCATGGCGATCAGGGGCACGAAGAAGAAACGCCCTTTGATCCTCAGGATATGCGCAACATGGGTGGCTTAGCCCGCAAGATGCCCATCACCTTCTGGACTTATTTGATCGGGACGCTGGCCCTCGCAGGGATTATCCCGCTGGCTGGCTTCTGGTCAAAAGACGAAATCTTGGGCAAGGCCTTTAATGGGGGCTTCAACGATGGCAAGATTGAGGGCTTCATCGCGCTCGGACTGCTGATCGTGGCTGCGGCCTTCACCGCTTTTTACATGTGGCGGCAGATTCGGTTGGTGTTTTTGGGCAAGCCCCGCACCGCTGCGGCTGAACATGCACCCGAAAATGGTGCGCTGATGACCTTCCCGCTGGTGGTGTTGGCGGTGCTTTCGGTACTGGGTGGACTGCTCAATATTCCGCTGGGCGTGAATATCCCCCTCGTGCCCAACGAAATCCTGACCCTATGGTTAGAGCACAGTGTCCCCTACACCAAAGGTTTGGAATTTAACTTCCTGCTGGCCGTTACGGCGACAGTGATTGCAGTGGCGGCGATCTTTGTGGCGGATCGGCTTTACAGTCCAGAACCACTCACCAAGACGGGCAAGGACAAACTCGAAGCCACGGGGCTGCGTGCGTACTTCCGGCTGGCGAACGCTAAACTCTACTGGGATGAAACCTATTTTCGCCTGCTCGAAAACCCCTACAATCGGCTCTCCAAGTGGCTGGCCAATGTGGTGGACTGGGATTGGTGGCATGATCGTTTCCACAACAATGTGATCCGCGATACCTTTAATCGCCTTGCCGGGTTCCTTGCTAACCCGGTGGATCGGGGCGCGATTGATAAGGCATTCTTACGCCTTGGTGACGCAGTCGCCGCAATTGGCGGGCGTTTGCGCGGGCTTCAGACAGGCTATATTCGCACCTACGTGTTCACCATGCTCGTAGGGGCGCTGATTGTGATCTTTCTCATCCTGCTGCCGCTGCTGCGGCAGGCAGTAGGTCGTTAAACGCGAAGGGGATGTTCATGGAACCCAAAAGTGAATTATTGGTGACGCTGACGCTGTTCATGCCCCTGATCGGGGTCATCCCGATCTTGTTTCTAACTCGTGGGCGTGAGGCGCGCATCAAATGGTATGCCCTCGGCTTTTCACTGCTGACACTAGGCGCTTCGCTGGTGCTGATGTTTTCATTTGACTCCAGCAAAGCCGGGATGCAGTTTGAGCACCTGTGGGAGTGGTTTCAATTTGGCAACTTTAAGGTCAGTTACTATGTGGGGGTCGATGGGCTGAGCCTGCTCTTGGTCGTCCTGACGGGGTTCATCATGCCTTTGGCGATCCTCTTTTCCCTTGATCATGTCAAGGAACGGGTGCGACTTTATTATGCCTTCCTGCTCCTGCTTGAATTTGCCATGATCGGCGTTTTTGTGGCGCAGGATTTGTTCCTCTTTTACGTGTTCTGGGAAGTGAGCCTTGTGCCCATGTACTTCATCGTGGGTATCTGGGGCGGGGAACAGCGGATCTATGCCGCGGTCAAGTTTTTCCTGTATACCATGGCAGGCTCGATCCTGATGCTGTTAGCCATCCTATGGATGGGCAACCATTTTGGCACCTTCAATGTGCAGGAGATCATGAGCGCCATTCAGGCTGCGGGGGCGACCAACCAGAGCGCCTTCCCTGTTGGCCCGACGGAACTGCTGCTTTTCTTGGGCTTCTTTATCGCCTTTGCGATCAAAGTCCCCATTTGGCCGCTTCATTCGTGGCTGCCTGACGCTCACGTGCAAGCGCCCACCGCCGGATCGGTGATTCTGGCAGGGGTGCTGCTGAAGCTCGGAACCTACGGGCTGCTTCGTTTCTGCATCGGCTTTTTCCCCAAAGTCTCGGTGGATGTCGCGCCCATTGTGGCCGTGCTGGCGGTGATTGGGATCATCTACGGCGCATGGGTCAGTTACGCCCAGACCGACGTGAAGAAGCTGGTTGCCTATTCTTCGATCAGCCACTTGGGGTTTGTGGTGTTGGGTATCTTTGCCCTCAACTCCGCGGGTTTTCAGGGTGCAACCCTGCAAATGATCAATCATGGGATCAGCACGGGCGGCTTGTTTTTGCTGGTGGGAATGCTCTATGAGCGCCGTCACACCAAAGACATCAACGCCTTTGGGGGTATCTGGAAAGTACTGCCCGTGTTCAGTGGGCTGAGCCTCGTGATCGCCCTTTCCAGTATGGGGCTGCCCGGACTCAACGGCTTCGTGGGTGAGTTCACGATCCTGCTGGGAGCATTTGGATCGCCCGTCCTTGGCTTCTGGTTTACCTTGTTTGCCACTGCTGGGGTGATCATGGCGGCAGTATATCTGCTCTACATGTGGAACAAGGTCTTTATGGGTGAGTACAAACAGCCTGCTGAAGCGCATGGGCACGGTGAGGCTCATGGTGAAAGCCATGAGGGTCACGGTGATGCGCATGGGCACGATGATCATGGGCATGGCGATGAGGTGGACATGGAAGCGGTCAAACGGGCGTATCCACCCCTGAGTTGGAACGAAGCCACCGCTCTGATCGTTGTGGTCATCGCAGCGCTGGTGATCGGTTTGTATCCGCGACCCTTCTTTGGCTACATGGACGCCTCCGCAGGCGCGCTTGCGGCTGAAGTCCAGCGTTATGTGCCCGGTCAGACCACAGTGGTGCAAGAATAAACCATGATCGACCAAGCAGCCTTGAATCTGGGCGCTGCGCTGCCAGCCACGCTGTTGGCCTTCGGCGCGGCGATCCTCTTTGTGCTTGACATCTCCATCCCCCAAGAACGCAAGGCGCGTACCGCATGGTTGGCGGCGGTGGGGGTGGTGGTCTCGCTGGTGATTAGCCTGCTTCAGATCAATCAGCAGGAAACGGCGTTTTTTGGCGCTTTCCGCGCTGACTCGTTCACCAGTGTTGCCAATATTGCGGCCCTGATCACCGCCCTTGTGGGGGTGATTGGCGCTAAGGACTACCTAGAGCGGGCAAAAATCCAGCGTGGTGAGTATTATCCCCTGCTGTTGATGACCGCAGCCGGTGCAATGTTTATGGCCGCAGCCAACGATCTGGTGATCGTGCTGATCGCCCTCGAACTGCTCTCGATCCCCTTGTACGTGATGGTTGGTTTCCGCCGTCCCGAACCGCGCTCTGAGGAAGGGGCCATGAAGTACTTCCTGCTTGGCGCGTTTTCGAGCGGGTTCATGGTCTATGGGATCGCGCTGGTTTATGGCGCGGCGGGCAGCACCAACTTCACCGAGATTTTTGAGCGGGTGCGCTTTGGCGAATTACTCTCGCCAGCGCTGATGCTGATTGGGATAGGCCTAATCTTTGTCAGTTTAGGCTTTAAAGTTGCGGCTGTACCCTTCCACCTGTGGACACCGGACGTGTATCAGGGCGCACCTACACCCGTCACAGCATACATGAGCGTTGCGGCCAAAGTGGGCGGCTTCGCGGCCCTGCTGCGCTTGCTCACCGTTGCCATCCCGACCTTTGTGGTGGGCGATCTGGTGATCGAACCTAACCAGACCCTGATCGTTCACGCGGCGTGGCAAGATTTGGTTGCCGTGATCGCAGCCCTGACCATGCTTTTAGGCAACTTTGTGGCGATTGTTCAAAAAGACCTCAAACGGATGCTGGCTTACTCAAGCATCGCCCATGCAGGCTACATCCTGATGGCGGTGGCCGCTGCTGGATCGTTTACGGTGGTGGCAAACGACTTCGGGGATACCACCGTCACCTTGACCATCGCTCAGGAAGCCCTTCAGGGCGCGCTGATCTACCTGCTGGCCTATGCCTTCACCAATGTGGGCGCGTTTGCGGTGGTGATGTGTGTGGAGCGCGAGGATGGCAGCGGCACGGAGATCAACAACATCGCCGGGCTGGGGCAGATCAATCCCCTGTTAGGCGGGGCCATGACGGTGTTTATGCTCAGTCTGGTGGGGATTCCGCTCACGGGTGGCTTTGTGGGCAAGTGGTTTGTGTTCCTCTCTTCAGTGAATGCGGGCTTGACCTTGCTCGCCCTGATCGGGGTACTGACCAGCGTAGTGAGCGCCTTCTACTACCTGCGGATCATCGTTAAGATGTGGTTTGAGACGGGCGACTTTGCACCCTTTGCACCCCGGATGCTCTTACTTGCTATCGGGTTTTGCGTGGGTGGCACGGTGATTGTGGGCGTCCTGCCGCCGGTGGTGACCAATCTGGTTCAGTATGTGACCGCTGCGGCACTGCGCTAAACAACCGCTAGCGACACATCAACTGGTGATGCCAAGGCGGATCGATCTGATCCGCCTTTTTTTGCGGCCAATTTAGGGGAGATGCATTTGCCCTCAGCGCGCCTAACCACGGAGTGGTACGAGGTGCGCGCAGAGATGGGAGCGGGGCGGAGGGGGAAAAGCGGCATGGGGTGGGGGTAAAAAATGAGGGGTCACATGAAGGGGATTTCGTGAGAGGTTCAACAGGGTAAGGGCTACCTGATCTTTGGGGGCAGCGTTGGTTGACACCATCTCCACACTTCCGGCATACTAAAAACACCGTCCTCGTGGCCTCAACCAACGGGAGAAACCTTGATGCTGATACGGCAAGTTCGTCGTGGTTTCTTGATTCTGATCACGGTCAGCCTTGTGGCGGGGGTGATCACTGTGCCTGTGATGCCCTTACCGGTTCGGGCACAGACCGATACTTGCCCAGAGTTGGTGCGCAAGGCGATTGATCTGACTCAGGTGCGCTGCGCGAGGACTGGTCGCAATCGCCTATGTTATGGCAACAGCAGGGTGCGCCTTGAGACCAAACCCGACGTCTCCGATCTGTTTTTTGCCAAGCCCGGTGACACGGCCGATATTCGGGATGTGCGCACCATCCATCTGGGGGCCTTTGATCCCGCGACCGAGGAATGGGGGATCAGCATCCTCCGCCTTCAGGCGAGCTTACCGGACACCGCCCCAGACGAAAACGTCACGCTAATCCTTTTTGGGGATGTAGAACTGAGGGACTCCGCGGCAGAAGCCAGCAGCGCGGCTGCAACCAGTGTGGTTTATGCGGGCGGTACTGCCACCGCCATCGAAGCGGTGGGGCAAATGACTGAGACCACTTATGGGGAGCATATGCTGCTGACCGGAACGAAAATGGCTGAGACCGAATTGGCGAATCTATTGGCGTCGGCTACCGCTTATGCCACCCAGACCCCAACCTATGGGGGCACACCGATCTCAGAGGCGCACGCCACCAATGTGGCTTATGAAGCCACCTCGCGGGCATATGTCTATTCCACTGGGGTGGCGATCCGGCTTGCTACGGCCACTCATTACAGCGCAACCCCCGACCCGGATCAGTTTGTGCTGGCTACTTCCGAAAGCATCGAACAAACATGGATTGCAGAACGGGTTGCGAGTCTTACGGCTGTGGCTCAACTGGGGACTGCTGATCCGGGGCTGCCCCCGGCCGATGCTACCCAGACCAATGAGGCGTTCGGTTACCTTGCCACCGAGGTGGCTTTTGTGGTACCCCTGCGCACTCAGCAGCACACGACCCCCACCGCTATCCCAAGCCCAACCCCTCCGATCCTGACCACGGCTGAATCGCTCAAAGTGTTTCAGACCATGCAGGGGTTCTACTTTCGTTCGGGGGAGGGCAGCCTGTGCCATGAAGCCCCCCGCGACGGCATCCTGATCCAGACGCCGCAGGGCCGGGGCAAGATCGAACTCTTTGTGAATGGGGCAAACATCCGGGTGGGGTCAACGGTGTTTTTGCAGGCACAGCCGAACAAAGAACTGATCATCAATACCCTTGATGGGGCTGCTACCGTGACCTCGGCGGGCAAGACCTCTACCGCCACGATGGGCACACGGGTTAGGGTGCCGCTGGACTCCAACTGGCGAGCCTCTGGCCCCCCCAGCGACCCGGAACCTTTTGATCCCGCTCATGTATTGGCGCTGCCGGTTCAACTGCTGCCTACGGCCGCGGTGGTCCCGCCGCCGGCGGTGCGAATTGGAACACAGAAACTGATCAGCAGCGAATGGGGCGACATCTGCTTGACTACTGGAATAAGCGTTGAGGTGAGTGTGCCCCACAAAAAATCGGTCGGGTTTGGGGAACTGCGCAACACAGGGGCGGGGGTAAAAGCCCAAGCGGGCGGCGAATGGCGCGGCTATGCAGGTACCAACGCCAACTTCACGCTGATCGCCCCGCCTGAAATCCAGAATCCGAAAGGCACCCTGTTCTTTTTATATCCCGACGCGCTCCGTGACAGTTACCTTCGCTTCGAGCATCCGGTTCTGGGTTTACAGACGGACTGCTATACCTCAGGTAGGTTGCTAGGCTCAGGGTCATCGATCATGCCTTATGACCGGGTGATGGGTTATACCTTCACTCAGGATGAGGTCTTTGGGATGCAGATTTGTACGGCGGTAGAAGGCATCCCGATCCCAGAGAGCGGCGACATGGGGCCGTGGACGGTACAGGTTAGGGTGAGCTGCGAAGTGCCAGCGACGCCAACACCAACGGTCAGACCGAGCTTGACCCCAAGCCCTACCCCGCGCCGCTGAGGGTGTAACAAAAGGCAAGCACTCTCTACCGCTTCGCGGAGAGGAGCGGGGTAGGACTGTAAGAGCATCTGCAAGAGCGCACAGCGAACTGTTATACGAGGAACTCGGATGAAACGCCCCATACTCCCGCAGCGATTTAGGGATGATGGTCAACAAATTTACAGGATGCTGGACGAAATACTGGTGGTGTGCCCACGTTGTGAATCATGTGCGCAGATCACACTGCTGGCGCCGGGGAGTCAGGATTGGTTTGCACCACGACGGC
The DNA here is from genome assembly GCA_014879835.1 of Anaerolinea sp. Classification (GTDB taxonomy): domain Bacteria; phylum Chloroflexota; class Anaerolineae; order Aggregatilineales; family UBA2796; genus UBA2796. Next base: position 46,251 of record JACSRJ010000244.1, read on the forward strand.
TCGTTTGTATGTACTGCGGCTATGTGAAGGAGTGGGC
>JACSRJ010000302.1 GCA_014879835.1 Anaerolinea sp.
CCCAAATGTATTTATCGGAACCTATCTGACCGATTCTCGCAGAGGTCAAAAAAACGGGCTGTTTTTGGGTGGTTTAGAAAAATCAGGGGCGCTTTTTTGGGGGGGAGTTTGTGAGAAGCCGTGTCAAAACTCCCCCTTCGCTGATCGACCTCATCCCCCCTTTGATCTCCTTTTACCCCACAATCGGCGGAGGGGCAGCGCCTGCGGGATGGGGCATGGGCTAAATGGCGTAGTCGGCTTCTACCTCCGGAAGGGGGATGCTCTCTTGATCGGGCAGTTCACCTTTTGCGAGGGTGCGCAGGGCCTGCTCCATCCACGCCATCCGGTCGCTGATGCGGGTCATCTGATCGGACAGCACATCCGGCAAAATGTCGTGATGGAAGTCCGGTTTGACCCCGTTGGGCGATTCCCCTTTGCGGGCAATCGGTTTGCCGGGGATGCCCACCACCACCCGATTTGGCTCCACATCCTTCACCACCACCGCATTGGCCCCAATGCGGGTGTTGCGCCCAATGGTGATGGGCCCCAAAATCTTTGCACCTGCGCCCACCACCACCCCATCGTGTAAGGTGGGGTGGCGCTTCCCATGGGTGAGGTCCACCCCACCTAAGGTGACCCCATGATAAATGGTCACATCCGCGCCCACTTCCGCCGTCTCGCCGATGACCACCCCCATCCCGTGATCGATGAATAAACGGCAGCCCAACTTCGCCGCCGGGTGAATTTCAACCCCGGTGAGCCAGCGCGAAAGCCGGGCGATCAAGTGGGCCATGAGCCGCCAGCGCCAGCGCCAAAAACGATGGGCCAGCCGGTGCATCCAGACCGCGTGTAAGCCCGGATAACAGAGCAGCACCTGAAGCCAACTGTAGGCAGCGGGATCGCGCTCTAGGACGGATCGAATATCCTCACGTATCCGGGCGAACATGCTTTATTCCTCCAGATCAGCATAGAGCGCCGTGGAGAGGTAGCGCTCACCAAACGAGGGGATGATGACCACGATCAGTTTGTTAGCGTTTTCCGGGCGGGCCGCTACCTGAAGGGCAGCCCATGTGGCGGCCCCGGAAGAGATGCCCACCAGCAGCCCTTCTTCAACCGCAGCCCGACGGGCTGTGGTCATCGCGTCTTCGTTTTTGACTCGGATCACTTCGTCGTATACCGACGTGTTGAGGACGGCAGGCACAAAACCCGCCCCAATGCCCTGAATCACATGAGGCCCCTTCTGCCCACCAGAAAGCACCGGGGAAGCGTCCGGCTCTACCGCAATGGCCTTAAAGGAGGGTTTGCGCGCCTTGATCACCTCACTGACACCCGTGATCGTGCCGCCAGTGCCGATGCCCGAAATCAGGATGTCTACCTGCCCATCGGTATCACGCCAGATTTCTTCGGCGGTGGTGCGGCGGTGAATTTCCGGGTTGGCTGGGTTTTCAAATTGTTGGGGGATAAAGACGTTGGGGTCTTTTGCGGCCATCTCGTTGGCCCGGTTGATCGCGCCAGTCATGCCCTCTGGGCCGGGGGTGAGAATCAAGGTCGCACCGTAGGCCCGCAGCAGTTTGCGGCGTTCCTTGCTCATGGTTTCGGGCATGGTCAGCACGAGTTTATAACCGCGCTGGGCGCACACCATGGCCAGCGCGATCCCGGTATTGCCGCTGGTTGGCTCCACGATGATCGTGTTGGGGGTGATCTTGCCCGCTTTTTCAGCCGCTTCGATCATCGAGACCCCAATCCGATCCTTCACGCTGTGGGCGGGGTTAAAGTACTCCAACTTGGCCACGACCCGTGCCTTTAGTCCGGCGCTCAGGCGGTTAAGTTGAACCAGCGGGGTATTCCCGATCAATTCGGTGACATTGGCGGCGATTTTCATCCTTGCTCTTCCTCTCAAATAAAAACGGGCCACCCGGAGTGGGTGACCCGCCTGAAACCAATCCCAACTTGAGGCAGTACCGTTCACACCCTCACAGTGACTCTGTGTGATTGGAAGGCACTACACATGCACATCTTACTAAAGGGGCTGTTCACCGTAACCACCTCAATTCGGCAACCGAGACGATTATACCTCGACTATTCCTATCGGGAAAGGTGTGATTTTGATTTGTGCCAATTGCTCAATCGGGTCTTGCCCTTGGCTCCGTTCTCGTGGGTGCGGGAGAAGGGGGATGACCCTTAGCGCGAAAGAATATCGGCCATCTCGTAATAATCGAGGCTGGCCGGTTGGTGTTTGGTGGTCACATCTTCGAGGGGCACCGGGACGATCTCCTGACCCCTCAAACCGACCATCACCCCACTAGTGCCGCCATGCAGCAGTTCAATGGCTTTGATCCCCATCCGCGAGGCCAGCAGGCGGTCAAAAGCAGTGGGGCTGCCCCCGCGCTGGATATGCCCCAAGATGGTGATTCGGACTTCAAAGCCGATGCGCCGTTCTTCGAGGAACTTGGCGACTTCATGGATGTTGGGGCGTGCCCCTTCGGCAATGACCGCAATCGCATGATTTTTGCCGCGCATATAAGCATCTTCAAGACGCCCCCCGATCTCCTCCAGATCAAGTTGTTTTTCCGGGATCAAGGTGAGTTCTGCGCCCCCCAAAACGCCCCCTACCAGCGCCAGATAGCCACAGTTACGGCCCATCACCTCGATCAGGAAGGCCCGTTCGTGGCTGGTGGCAGTGTCGCGCAGTCGGTCAAGCGAGTCAAGGATGGTGTTGAGGGCGGTATCGACCCCGATGCTCATATCCGTGCCATAAATGTCATTGTCGATGCTTCCGGGGATGCCCACGACCTTGATCCCCAGATTATGAAGGGACATTGCACCGCGCAGACTGCCATCGCCGCCAATGCACACCAATCCTTCAATACCGTGCTCATTGAGCCGCCGCAGTCCTTTTTGCTGTCCGCGTGGGGTTCTGAACTCATCATTACGGGCGGTTTGAAGGATGGTTCCGCCGCGCTGTAAGATACCGCTCACCTCGCGGTTGGTAAGCCGCTCAAAATCGCCCGCCAACAGCCCTGAATATGCTTGACGGATGCCATAGACCTCGATCCCTTTTGCCAGCGCCGCCCGCACGACAGCACGAAGGGCTGCATTCATGCCCGGTGCATCGCCACCGCTGGTCATTACCGCGATACGTTTCATCCCAAACCTCTGAACTTGTGTATGATGTTTCTCATCAGCCGTGATGCAATGATTATAGATCAGCCTTACTATCGAGGGGGCGATTCGGTGGAAAAAAGCCCGCTCTCGTCAAAGTTCACAAGGAGAGGCAGATGCACAAAGCCCTTGCCCAAATGTTGCCAGATCCCCCCGGCATGTGCCATGATAGGCGAACGACTGGCAAATAATGGATACGCTTATGTCAGACCGAATTAACATTCTTGCGGATCAGCGGATCGTCCTTGGCGTCACAGGCAGTATTGCTGCCTTTAAGGCGGCTGATCTGGCCAGTAAACTCGTTCAGGCGGGTGCGGTTGTCGATGTGATCATGACCGAAGCGGCCCAGAAATTCATCACCCCGCTCACCTTTCAGGCGGTCACGGGACGTCCCGTTTATACTGATCTGTGGAAATCGGACAGCAGTGATAACCTACCCACCCACATCGCCCATGTGGGCTTGGCGGAGGGGGCAAACCTGCTGGTGATCGCCCCAGCGACGGCCCATCATATCGCCAAGATCGCTTATGGGCTGGCCGATGATCTGCTTTCGATCACAGCCCTTGCGGTCACCTGCCCGGTATTGGTCGCCCCGGCCATGGATGGGCATATGTACGAACACAGCGCCACCACTGAGAACATCCAGCGCCTTCGGGGGCGGGGAATTTTGATTGTGGAACCGGAGATGGGCCGGATGGCCTCTGGGATGGTAGGGCGAGGACGCCTGCCCGAAGTGCCCATCCTTTTGGGCATGATCCGCCATGCTCTGGGGCGGGAATGGGGGCCCCTTACGGATCGTCGGGTGGTGGTGACTGCGGGCGGTACCCACGAAGCCATTGATCCGGTACGTTATATCTCAAACCATTCTTCAGGCAAGCAGGGGTATGCGGTCGCCCAAGCAGCCCTTGATGCAGGTGCAGCGGTGACCTTGATCACCACACCCACAGGGCTGCCCCAACCCGTAGGGGCAAAGTTGATCGCAGTGGAGAGCGCCTCCGAAATGTTAGACGCCGTGTTGGAGCAGGTGGATGGTGCGGATGCGCTGATCATGGCTGCGGCAGTGGCAGATTTTCGCCCCGTGGAAAGCGCTGATCAAAAGATCAAAAAGAAGACCAAAGGACTAACCCTCGAACTGGAACGCACTGAGGACATTCTTGAGACGGTGGGCAAACGCCGCCTTGAGACAGGCGATCCCCGTGTTTTGGTAGGCTTCGCGGCTGAAACGCAGGATTTGCTTCGCAACGCCAAGACCAAATTGGAGAAAAAGAACGCTGATTTCATCGTCGCCAATGATGTCTCCCAGATGGGGGCTGGTTTTGCCATTGACACCAACATTGTGACCATCTTGGGCGCGGATGGTAGTGTGGTCTCGCTCCCCCAGCAGACCAAAACAGCGGTGGCAGAGGCGATCATCCAGCGGGTGGCGGCACGGTTGCAAACGGTGCCCCGTCGTCATGAAGTGTCTGATGAGGACGAATCCAGCGTTTTATGATCGGGCTGATGCCTCATGCAGCTTGAAACCGTCCCCTGCGACTTGTGCGGCGCGGCACTCTCAGAGTCCGTGCCGTACTGCACCCTTCCGCCCACCTTCCCAGAAGCTCAAGAGTGGCGCTTTAGGAAGTGCATCTGCTGCGGACTGATCGCCCTTCAACCCCGCCCAGACCGGCAGTCTATTGGCGCTTTTTACCCCGATCTGGATTATCACGCCTTTCAGCCCGACTCCGGTCTCAAAAGGTGGGTTAAGGCATGGCTGAATCGGGTTCGGGTGAACCAACTGCGGCCCCATTTCCCGAAGGGGGCGCGCCTGCTCGAAGTGGGCTGCGGAACGGGGGAACTGCTAAGGGCCTTTGGGGATGTAGGCTATCAGGTTGAAGGCATCGAACCCAACCAAGCGGCGGTCAAGGTGGCTCAGCAGCAAGGGCTGTCGGTTCAGGTTGGCAATCTGGAGTCGGTTGTTTTACCCCCACAATCTTATCAGGGGGTGATCATGAAGTATGCCCTTGAACACGTCCACAGCCCGCGCCAAGCGCTCACGGCGCTTGAGTCCGCCCTCAAACCCGGCGGTCGGGCGCTCTTGTGGCTGCCCAATGTGGAATCGTGGGATGCAGGTTGGTTTAAGTCCCGCTGGCGGGGGTATGATGCGCCCCGTCATTTGTACCTTTTTTCGCCAAAGACCATCGAGTCCTATCTGGAAAAGGTCGGACTCAAGCTGATGTCCATTCGTTTCAGCCCCATGCCCAATGACTTTGCGGGCAGCGCTGGATCAATGGGTTTGCCAGCCATGGCCTTGTGGTTTCCGATAAGCGCCCTCGCGGCCGCACGCCGCGCCTCTGGTCGGATGTTGGTGGTTGCCCTCAAACCTTCGCTTTGAGCTGCGCTGTGTGTGCGGCCATCCCCAAAATGTAGCCGTTGGCCAAAAAAGCCGCAGTCACGATGGCCACATACCCGACCAAGGCCAGCGCCAAGAACACCAACGCCACCAAAGACCCAATGACGGACGCAGTCGCAATCACACTGAGGGCAAAAAGAAACAGGGCCCCCGCCACAATGGTCAGCATCACCATCAAAAACATGAGCAGGGTTTGGTACAAAAAGAGGGTGCCAAAGAGGTTTGATCCCGCACGGGCATCGCGGAGGCGGGCTGAAAAGTCGAGGTAAGACTGAAATTGATCGGTCTGGGCAAAGCGGGTGTGGCCAATCCACAGCACATAACTCATGAGCAGCACAAAAAGGATCGCTACCCCAAACCCAACACAGCGCAGGGACAAAAACGCACCTGCTGCCCTGCCCCCAAGGGCCAATGAAGCCAACGCTAAACAGCCCGTGATCAAAAATGCGGGACTGAGGTACACCCCTGTAGCCGCAATCCCTAACAAACCCCGCACCGCGATGTCAGACCAATCCGCCCATGAGGACAGGGGCAGATCTGCGCCCCGTGCCAGATTACGCGCTGTGGTGAGGGCATAACCACTCCACACGATCAAGTTCAGGCCGGGGATAAAACCGATCACCAAAAAGACGATCAGCTTCTGCCCCCACTGCGGATCTTCAAAGGGGAAGGTGACACTGCGCCCAATCTCAAGATTCATGCCTGTGTCTCCCCATAAGGTTCACCCCAATGCCTCTCCGCAAAACTAAGGCTGCTCACCTTCACCTGCCATTTTCTCCACATATCGAGCGATCAGATCTGCACTTAACGCCCCAATATGGCGGTACTGCACCACTCCTTCAGGATCAACAAAATAGGTGAGCGGGAGCTGTACCCCGCCGTAGCTGTTGGTCACGCGGGCATCCCCATCGAGGGCAACGGTCAGATCGAGTTTCATTTCCTCAAGATAGGCGTTGACAGTCTTTGCGTCTTCGGCGCGATTAACCGCGATCACCTTGAGGGAGCCGGGCACAGCCTCTTGTTTTTCAAACTTTCCCTGACTCAAGTCCTGAAGCAGGGGCATTTCAGCCCGACAGGGGCCGCACCATGTCGCCCAGAAATTGATCACCACCCATCCCCCACGATAATCGGCAAGGTTGATGCGCCCGCCATCAGGGGCAGGCAGATCAATCGGTGGGGCCACAGCCCCGATCAAAGAAAAAGGGGTATAACCGACTGCTGGCGGCTCCGTTGTGCCGTTTTGCGAAGTTGGCTGCACACCACCACTGATCAACATCGCGGTGATCCCGGCCAGAAGGGGCATCACCAAAAAGATCAACAAAATCGGGTCAGGACGATAAGGGGCGGGGGAGGGCTTTGAAGGCTCCTCCGGCGCGTCCGAATGGGGATCATACATCAGGGTTTTTTGGCTCCCAATCTATCCGCAAGCGCATCCACAAGCTGTTTGATCCCCGGCTTTAGGTTCTCTGGGGTAAGCTGCGCCGGCGCGATCATATTGTCCACAAAGGGCAGATCAAAATCCATCCCGGCCGGGGCCGCTAAGTCTTTGTGTTCAGCTTTGGAGCGGTTGAGGACATAAAGCAGCCGAGAAGTGTCCGTCACCAACAGACGGAAGGACTCGTTAAACTTTTCCAAACGATCCCGTGCTTCCTCCGTGGGCGTTGTGATGATCACCACCTGATCGGCGTAACAGACCAGCAGATCGATAATATCATCAGCCCAACTGGGGACTCCGATCACAATCTGGCGAAAGCGGTTGACCAGACTCTCGTAAATCAAGGTATTACGCAGGGGAACATTCAACCCCGAAAAGCCCGGGTTCACGACCACGCTGTAGCCGCCGGGAGCTTTGAGGGTCTCGGTCACAGGCGGAACCCCAAAAGGCCCTGCTAATCGATGGGCATCCGGGAGTTCAGTGTAAACGGTGTCGATCTGGGTGCGATCCGCTAGCGCCAACGCGATCATGGCCCCGACACTGGTTGCGCCCACTTCCAGCCCCACCCCGATCACAAGGGTCATACGCATCCCCATCACTGCGCTGAAGTGGGTATCGGTCGCAATCAAACGCCCCACCAATGCCCGCGAAAGCTCGATGGCGATGCCGGGATATTTTTGCATCAGGGCAAAAAGATCACTGCGTTTGAGCATCACCGTATCCATAGGGGTGAGCGCCGTAACGTAAGTGGGAGAGATACTGCCCGGTTCTGGTAGCAAACTGGATTCCCCAAACATATCACCTTGACGCATAAAGGACACGGTCTTACGCGGTGATCCCCCGGCTGCGGCTCGGTCAACACCCGCGATCCCGTTTTTGATCAGGTACACATGCTCACTAGCGCCCCCCTGTGTAAGGATCACCTCGCCGCGTTGAAAGCGGCGTTCTCCTAACATCCCTGCGACTTCTCGAAGCTGATCTTCGCCCAAGCCGCGAAACAGGGGAACCTGCTTCAAAAAGGTCATGTGATCCAGATCAACCTTTGACCAGATTTCGCTGGAAAGCCCTACCGGGCCGCGCCTGACAGTGCCCCGAAAGACCACCCGATACTCAACGCCAGTCTCAGTGCGGGTCTCCTGAATGTACTCCGCTTTGATCAATTCTTGGAGTTGGGCCTCCAAATCGGTCTGATCCGGCCCCAGCGCAGCCATCATTTCATTCAGGCTTGCCTGCTTCTTGCGGGAGAGCCAGTTCACAATTTTGCGCTGCTTAGCAGGCAGCGCCAACAGATCAAGAGGGGTCAGACCGCCCGATGATTCGGGGGTTCCGCTGGCAGTAGGCTCCGTGCTGGTTTTGCGCTTGCTGTCGGAGCCGAGCAATCCTCTCAGGAAGTCATCTCTGTTGGTCATGGCTTTATGTCTGCTCCCCGGCGGTGAAATACATGATGGATTTATTGTCTCTCAGAATCCCGAATCCGGTCAACTCAACCACCATGAGAATATTCCTAACGAACGTTTGTTAGTGGCCCAAATTGTGGTAGAGTCAGATTTATCTCCATTGTATACCCCTAACCGCACTGCTTCAGACGATTTTTGGAGTCTGTTCGGGGCGTGTTTGTGGGGCACGACGAATTAGAGCAATTCAGAGAGGAAGCAGTTTTATGGATTCCGTGAGGGTACGTACTCCCATCTATACCGAAGAAGATCACCACACATGGGCCGAGTTATGCCGCCGTCAGTCGGTTCTGGTTGCGCCGGTGGCGTGTCGCTTGTTTGAGGTGGGCTGGCCCAAACTGAATCTTGATCAGATCCATCTGCCCAACCCAGTTGAGGTTAGCAGCCGAATCTTTGAGGCTACAGGCTGGACTTTGACCGACGCCCAGAACGGCTATCTTGGACCCACCGAGTGGTTTGAGCATCTGGCGGAGCGGCGCTTCCCGGTCACAAACTACATCCGCCGTCCAGACGAGATCGCGTTTACCCCCAACCCCGATCTGTTCCATGAGTATTTTGGGCATTTGGCGTTTTTTATGGATCAGGACTTTGCTGATACCGCCGAACTCTTTGGCAAACTTTACCTGAATGCAGGTGATGAACGGCAGCGGCTGGCCATCGCCCGTTTGTGGTGGTACACCACCGAGTTTGGCTTCATCCGCGAAGGTGGCTCACTCAAACTCTATGGGGCTGGGCTGCTTTCCTCACCGGGTGAACTGCTGCATTCGCTCAAACCAGAAACGCCCCGTGTGCCCTTTGTGATTCCTGAAGTGATCGAGACTCCCGGTGCAGCCTATTCGATGCACACCAAGTACTTCATTCTGGAGGACGAGGGGCATGTCCGACGTATCTTGAAGGATTTTGCCGCGATGGAAGGGATTCTTTTCCCCTCCCTGTAGCTGAGAGGGGGCGGCCGCAGCTTTTACCCTCATCCCCGGAGGCAGTTCTGACCGCCGCATGGGATCAAAATACCAGACAGCCACACGGGATACCCCTGCAGTAATGAATTCTGTGGGGGGTAAACCCTCACCCCCTAACAAAGACGATCTCGCTGGTGGGGTATGGTACACCATGCCCGCCGCTTACACGTTCTCAAAGAGGGGGCGCCCCCTGCCGTCGCCTCAGCCTCCCTATAGCGGGTGCGTTTGAGAGCAAGGGGTGGAATAATGGCTCAAGTTTTGAGAAAACCACACAAGGGGGTGTACTTTGACCGAACCTCAACATCACAGTTCCTTATCGGAAACACTTACGACCATTCAGCGTTTTAATGAAGCGGTCAATCAGCATGATGTGGCCCTGATAATGTCCCTGATGACCGATGATTGTGTGTTTGAGAACACCTCACCTTCACCAAATGGCACCCGATACGTGGGGAAATCATCGGTTCGTGCCTTCTGGGAGGATTTTTTCAGGAGTTCACCTCAGGCACACTTTGAATACGAAGAGGTTTTTGCGAACGGGGATCGAGGGGTTGTGCGCTGGTTATATCGTTGGCAAACTGGCACTGACGGATCCATCGGCCATGTTCGGGGTGTCGATATATTGAAGGTTCGGTATGGGCAGGTAGCCGAAAAACTGTCTTATGTTAAGGGTTGAGAAGGGTTAGGGCGATTGCAGGAAAATCTGGCACTGGCAACCGGACGCCGTGAACGGCATCCCTACGAAAACGGGTCTTTTGTAGGGACGCACCTCGGTGCATCCGCGCCCAGACAGGAAAATTCATGCAATCGCCCTAGAGAAGCATCGAGAGACCAGTAGTGGCGAGGGATTTGGACGACGAACACCATGTCCCAAAGATTTTTGTGTGTGTCGAAAGGGATGCTTTTGAGGGGGTTGCCCCCCTCAAAAACCTCATTTCCCCTTTTATTCCCTGAGGAAGCAAAGACCGCGAAGCAGTCTTAGGAAGATGAGGAACAGCAGCGTGATTGCTATCGTTCTTGCCGCATCTGATCGAGATACGTTGCCACCCATGCCAGCGGTGCGTTCCAGTTGATGGCGACTTCGTTTGTGGAGTACGAATCGATGTCGTCTACATAACGCTTGGCAATTGGCTGCTCACTTAAGTTAGCCTCGGTTGCGCCGGGATCACTGGACGTCTCGTTCGGACCGCCCGCCAGTGCACCGGGGGGCGGCGGCGGAAAGCCCTGATCCGGTTGGTTGCCCCAAAAACGGTGATGCACATGCAGTGGTCCGTTGAGTCCATACCCGCTGATCAAGCTCTTGTTCAGGGCATTCCGGCCCAGCAGGTAATCCATACTTTCGATCACGCCATGCAAATATTCCGGTTTCGCGGTGAAATCGTGTGCATAGGCCATGACCAGCGCATTATTCAGGATTACGGAGCTGGATCCCCACACATAACCCTTATCGCCAAAGCTCACACGGTAACCGCCAGCATTCATGCGGGCTAGGTATAGATCGGCAGTTTGGGTGATCTGCGTGCGCAGTCGGGTCAGATCTGCCTCGCTCAGAGCAGCCTTTACCGTGATCAGCGAGATCGAACCAAGCGCTGCTGTATCGCCCCAATACATCGCCGAGGCTTTATCCGGCAGCAGCCCAAAGAACGTCTCGAAGTACGGCGAACCATGAACAACATCCAGATACGCCATTTCTCCGGTGGTCAGGTACAACTCGGCAGCAGCCCAGAAGAATTCGTCGCGCACCTCACCATCCCCATAATCACCGCCACCTTCACCCGGTACACTGCCAGCCAGCATATCGGGATGTGCTTGCGCCGCCGCCCAAGCCGTTGTGGCAACCTTTAGGCAGCGTGCGCTGAAACTGGCATCGATGTCTTTCCAGATTCGGGCGCACTGGGCTGCCACTGCTGCGAGGTTGAGGGTGGCCGCTGTGGTCGGTTGGTAAACGTAGCGCCCGCCAGTGACCGCGTTATTGTCGAACTCGGTTGGCGGCAGGATCGGCAGTCCGGCCCATTTGCGATCATGGAGCTTGTGGAAGACCATGCCCGCCAGCGGCTTTCCTTCGGGAATCTGCATGTTCAGCAGGAATTCTATTTCCCAGCGCGCCTCGTCTAGGATATCCGGCACGCCGTTGCCGCCTTCGGGGATGTTCAGGCTAGAATCAGCGAAGTACCCCGGATGACGCTCATAAGCATTCAGCAGCGTCCACACGCTGATCCCGCCGTTGACCACATACTTGCCGTAATCGCCAGCATCATACCAACCCTTGCTGCCGTCCAGCATGTAGTCGCAGCCTTCCCATGCTTTGCCACTGACGTCCGTGCCTTTGAAGCATGTTACTGAACTGTCCGTTAGATGTCCAGCAGCGCGGGCCCATTCTCCGGCGAATTCTGGTGTCAATTCAATTCCGCTGCGGTTCAGATAAAAGTAACGCAGAGAGTCCACGGCAAGTGAAGCATACAGATCGCTGGCGATCTTGATCTGAACGCCTTCACTTGGCCCCCCGGTGACCAGCAGCCGGTATTCGCCCGGTGTGGTCACATGCGAAAAATCAGCCACCAGCACTTTATCCCCTGAAACGGGGTCGAAAACGCTTGTGCCGGTATAGCCGGAAGCGGCCAACTCGCCCGTTTTTGCGTTGATGACGGCCCACGCCGCCTTGTAATTTGCTGCGGCATTCGCTGGTTCAGCCACCATGATGAGCTTGGGCGCGTTAGGCAGATACCCGATCTGGTTGAGGGCAGCGCCCACAGTTGGCGCAGGAACCGGCGTAACGATGGCCTTCACCTCACGTTTGGGGATAGTCGGCACATCCGTCTTGCCAACCTCAAAAAAAATGCCTAACCCGAATAGGGATGGGTCTTGCCAAGAATTATCTGACTTGTCCAAATTTGACCAAATCACTTTTAGATCCCGATCCGCGGTTGATGCGCCGTTGCCATGCACCTGCAAACCGATGACCGTCCCATGCGCTGGCTTAAAGTTAAATGGTTCACCATCCAGCAGGATCGCGGCTTCCACAGCATAACCATCGTCGGTCTGCCAGATATAGGCGCTGGTCTGAGTGCTGGCAGCATTGACACCGGTCTTCACGATCTTTGTTGGATCGTAAGGCGTCATGCCGATGTTGGCAGTGTTGAAATTGATCTGCACCGTACCGGGCACATAATCGCGCCGGTCATTGTCACCTGTCGTGTTGATGTAAAGTTCGACGGAATCTTCGTTCCAGTAATCGCCCCCATGTTTGCCAGCGATGATGTCGTCATCGGTGATGTGCAGGTAGGCGTACAGATAGGTGCCGTCACTGGCGAGGGCGAAGGTCATGCGGCCCGCTTTATCCGGGCTGGTGGGGGGTATCGAACCACGTGTGAACGTGTCAGTCGGCACGCCGGCCCAATCATCGATTTTGCCGTCCAGCGTGATGCTCACCGGGAAAGCGATGTAATACGCCTCCCCCGGAACTGGTGGCGGAGCCAGTGTCCCTTGGGACAGGCTTGTTGGTGCGGTTCCGGTCACCAGAATCAGAAGCGCCAGCAGACCGCCCAGCAGACCACGGCGCATCGAGGATAGTCGGCGATTGAAGAAACGGTTTTGGGGATACGATTCCAGCATAGCGAGGTTTCCTTCTTGCACTTGCTCGAACGGGAATGGGAGCGCTCCCATT
>JACSRJ010000004.1 GCA_014879835.1 Anaerolinea sp.
CGTTCTCTTTCAGTCCCTCCTCGGTCGTCCCTTCTCTCCCCCCTGCCTCTCTGACCCCTGAGTAGTTACCCTATCTGGCAGCTCGTTTTTCATCCCAACGGGCGAACCCTTTTTACCAGTTCCCTCGGAGATCGGGCGGTGATCGAATGGCAGGTTGCTGATCTTTCACTTGAGGAAATGCGCGTTTGGGCGCAGGCAAACCGCTACCTCCGCCCCTTCACCTGCGAGGAGCGCGAGACCTTCAAGATTGAACCGCTGTGCGGGGGGCACTAAAGGGTCAGGACTGAATCCGTTGAAGCTTGAAGAGACCCTATTCCCACTCAGCCCGCACATGGGAGAAGGGGGGAATGAATGCTTGAGGGGTCTACCCTCAAATTCCCCAATCTGGGCTTACGGGGGACGCGCCGAGGCGCATCCCCCCCCAGACCCGCTTTCGTAGGGACGCCGTTCACGGCGTCCGTCTGCCAGCGTCAGCTTTTTGTGCAATCGTTTAGGCGTGGGGACGCCCCTCAATCTCCCCGCTAATAGCGCAAACTTCAAGGGATATGTAGTAAAGGGTTTAATCCTGACAAGGACGCCCTGCATCACATCATACAGGACGTCCTTGTCTTCAACACCCAGTGGTAAGTGAATCTAAAGGACGAAGGTGATCAGCCCTTTTTAGGGCAAAGGCTGCCAGCCGACCACCACCCCACCCCCGACCCAACCACACACATCCAGCCCACTGGAGTACATCTCGTGGGTGCCCCGTTCCCAGACGACTTCACCGGTGATCAGGTTGATGCCAATCCGCCCTGCATCACGGAAGATGGTGCCCTCACCCGGATTGATCAGGTGAATGTAGTTGCCGTTGTGGGAATAGATCAGGGTCTGGTAGTCAAGATTCTCTTGCCCGGCGCGGTGATCCTTGTAGACCTGTCCGGTCAGCAGGTTGGTGACCTGCACCTGAAACACAAAAGTATCCTTGACATGGATGATATTCCCGGATGCGTCATAGGTGTACCAAACATTCGCCTTCACCCAGTGGCGCCCTTCAACTGCATAGTCGCCGATGCCGTCACCGTTGTTGTCGCAGAAGTAGAGATTGGCGTAGTTTTCCTCAAGCTGAACTTTGTCGGGGCCACCTGCCAAGGCGGGGGTCATTGAGGCTGCCCAGAACAACACTGCCAATACGGTCAGAACTGTGATCAAACGTTTCATGGTTTTATCCGTCCTTTCTTGCCCGCCTACCCCCTCGGATGGAGGTAGGTGGAGCATCTCAACATACAGGGGTCATTCCCTGTTGAGGGCTGTGCTGCTCATGATGCTCGGTAAGGGGCTTCACCTTATCCCCTCTCAATCATGAGCCGACTTACATGCCCCTCGGTAGAACACCACCAAAGACTCTTTAACAGCGCTGTGTTATTGCGCCGCCATGCCCTGAATGGCAAGCGCTTCACCTACCGCAGTTTCGAAAGTGATGACATTTACGACGCTTGAGATGAAACTGATGTCAACTTGGTACAAGCGGCTTGCGCCAAGGTATCTGAGGGACATACGGAAGGTATCCGGGGTGAGCCACCAGCCTTTGGCAGCCATTGTCCCCCTGATCCAAGGCGAAGTGCGATAGACGTTATCCAGCCCGACTGCAATATCGAGCGTTTTGTCATCGGCGAAGGTCACACTGAAAGTCGCCGTATCGCCGCCGTCAAAGGTCAGTTTGAAGGCTTTGCTGTTCATGTCGGGGTCTGGGAATACAATGTCCGAATACAGTCTGGAGACCGGACCGGGATAGAAGAGATCGGCGCTGGCGAGATTGTAGGTCACGCCCGAAATGCGTTTGGCGAGATCGGAGAGCGGTGGCACCGATGCAGGGGTCGGCTTCGCAAACGCATCAAGATAGGACTTGAGGGCGGAAGCGGCTTCCTCATCCGCTGCCAGCGGTGTATCCGAAGCCTTAATCGCGGCTGCTCCCAGCAGAAGCGGGTAGGATTGTATCCCCGGACGGGTTGAGTCGGTCATGGTTCCGGTCAGGGCAATGACCAACCCATTCTTGGGGATCAAAGCGATGAATTGCCCGGCATGACCAATAGCTGATGCAAACGAATCATCGTCAGTCGTCCACATCTGGTAACCATAAGGCGCGCCGGGCCACGGGGTTTGTATTGAGGGACCCGTCAAGGCTTTGACATAATCCGCATCCAGAATTTGCAGGTCGTCCCACTTGCCTTTTTGCATCAGCAGGTGACCAATCTTCGCCATATCACGGGTATTCAGAA
>JACSRJ010000181.1 GCA_014879835.1 Anaerolinea sp.
TGAGGGGTAGACCCCTCAAACTCCCTGATCTGGGGTTGTGGGGACGCCCACACCAAAGGTTTTTCTCCCCTCTCCTAACCGCGAAGCGGCGGTCGTGAGGGGTGAGGGGTGAGGGCTTATCATCCTCCCCCAAAATTCAGGGTCGCCCCCTTAGCTATCCTCCCGGTCTAATCACACTTCAAGCCCTGTTTGAACTCCTCATAGGTGCGGGCGTAAAAGTTGCCACCCCCCTCGCACTTGAAGTTAAAAAAGAAATAGTCGTGTGAAGCGGGGTACGCTGTGGATCGGAGTGCATTGATCCCCGGATTAGAGATCGGGGAGGGCGGCAGTCCTTTGTATTTGCTGGTGTGGTAGGGAGTATCGGTGTTAATGTTACTGGCGTTGATGCGCGGCCACCAGTTGCCCGAAACCCCCAACGCATACTGGAGGGTCACAAAGGAGGCAAGCCCCATGCCATTGGCCATGCGGTTGTACATCACCCCGGCGATCATCACCTGTTCATTGGGGGCATAGGACTCGCGCTGCACAATTGAGGCCAGATTGACCCCCTGCCAGAAAGTTAGGCCGCGGGCTGCGAATGCCCCTTCCAAATCCTGCCCTACTTGTTCGGCAAAACGGGTCAGCATCTGATCACGCAGCATGACCGCACTCATACCGTTTTCGAGGGTGTAGGAGCCGGGGTACATGAAACCTTCGAGGGATCGGCCTG
Organism: Anaerolinea sp.; assembly: GCA_014879835.1. Lineage (GTDB taxonomy): Bacteria > Chloroflexota > Anaerolineae > Aggregatilineales > UBA2796 > UBA2796. The sequence continues at coordinate 710 of JACSRJ010000181.1, forward strand.
CCGGTCGGCTGTGTAAGAACCAGTAATCGGGCGCAGACGCGCCGGGTCCTGTTGCTGCCAGAAAATCGCGCCCGGTGAAGGACGCGGGCACATTATCAATGGCCGCCGCGATCTGCTCCAACCGCCAGCCCTCACGCACCCGAATATAACAGGGGCAGCTTCCGCTTCGGGTAGGGTTGTCGGGGTCACCCCCCACCGCCGCTGACTCGTCGATCTTAGGCGCTTTTTCACCAATGCCGGGGGGCAAAAAGACCACCTGCCCAATCTGTAGAAGATTGCTGTTCAGGCAGTTACCCTCCTGAATGGTCTTCACTGACACCTGATTTTCGGAGGCAAGTTGAAAGCCAAAGAGGGTATCACCCGGCTCGATCCGATAAGCAACCCAACCTTCAGGGTGCGGGCAGGAATCCGGGGTTGAGCTAGGGGCGCTGGTCACAATCACGTAGACAGGCGGCAGAGTCGGCTCCGGGGGAGACTCAGTGGGTGGGAGCGCCGTCGGCGGGAATGTTGGGGCCTGCACCACAAACACCGTGAGCAGCGTTGGGGTAGGACTGTGATCAAGGGTAGGTTCTGCGCTTGGCGCTGAGGTTGACTCCGAAGTCACTTGCAAAGTTGGCTCAAGAACGGCGGTTTCAACCGTTGATCGCGCAGTTGCCTCGATTGTGGGCTGGGATGTAGGGCTAGGGACAGGGTTTAAGGCCTCCGAAGTCTGGGTGAAACCCGCCGCCAGCGATGGCAGCGGTGATGCCTGTGCTGCAAGCCGCGTTGGTACTGGGGTGGGCACCGCATTGACGATCCATGCCCCCACAACCGCGACCCCAAGCATTATCAGCCCGATCAAGCTCACGGCGATCACCGCAAGGATCGGGATCAAGGGAAGTTTTGGCCCGCTCAAAGCGCTCCTTTACCGAATCCCACTACTGCCCATCAAGGGTATTTTTGGGCAGGTTCGGCGGCACAATAGTATACCGCACCCGAATTTCATGACCAGCGCCCTCGATCACCGTAAGGGGAATCACAAAACGCACATTGGCCGGGAAACACAGACTCTCATTGACTGACTCGCAATAAAAGATCGCGGCGTCAAAGGTGATCTCCGCGCTGCCTTCTTTTAGGCTGATGGGCATGGACACGGGCGCTTCTGGGGCCACGATGCGCAGGTTATTGTCCTCGGCCTTCGCCTCCAAGATGGCGGTGTTGTTGTAAACCCGCAGGGTGAAGGGGGCCTGATCGTTCATCTTATAACCTTCAGGCAGCACGGACTCCAGCGTCAGTTTGCCGGCTCCGGGCGCGGCCTGAACCGGATCAAGGCGCAGCACTTCCCCGAAGAACTCACCGGGGGCATCCGTGACCGGGTTGAGGGCCTCTAGATTGGGGAACTGCACTGTGCTGGTCTCGCGGGTGGTCAGATCAATCACCCGGATGGCGTGGTTATTGGTATCGGCCACATATAACTTACCCTTGGCATAACTGATCCCACCCGGCTCGTAAAACTGGGCCTCAGCCCCATCACGCAGCCCCGCCTTTCCCCCTGCAAAGGTGCGGCTCTCACGGGTTTGGGGATCGATCACCTTGATCTTGCTGTTATAGGTATCGGCCACATACAGTTTGCCGTCCGGTGCAAGGGTCAGGCCCAGAGCGTGCTGCAAGCGGGCTTCATCACCAACCCCATCAATGTCCCCAAATTCAAACAGCCCCAAGCCCACAATGGTCGTCACTTCGCCTGTGGGGTCTATATCCGCACGGCGGATGCTGCTGGACTCCGCGTCGGCAAAGTATAAGACTGTGTCATCGTTAATGATCCCGCTGGGCTGGGCTAACTGCGCCTCGGCGTGGGTTCCATCAACGATCCCTTCATGCCCGCTGCCCGAATGGGGACGCAGTTCACCCTTCGCAATATCCAGCGCCCACAGTTGATGAGGGCCTGCCATCGCAATATACACCATGCCTTGATGGTAGGTCACATCCCACGGTGAATTGAGGGCCATGGTGAGCGCCGGGCCGGTCTTTGTGTGCGCCTCCCAGTCCTGATTCTGGACGCCTGTGCCGGCGATGGTGATCACCGTTTGTGAGGTGAGATCAACCGCACGAATCAAGTGATTGCCGGTATCGGCCACATAGAGGACATCCCCACTCTGGTTGAGGGCCATCCCATGCACCCAATTAAACCGAGCGGTTTGATAGTTCCCATCCTGAAACCCGGACTCCTTGCCTCCGATAACCGCTTTCACCTCGTAGGTGGTCAAGTCTGCCACAATCACCCGATGGTGGTTGGTGTCAGCAATAAAAAGACGGTTTCCGGGACCATCGGCCAAAACCTTACCGGGAAAAGCAAGGGGGGTATCGGGGCTTTTAGCGCTCTCTGGGGCAAATTGGAGCGGGCTGCGATCCACCTGTCCCTTTTGGTCAAACGCGGTGATCATCTCTTTGAGGATGGGCTGAAGGGCCTCATAAACCCCTTCGCCCGCATAGTACCCCAGCACCCTGCCCACCGGGTTGATGACCATCACGGTGGGCCATGCCCGTACTGCGTAGGTCTGCCAGATCACAAAATCCTTATCGTTCACCACCGGGTGTTCGACCCCATAACGCTGAACAATGTAACGGATGTTGTCGGTGCTGCCTTCATTGGCAAATTTGGCCGAGTGAACCCCGATCACCACCAGTTCGCTGGCAAACTCCGCCTCAAGACGCTTCAGATCGGGAATAATATGGATGCAGTTGATACAGCCATAGGTCCAGAAATCAAGCAGCACCACTTTGCCCCGCAGCCCGGCCATGGTAAGCGGCGCCTCAACATTGATCCAATCCATGCCTTCGGGGAATTCAGGCGCGTTGACTTTACCCGCGTACAGCTCGGTCGGTGTCATGGTCGCTTCTGCCTCCTGCGCCCGCATGGGGCCTGAAGTGTATGCCAACAACAGCATCAGGGCACCGATCCCTACTGCTGCGGCCGCCCAAAACCAACGCTTCATGAAGATCACCCCAGATTTACAAGATCCTTGTTTGGGTAAATTATAGGGGAGACAAGGGGACTTAAGCTGAAAGCGCGGTGAGTGTTCGGTACATGCCTGCTTTGAGGTACACTCATCATCTGTGCCAAAGTCTTGTATCCCAATGTGAATGTCAGAGCTTATGACCGAACACAACAGTTTCAATATTCGTGGATTCCGGGTGGGCGTGGTGGATGCTGGTTTATATGCCTCCTATGGCAAAACGACCCGTCCCGACCTCACGCTGATTGCTTCGGATCGCCCCTGTGCAGCCGCCGGGGTGTTCACCACCAACCTTGTGAAGGCCGCGCCTGTACTGCTGGATCAAGCGCGTCTTCGGGCCAAACCCAACGGCATGAAGGCGGTGCTGATCAACACTGCCTGCGCCAACGCTTGTACTGGCGATCCGGGGCAGAAGAACGCTGAGCAGACCGCAGTCTGGACAGCCCAAGCCCTTCAGTGTGAAGCCGATGAGGTGCTGGTCATGTCCACCGGGGTGATTGGGGTGCAGCTCCCCATGCGTCAGTTTGAGGCGGGCATTCCCAAAGCCGCCCTCGCCCTTGATCCCGGCAGTTGGGACGATGCGAGCAAGGCGATCATGACCACTGACACCCGCCCCAAGATTGCGAGTGTGATCGCCCATGAAGGGTACACCATCATCGGGATCGCCAAAGGCGCGGGCATGATCGCGCCCAACATGGCAACCATGCTGGCTGTCATCGCCACTGACGCTGCAATCAGCCCGGAACGCCTTGATCAATCGCTGCGTGAGGCCGTCAAAACTTCCTTTAATCGGGTGGTGGTGGATGGTGATATGAGCACCAACGACACCGTGATTGCCCTTGCCAACGGCGCAAGCGAGGTTCAGATTGGCGATCCCGGCTCCACCAGCGATTTTGAGTTCCAGAAGTACCTTCAGGCGGTGTGCGCGGCCCTTGCGGAGCAGATTGTGCGCGACGGGGAAGGCGCAACCAAGTTCATTCACCTCACCGTGAGCGGCGCACGAACAGAGGCAGAGGCCCACCAGATCGCCAATACCATTGCCACTTCTGCCCTCGTCAAAACTGCCTTTTATGGTGGTGACGCCAACTGGGGGCGTATTCTTGCCGCTGCTGGGCGGGCCGGGGTTGATCTGGAGCAGGGCAAAATGGCCCTATGGTACGATGATCTTCAGCTTGTGGCCGCAGGCACCCCTTTGCCTTATGATGAGTCCCGAGCCAACGCCATCGCCCAGCAGGAGAATATCACGGTGCGCCTTGATCTGGGTCTGGGCAGCCAGTCGGCAGTCGTCTATACCTGCGATTTGAGCCATGATTACGTGAGCATCAACGGACATTATCGGACATAACCATGAGTGACCTTAGCAGTAAAACCCTTTGGGCAGGACGGTACGAAGTCTCCGCCGCGGAAGCGGTGCGCCGTCTTAATGACAGTTATCCTTTTGACCAGCGTATGTATGCCAGCGACATTACGTGCAGCATCGCTTATGCGGGCGCGCTGTCCAAAGCCGGGATCATCACCGAGGCGGAACGGGACGCGATTGCTTCCGGCTTGGAGCAGGTGCGGGCGGAATTTGAGAACGGCACTTTTCAACCCGCCGCGGGCGACGAAGACATTCACACTGCTGTGGAGCGCCGCCTCACTGAACTGATCGGTGCACCCGCAGGCAAACTTCATACCGGCCGCAGTCGCAATGATCAGGTAGCCACCGATACCCGCCACTGGCAGGGGCAAACCATTGGGCGGATCATCACCCTGACCTTGGATTTGCAGCGAGCTTTGCTGGCGCAAGCGAAGCTCCATACCGACACCCTCATGCCCGGTTATACCCATCTGCGGGCGGCGCAGCCTGTCACGGCGGGGCATTGGTTCATGAGTTACTTTTGGATGCTCACCCGGGATGTGAGCCGCTGGAAGGCCACCAGAGAAGCCACCTTGATCAGCCCATTGGGATCGGGAGCATTGGCAGGTACCCCTTATCCCATTGATCGCCAGCAGTTGGCAGAGGCGATGGGTTTTAGCCGTCCCACCATGAACAGTCTCGATGGGGTCTCGGATCGAGACTTCATCGCCGGATTCCTGTATGTGGCCTCCCTGATGATGACCCATCTAAGCCGCTTTGCGGAGGATGTGATCCTCTTTTCGAGTGGGGGCTTTGGTTTCCTCAAACTCGATGAGCGTTACACCACAGGCTCTAGCCTGATGCCCCAAAAACAAAACCCGGATGTGCTGGAACTGACACGGGGCAAAACAGGGCGGATTGCAGGGCACCTCTCTGGGCTGCTGAACACCCTCAAGGGGCTGCCCACTGGCTACAACAAAGACCTTCAAGAGGATAAAGAGCCGCTGTTTGACGCGGCCGATAGCCTCGAAATCCTGATTCCAGCACTGATCGGCACGGTGGAGACACTCACCGTCATCCCTGAAAAAATGCGGGCTGCCCTTGATGAAGGGATGCTCGCTACCGATCTTGCGGACTATCTGGTGGGTAAAGGCATCCCTTTCCGGGAGGCGCATGGGCTGGTGGGACGGGCGGTACGTCGTTCTCTGGAGACGGGCGTCGCGCTCTCAGCCCTGTCCCTTGAAGATTATCGCGCCCTCAGCCCAGCTTTTGAGGCTGATCTCTATCGGGTTTTTGACTTCGCTGAGTCGGTTGCCAAACGGGCTGCTTTTGGGGGCACTTCCCCTGACTCGGTGCGGATGCAGATTGCGCTCGCCGAAGAATGGCTGGCAACCAACGCCTGAAGCCTTATAGCTTCTGATCCCTCAGCCTTCAAACTGGGTGAGGGATCAGGACGTGATGAGGTTGTAGGGGCGCACCCATAGAAGGAATCAGCGGCGCGGGCTTTGTGACCCCTTGCACAAACCTGCTACAATTGAATCAAGTCATGTTTTGTGCCTGTGCCTGCCCCTAAAAAATGCCTTACGGGAGAGGTCCTCAATCGCCATGATCTCACTGCCTCCACTCGTTTTAGCACACGGTGCGCTGGGAATCTTTGATGAGCTGTTCCTGCTGCTGGCACTTGGGTTATTTGTGGGCATGTTGGCCGCGCCCGTGATCGCCTCCTTACTGAAGCGGGGTGGGGAAAGCGCAAACACGCCCCCCTCTGAACCAGTGGATGCTCCCCAAAAGCGTGATCAAGGCAGCCACTTTCGACTGGATTGAGCTGTGAACACCGCCCGCTTGATAAAACCGCTACCTCGAATAACAATACTTGCAGCGCTTGGGCTGTTTATCGTAGGCCTTATGCTGGCATTTGCCCGTCCTGCTCAGGCCCACGGATACCTGATTCGGGTCTACCCTGAAAACCGCGCCGTTTTGGAGCGTTCCCCTTCACGGCTTCAGGCATGGTTCAGTGAGGGCTTAGAGCCGCGCTTCTCCTCCTTTACCCTCAGCAACAGCCGGGGTGAAATGCTCCCCCTTGTTGACAGCGCCGTGAACCCCACGAACCCCGCCCAACTCTTGGCACGTATCCCCCAGACCCTGCCTGATGATGTTTATGTGATCACGATGCGGGTGGCTTTTGCCAGTGATGGGCATGTTTTTACCGAACGGATCATCTTTTGGGTGGGTGAACCAACCGGGGATTTTAGTGCTTCAAGCGAGAGCCGTCGTGCCGATTCTCTTGAGATTCTGTGGCGCATGATCACCCTGCCGGCGCTGTATGTGTTTTTTGGTGGGGCTATCCTTTACCGTTTTGTCCTTCTTCCCGGTTGGGGCAATCCCCACTATCGGGCGGGCAGTTTACCCCCTCGAGTCATGATTCGTTTGAGCCGCATCGTGTGGGCGAGTTTAGGAGTCGCGGCTGTAGGTACCGTTCTGGCCGTGATCCAGCAGTCAAGCGCGCTCTTTGGGGTTGATCCGCTCACCGTGATCCGCGATGGGCTGTACAACGTGATTATGAATGGGACTCAGATCGGGGATACTTTACGGGCGCGTTTGATCTTCATCGGGCTTGGCGCGGCCATCCTGTATGGCATTGGTTACAGCACCCAGCGGGCCCCCTTTCTGGTCATGCCCCTGTGGACGTCGTTAGCAGTCACCGGGGCAATGACGCTGGGTACTCTCAGCCTGAGCAGTCACGCCGCAGGGGCGGATCTGTGGCTCCTGCCCTCAGTCGTAACCCATTGGCTTCACGTGCTGGCTACGGGGGTTTGGGTGGGTGGTTTAGTGACCTTAACCTTGATCCTTCCAGCCGCGCTCAGCCCCCTTCAGGGCGATCCCAAAGAAACTGCGTTGATGGCCGTACTGCGGCATTTTTCGGGGATCGGGGCTGTCTCCGTCATGTTGTTTGCCGCCACCGGACTCTATAACAGCAGCATTCAGGTGCGCCAGCTTGATCAGGTATGGTCAAGTGATTATGGGCTGACGTTTGCGCTCAAGATGCTCCTGATTGGGCCGCCGCTGCTTCTGGCGCTGGTTCACCACCTGCACACCTCTCAAGACCGCCTGAGCAGAGCGCTAAAAGGGATTGGGTCGCGCCTGCCGCTCCCCTTTGCCCGGCTGCGCGGGACTCTGGCTGTTGAGGCGGGGGTAGGGGTGCTGGTGGTCTTTGCGGCTGCGGTTCTGGCCGCGACCCCACCGCCTGTCCCGGCTGAAGCCCTCACCCCACCGTCGGCTCCTGCTCAAACGCTCACGGTGGAAGGGCTGCGTTTTGACTTACTGCTTGATCCGGGGGCGGTGGGGGCGAATGCCTATGAACTCAGCCTGACTCAACAGGATCAACCTGTGGAAGGGTCCCAAGTGTGGGTACGCTTCATCTTGCCCGCGCTGGATCGGCGCACCGCGCCGCTGCCCTTTGACGATGCTGGTGGCGGTTCCTATCTTTTTGCAGGGGCAGAGTTAGACCGGGTGGGTGAGTGGCACCTCTTGATTGATGCGCTCCTCCCCGGCCAAAAGGAGCCGATTCGAGCGGCTTTTCGCTGGCAGGTACCGGAAATTTCACCAACCTTGTACGTTCGCACCCCTTCCCTTTTTAACTTACTGGGGGGAGGCGTGGTGGTCGGGGCAATAGGGTTGTTGATCCTGCCGCCTTTGTTCCGCCGGATACGGGCGCTGCCTTTACAGCCGGGGGCGGTGGTCATCGGTTTGGCCGCGGCTGTGGTAACCTTGATTACGCTGGTGGCAGGTGGGATCATCGTCTCCCTTTCCCTTGATCAGACGGATCGACTGCGCTATCCGCCGCCTGTAGTGGTTAATCCAGTGTTAGGCGACGCGGACTCGCTAGCGCGTGGGCGTAGGCTTTTTGAAGCCGAGTGCCGCGCCTGCCATCTTGAAAAAGAGGATCGGGTGCTAAGCCATACCCTCACTTCGCGCCGTGATGAGCGCCTCTATCAGATCATGCGTCAGGGGGTGGGCGATCACCCTACCGCGCCTTTTGATGATCCTCAGGCATGGGACGTGGTAAACTATTTACGTTCTCATGCGTTTTCAGAAACGTCCAAATGATCCCAACAAAAGGAGAAACGCCGATCCTGAGGCACTTTAAACCGATTGCGATAGGAGATGCAGCCCGCTTTTGGAAAATATGGATTGCATCATCCCAAAAACTGTTATAATCGTTGATAGTTAAAAGTCTCACAAAGTCCTCCTAAGACTCTCAAATTCATAGAACGGCGGAGATTCACTGGCGTGAAATCGAATCGCATCATGCCCTTTTTGTTTGTTGGCGCGGTGTTTGTGGTGATCGGGGTGCTCGTTGGGCTGACGGCCCGGGTGTTCCCCACCCAAGGATCCGCGGAAGCAGTCAGCGTAGATTCGCTCTTCAACTTTATGCTTGCCATCGCAGTGGTGGTGTTTCTGATCGTGGAGGGGGGGATCATTTATTCGATCATCCGCTTCCGCCGCCGCCCCGGTGATGAGACCGATGGGGCCCCCATTCATGGTAATACGGCGCTGGAGATCACTTGGACTGCAATCCCCGCAGTGATTGTGGTGGTGCTTTCCATCCTCAGTTATCAGGTGTTTGTGGGCACCCAGACCGCCACTGATGACATGCTGGTGATCAAAGTGCGCGGGCAGCAGTTCCAGTGGTCTTTTCAGTACCCCATGCCGCCTGATCCTGATCCGGCAGTCACGGAGGAGCTTCGGGCCAAGATTCAGACCTATATGGTGAATGCCGATCTGTGGGTTCCCATCGGTCGGCGGGTCAAGGCAGAGATCACCTCTCAGGATGTGCTGCACGCCTTTTATGTGCCGGAGTTTCGGGTCAAGCAGGACGCCATCCCCGGCCGGGTGACAGAGACCTATTTCACCCCCACTCAGGCATTGGATGCGTGGGTGCTGTGCGCCGAATTGTGCGGGGTGAATCACGCGGGTATGTCGCAGATCAACAAGGTGTTTGTGCGGGATCAGGCCGAATACGACCAGTTCATCAATGATCTGTACGCCAAGGCCAAGTCCCTTGCCAACGATCCTCGTGCGCCCGAAGTGGGTAAAGAACTGATCGCTCAGAAATACCCCTGTGGCACCTGCCATGTGATCAACGAACTGGGCACAAAAGGCAATGTTGGGCCGGCCCTAAACGGCATTGGCAGCCGTGCTGAAGGTCACGCGGCCAATGGTGAAGGTCTGTTCGGGGGCACCGATGCGGCCGCTTATATTCGTGGCTCTATCGTCAAACCCAATGGATATCTGGTGGCTGGGTACAGCGGTGGTTTGATGCCCCAGAACTACGGTGATCCCAATGTGATGCCCGAAGACGATCTAGAAGCAATCGTTAACTACCTCCTGACCTTGAAGGATCAGTGATTTTGAGTCGTCGGCTCTCAGACATACACATCGAACGAGAGGGGTAGGGTTTAAGGAAATAATTATGGCGACCTCAGTGCATGATGTTCCCCGCAGCGCATCACGCCCACGTGGGCTGGCGAAGTTTTTTGTGTGGAGCATCGATCATAAAGTGATCGGTATCCAGTACATCGCGGTTTCACTGTTGTTTTTCCTCGTTGGCGGGACACTGGCGGAACTGATCCGAATCGAGCTTTTCACCCCCACGGCCAGCCTGATGGTTGACGGGGGGGCATACAATACCCTGTTCACCATGCACGGCACCATCATGATCTTCCTCTTTGTGGTGCCCATTTTGGCGGGCTTTGGGAACTATCTGGTACCGCTCATGATCGGGGCACGGGATATGGCCTTCCCGTGGCTGAACGCTTTCGCCTTCTGGATGCTGCCCCCGGCAGGGCTGCTGATGCTTGCGGGATGGTTGGTCGGCCCGGCACAGGCGGGGTGGACATCCTATTTTCCCCTTTCTGGGCCAGTGTACAGCCCCTTTGATGGTCAAACCCTGTGGGCGATCAGCCTGCATTTGATCGGTGCGTCCTCGATTCTGGGCGCGATCAACTTCATCGTGACCATCCTGAATATGCGTACCCCCGGCATGAGCATCTGGCAAATGCCTTTGTTCTGCTGGGCAACGCTGGCAACGGCGATCATCGTCTTGGGTGCGACTCCCTTCCTTGCAGGCGGTCTGACCTTGATGCTCTTTGATCGGCTGGCCGGTACGAGCTTCTTCTCGCCTGCAACGGGCGGTGATCCCCTTTTGTGGCAGAACGTTTTCTGGTTCTACTCACATCCGGCGGTGTACATCATGGTGCTGCCGGCGATGGGTATCCTCTCCGAGATTCTCTCGGTACATGCCCGCAAGCCCTTGTTTGGTTACAAGTTCGTAGCCATGTCCAGTATGGCCATTGGGATTCTGGGCTTTTTGGTGTGGGGGCATCACATGTTCACCTCCCTTGCACCGTGGGCCCGCATCCCCTTCATGATCACATCAATGGCCATTGCAGTGCCTACCGGGGTGAAAATCTTTAGCTGGCTGGGCACGCTCTGGGGCGGCAAGATTCGCTTTACCACCCCCATGCTTTTTGGGTTGGGTTTCCTGTCGATGTTTGTGTTGGGCGGGATCACGGGGGTGTTCCTCGCTGCGGTGCCCGTCGATGTGCATGTCCATGACACCTACTTTGTGGTTGCTCACTTGCACTTTGTCCTCTTTGGGGGCAGTGTGCTGGCCATCATGGGCGGTATCTATCACTGGTTCCCCAAGATGTCCGGGCGGATGTACAGCGAGACTCTGGGCAAAATCCACTTCGCCCTAACTTATGTGGGCTTCTTCCTGACCTTCTTCCCCATGCACTTCTTGGGGCTGGAAGGAATGCCCCGCCGCATCTACACCTACGATCCCAAGTTCGAGACTCTCAACCAGCTCTCGACTATCGGGGCGCTGATCATGGCGGTGGCCATTGTGCCCTTCCTGATCAACATCGTTTGGTCGATCATTGCAGGCAAACCAGCGGGCAACAACCCGTGGCGGGCCCTTTCGCTGGAGTGGATGACTTCTTCACCGCCCATCGAATTGAACTTTGAGGGCACGCCCATCCCCGCGCCTGATCCTTACGGCTACGGCACCCCTGAAGGGGCTGCTTATCTGGCCAGTGAGGGCAAACTGTTGATCGCCCCCGGAAGTCATGGTCATGGTGAAACTCCTGCCGAGACGAAGGACGTCAGTTCTGAACACCCGGCTGCGGGGGATTAAACTTACCGATACCGCCTTGCTGAAGCAGGGCGGAGAGACACCATCGTTTGGTTACCAAACTGGGAGCGGGGATTTCAGACCTGCTCCCTTGATGAAGGGTTTAGAGAGCTGTTGCAATTATGAGTGCCCAATTTGCCCCTAGTGTGGGCTACAGCGAGGAATATCTGCGCGATCAGGCGCTGCGCAATGCGCGTCTAGGGCTTCTCTTGTGGCGCATCGCCAATGGATTGGTGTTTGCCTTTTTTGCCTTTGCCAACTTCCTGATGCGGGGTGTCCAACCAAGCTGGCCGCCCCCCGGGGTGGAACGTCTTGAGATGGGGCTGCCTTTGGTGATCACAGCGCTGCTGATGATCAGTGGGGTCTTTGCGACCCGCGCCCACAACGCCATCAAAAAGGACGATGTGCCCGGATTGCGCACCAATGTGTTGATCACGGTGGGTTTGGGGGCTGCCTTCCTGATCGGGATCATCGTGGTGAGTGTGCGCATTCCTTACAGCGGCCCCTATAGTTCAATCATCCTGAGCATGAATGCTTTTCATGCCCTCCATGTGGTGATCGGGATGCTCCTGTTAAGCTTTGTGTGGCTGCGTGCGCGCCGGGGGAGATACTCGCGGGAGCGTCACTGGGCCTGTCTCTTATACACATCT
>JACSRJ010000188.1 GCA_014879835.1 Anaerolinea sp.
ATTGATCCCTATATGGGCATCATGGTGGGTTGGAAGGCGCGGTAGACTTCTGCCATCCCACCCCGTCCCAAACGTTCCACGACCTGATATTTGCCAAGTGTTTTACCAGTTATATCGGGCATATTGCGCCTATTCCCACACTCCCAAACGCATTCATCTATGGGAAAACCTCCCATACCCCCTATGAGAGAGGTGATGGGAGGTTCAGATTAGGGTCTCTATTTTAAGGTTACAGCCCCTTCGGAGGCGGGCTGAACCAAGCGTGCATACTTCCACATCACCCCTCGGCTGTAACGGGGCGTGGGTGGCTGCCATGCGGCACGACGGCGGGTCAGTTCTTCGTCGGAGACCTCCACCCGAAGGCTGCGCGCTTCAATGTCGATGGTGATCGTATCCCCTTCCTCCAGCAGTCCGATGGTGCCGCCTGCGGCTGCCTCTGGGGTGACATGCCCCACCATCAGCCCCCGAGTCGCACCGGAGAAGCGTCCATCGGTGATCAACGCTACTGAGTTGCCCAGTCCCGCGCCGCTTAGGGCCGCAGTGACGCCCAGCATCTCGCGCATCCCCGGGCCCCCAACGGGGCCTTCGTAGCGGATTACGACCACATCACCTTCAACGATCCGACTCTCCTGAACCGCATGGAAAGCCGCTTCTTCACTGTTAAAAATGCGCGCTGGCCCTTGATGGTAGAGACGTTCGTAACCAAAGAGCTTCACCACCCCGCCATCAGGGGCGAGGTTGCCCTTAAGGATCACCAAACCGCCTGTGGCCTTAACCGGGTTTTCGAGGGTGCGGATCACCTGTTGACCGGGGGCCTCGGTCGCGCTGGAGACTTCTTCGGCAAGGGTTTTGCCAGTTACCGTGAGACAGTCACCGTGCAGCATTCCCCCATCAAGGAGGCGTTTACCCAACAAGGGGATACCTCCGGCGCGGGTCATGTCGGTGGCCACATACTTTCCCCCCGGTTTCATGTCCGCGATCAAGGGGGTGTGGCGGCTGATGGACTCAATATCATCAATGGTGAAGGGAATATCCGCCTCCCGCGCAAAGGCCAGCGTATGCAGCACGCCATTGGTGGAACCGCCTGTCGCGGCCACCGACCGGATCGCGTTTTCAAGGGCCTTACGACTGATAATTTTGCTAGGACGGATGTCCTTAGCGATCAAGTCCAGCACCATCGCGCCGCAGCGGTAAGCCACATCGTCTTTTTCGGCGTCCATCGCGGGCACCCCTGCCGAACGCATGGGTGACATGCCCATAATCTCCACCGCCATGGCCATAGTGTTTGCGGTGAACTGCCCGCCGCAAGCGCCGGGGCCGGGGCAGGCCACCCCTTCTATGGCTTGCAGTTCCTCAAGGCTGATCTTGCCTTTGGCATAAGCCCCAATGGCTTCAAAGACCTCTTGTACCGTGATGTCTTTACCATTGTAATGGCCGGGAGCAATAGAGCCGCCGTAGAGCATCATCGAGGGAATATCAAGGCGGATCAACCCCATGATCGCGCCGGGGATGGTTTTGTCGCAGGACGAAAGTGCGATCAACCCGTCAAAGTAGTTGGCGCGGGCGATCAATTCAATCGAATCGGCGATCACCTCACGACTGATCAAGGAGGCTTTCATCCCTTCGGTACCCATCGTGATCCCATCCGAGATCGAGACGGTGTTAAATTCGAGGGGGGTGCCTCCAGCGGCTTTGATCCCTTCGCGCACTTTGTCGGCAAGGCGGCGCAGATGGAAATTGCAGGGGCCAATCTCCGTCCAAGTGTTGGCAATGCCGATGATGGGCTTGTTGAGGTCATCGTCATTCAGCCCGATTGCCTTAAACATGGCACGGGCAGCGGCCCGATCTGAACCTTCCACAAGGGTGCGACTGACCGCATTGAGGCGCGCTTTGGCGGCGCTTCCGTTACTGCTCACGGTATGCGACTCCTTTTTGAGCAAGGATATAGGATAGGTAGAATTATGGTCATTGATTGTAGAACATGCCCCCAAAAACTGAAAGTAAGCGGAGGTTTCGTCTGTGACCCATTCCCCCGTCCCATCGGAGGCGCGTTATGTTTCCGTGCCTCGCCCGCTCCTGACCCTTCAACCAGTGACTCTAGAAGGCGCGCTGATCCGCCTTGAACCGCTGCGCCTGAGCCACCACACGGCCTTATCGAAGGTAGGTCTGGAGCCGGAAATTTGGCCTTACTTCACCAAACCCATCCTGAACGAAGCCGACATGCGCGAATACATTGAGATCGCGCTCAAAGGTGAAGCCGATCAGACCATGCTTCCCTTTGTGACGATTCTTCAGGAGGGAAAAGTTCCCATTGGCAGCACCCGATTTATGAATATTGACAGGGTGAACTACCGAGCGGAGATCGGTTCAACATGGATCAATCCTCGCTGGCAGCGCACCGGTGTGAACACCGAGGCAAAGTACCTGATGCTCCGCCATGCGTTTGAGGTCTTGGGCTGTATCCGGGTTGAACTCAAGACCGATTCGCTCAACAATCGTTCACGTCAGGCGATCTTGCGTCTTGGGGCGGTGGAGGAAGGGCTGTTTCGTAACCACATGATCATGCATGATGGACGGCTGCGCCATTCGGTGTATTTCAGCATTACCGATGAGGAATGGCACAATCGGGTGAAAGCCCACATGGAGACGCTGCTCAAACGCTGAAGGGCACGATAGGGGGACTGTCCTTTCAGGGGTAGGTTTTTAACACACGAGTCCGTTCGAGGGGAAGTCCCCGATAGCCCTCACCCCCTTTCCGCAACCGCTTCGCGGTGCCCGCCCGACCGCCGAGTACGGCTAGGAGAGAGTAGGCATCTTTTGTAGGGGCGTACCCCGCAATCCCAGATCGGGGAGTTTGAGGGGGCTACCTCTCAGAGTCTCGATTCCCCTCTTCTACAAGCTGGAGAAGGGGGGATGAGGTCAATTATCGAAGGGTGACTTCTCAAATGACTTCTCAACCTTGCCTCTCCCTTTTTTCAGGCAGAGTGAAGGAGGCACCCAACCTTTGAGAGGTGGCCCACACCCCACCTGCTTCAGGTTTGATCGGATCAACTATGCCTTAGCCCCTTGACACTCGTTTGAAGGTGTCCTATACTTTGGAATGTTCATTCCAACCATAATTAACGATCTATGTCAGACGAGCAGAAGAAACGAGCAATCATCCTTAAAACCACCTTGCGTCTGGTGGTAGAGCATGGCTTGGAATCAGCGCCAATGTCGCTCATCGCCAAAGAAGCCGGGGTGGGCATGGGGACGATCTATCACTACTTCCCCAGCAAAGATGACCTGATCAACGTACTTTATCGGGAACTGAAACAGGCGGTGCATGAAAATATGCTGCGAAACTACGACTACAACGCCCCCATCCGCGAGCGTTTTTTCACCATTTGGCGCAATCTGTTTCACCATTACCTGAAACACCCTTTGGATTTTCTGTTTCTAGAGCAGTATTCAATTTCACCCACGATCACCCTCGAATCGAAGGCCTTTGGATTCAAGTTGTGGGCGGAGCCAATGCAGCTTTTTGAAAACGCTCAGCATCAGCAAGTGGTAAAAGAGATGCCGCTTTACCTGCTGATGTTGATCGCCAGCGCACCGCTCAACAATCTGGTGCGGGGGCATCTGAGCAATCAGATCAAACTTGATGACGGCTTGATCGAGGTTGCCATCACCGCTTGTTGGGATGCAATTAAACGCTGAGGCTCTGGGCACGGCAGTTTTTTTTACCTACCTATTGGAATGAACATTCAGTCAAATCCAATCGGCAAAACGCCGATCTCTCTGATAGACGGAAAGGAAAACAAGCAATGATCAAGACCAATCTGGGTAAGAGTGAGGTTCAAGTACCACGACTGGGTATGGGGGTGATGACATGGGGGGATGCTAAGGGTATGTCCCGTTACCACCCAGCCAAGATCGCCTATGGTGGCGCACATGGGCCGGAGGAAGAACAGCGGGCCCTCGAAGCGGCCATCACTGCCGGAGTCAACTTTTTTGACACCGCGTCCATGTACAGCAACGGTGCCTCCGAAAGACGGTTGGGGGAACTGACCCGGAATCGGGAGGATGTGATCATTGCGACCAAATTCCCCCCCGGCTTCTTCGCCCGTGCAGATGGTATGCCTCGTGCCTTGGAAGCCAGCCTAGAGCGCTTGGGGCGAACGACCATTGACCTGTACCAGCACCATTTCCCCAGTCCGTCGGTTTCGATCCCGGAGTTGATGGCCCTGATGGCGAAAGCTGTCAAGGATGGCAAGATTCGGGCGGTCGGGGTGAGCAACTATTCCGCAGCCCAAATGCGCGCTGCTCATGCGGCTCTCGCTCAACATGGGATTCCCCTCGCCTCCAATCAGGTGGAGTACTCCCTGCTCCACCGCCAACCGGAGGCGAATGGGGTGCTCGATACCTGCCGTGAGTTGGGCATCACCTTGATCGCTTATCAACCGCTTGCCAGTGGCGCCCTCACTGGCAAGTACACCACACAGGCCCCCCGACCCACCGGACTGAGGCGCTTTATGCCCTATTTCCGAAAGAATGCACTCGACTCCCTGACCCCGGTCATCAACCTGCTTAAGGAGATCGGGGGACGGTATGGCAAAACACCGGCTCAGGTTGCGATTCGCTGGCTGATCGAAAATGATCTGGTGCTGCCTATCCCCGGCGCAAAAAACGCTAAACAGGCTGCCGATAACGCTGGCGCGCTCACCTTCTCCTTGGAGGCAGCGGAGGTTGAGGCCCTCAGCCGAGCCACCGAAGCATGGCGGCGCTGATCCTTTCGCTCTCAGCCTTGAAAACGGGCTTCAACCTTTGGGGCGGAAGGCGCGTGTGAGATCGGTGAAACGGACGCGCCTTCCAGCCCCTTAGATCGGGCGCGATTGTCTTGAACCATCAACAGCCGCAGCCCGTTTAGCACCACCAACAGGGTGCTGCCTTCATGCCCCACCACCCCTAAAGTCATGGGCAGATTCAGTCCCAGTGCTGAAAGCACCAATACCACGATCACCCCTAAGGCAAAGGTGATGTTCTGGAGCATGATCCGGCGTGCCCGGCGGCTTAAGTGGATCGCAAACGCCAATGAACTGAGATCGTCGGCCATCAAAACCACATCGGCGGTCTCAAGGGCCACATCAGTCCCCGCCGCGCCCATCGCTACCCCAATGGTAGCCGCTGCCAGCGCAGGCGCATCGTTGACTCCATCACCGACCATAGCTACAGCCCCAACCTGTTTTTCCAGTGCTTTGATGGCGGTCAGTTTATCCTCCGGCAAGAGATTGGCGCGCACTTCATCCGCACCTACCCGACGGGCTACTCCGGCCGCGGCCCGTTCATTATCACCAGTGAGGATCACCACCCGCTCCACACCTGCTTGGTGAAGCTGTTTGATCACCTCGGCGGCGTTGGGGCGAATCTCATCCGCCACCGCGATCAACCCTAACCAGCCATCCCGATAGCTGAGAAGGGTGGTTTTGCCTTCGGATTCCAGCACGGACTGAATGTCCCCCAACTGCGCTGGGACGGTCAGCCCTTCCTGCTGCATCAATCGGGCCGTACCTACGTGGAGCAGCTTACCCTCCACCTCGCCACGCACCCCCATCCCGGGCAGGGCTTCAAAGGTATCGGGTTCGGCCAGCGCAAGTGATTGACGGCGCGCCTCGGCAGTGACCGCCTGTGCTACCGGGTGTTCACTGTGGGCTTCGATCACCGCAGTGAGCCGCAGCAGTTCCTGAGGGCTGAGCGTACCAAAGGGGATGACATCGGTCACCACAGGCCGCCCTGTGGTGATCGTCCCGGTTTTATCAAGGGCCACTGCTTTGAGCACAGCCATGTGTTCAAGGTAAGCGCCGCCTTTAAACAAAATACCACGCTGTGCGCCCCGTGCGATCCCAGAGAGGATCGCCGCCGGGGTGGAAATCACCAGTGCGCAAGGTGATGCCACTGTGAGCAGCACCATTGCTTTGTAAAAATTGGACTCAAACGGGACTCCCAACAGAAGCGGCGGAAAGATGATGAACAGGATCACCACCCCAATCACGATCTTGGCGTACTTTTGCTCAAACTCCTCCAAAAAACGCTGGGTTGGGGCGCGCTGATCCTGAGCTTCCTCCACCATTTTGATGATCCGGGAGAGGGTGCTATCGTTCACGGCACGGGTCATGAGGATTTCTAGGCTGCCGTTTTGGTTGACGGTACCAGCGAACACATCATCCCCGGACTGCTTCCACACCGGCATCGATTCACCTGTGATCGAAGATTGGTCAACGTTGCTTTGACCCTCTTTGACCCGCCCATCAATGGGGAAACGCTCACCGGGACGGATGACCACAATATCCCCCACCACCAAAGATTCAACGGGCACAACAGTGAGAACCCCATCGCGGCGGACAGTGGCCTCGTTGGGACGTAGTTTCATTAGGGCCTTGATCGCGTTGCGGCTCCGATCCATGGCGTACTGCTGAAGGACATTACTGAGCGAAAAGAGGAAGAGTAAGATCGCCCCTTCACGCCATTGATTCACCAGCGCCGCGCCCACGGCCGCCAGTATCATCAGTAAGTCCACATTGATCTCACCGTGGCCCAGACTGGCCATACCCGCCTTAACCCCAAACCAGCCCCCTGCCAGATATGCGCCCACATTAAAAACGAGGATCAACCACCCGGGCGCGCCGGCCTGCTCCCCAATCAGGCTGGCCGCAATACAGGCCGCGGTGATCGCCACCAGAAACGGCTCCAGATTGACGTTTTTCAGGGTGCTGTGTCGGGGGGGGGCGGTGGTTTCAGTGTGCGCCTTTACAGGTGTGTCGGTCATCGTGATTCCTTTATCGTCGTTCTT
This sequence comes from Anaerolinea sp., assembly GCA_014879835.1. Taxonomy (GTDB): domain Bacteria; phylum Chloroflexota; class Anaerolineae; order Aggregatilineales; family UBA2796; genus UBA2796. Next base: position 6,830 of record JACSRJ010000188.1, read on the forward strand.
AGGACGGGACTATTTCTGTGTTTTTTGGTCTGAAGGTTTATGCTGTCTCAGGCTTTCAAAGATGGCCCGATCCGGCGCATCCAACCGCGCCAGCAGATCGTTGCCCAGTTGGGCATAAACGCGCTGTGTAAACAGCTCCATCCAGATGAACTGACCAGTGATAAACACCAAGTTGCGGTTGCGGGTGATGGTGGCTGTGGTCTCCAACTTTTCGTTCAGGATCAGCGATTCGCCCCCGTCGGCCACGATGACTGAAGTGCTGGTGATCTGTTGCAGTTCACTTTCCAGCGGAGGATGGTAAGCCACCTGTCCCCATGGCAGTTCTGCATCACCCGTAAGCAGGGTGCTGAGGTTCAGTCCACGCTCATGAGCAGCCTGTATCTCGGGCCGCAAATCGCGCAGTACGGCGTCTGAGAGGACAAACATCAGCTCACGTTTGGCCTCACGAATCATGTGTCCTGCGTAAGAAAGGGCCGCACTACGCCCTGTGATTGACCACAACAGATCCTCATCGGGGGTGGCGTAGATAGCGCTCATCCCAGAGCGCAGGGCTTCTATCACCTCTTGTTGGGATTTTTCGAGATTATCAAGCAGGACATCTGGAGGCAGGGGACGGTACAAGGTGGCCCGATCTTCGTAGCTCTCCAACACAGCGCCGCGCCCGCTAAGTCTGCCCAGCGCCTCATACACCATCGAACGCGGTACCCCTGACCGTTTGCTCAACTGGTAACCGGTCGATGGGCTTTCGCGCAGCAGCTCCAGATAGACTTTCGCTTCGTATTCGGTGAATCCCACTGCCAAAAGATATTTGATCACGTGTCTCCTGCTCCTCTGATAGTAGTTCCACTTAAAACTACTGGTGATATTATAAACTACTGTGACTCAAATGGCAAGGAGAGACACATGAGGACGGTCACAAGGGTGCGGGATATGGTAGGGCTGAGAGACCGTTTGAAAAGGCCGGGATTTACGCAGATTGAACCTATTTGCCCCCCATTTATCGAAAGGGGGGATGAGGTCAATCATCGAAAGGTGACTTCTCAAATGGCTTCTGAGAAACGGTTATGTTTTTGAATTGGGTACGGGAGAGAAAAGCCGTTTTTGTAGGGGCGTCCCTGTGTGGCTGTCGGTCGTTTGCGACTACGAGGGGGCACCCTTACCGGATTCCTCTTAAGGATGCCGTTCACGGCGTCCGGTGTGGACAGGGCAGGCATTAGCCAGAGCGGCGCGGGCGTCCAAAAATGACGTTCAGGTCTTGAGGATCAGCGGTACAACGCCGCTCACAAACTGTCGGGTTAAAGGCAGTGTAGCCGCGTGATCGGTGTTCTGAGGGTGGTCTTTGCGCCAGATCAACGCATTGGCGATCAGCCCAGCCCACTGAGGCAGTTCTTGTTGGGCCCATGCCGCTGCTTGAATCTTGGAAACCGATTCGCCTTTGACCACTGCATACAGAGCGCGGCACAAGGTGAGGATCACATACGACTGATAAGGCCGTTCATAGACTTTATCGATCCACGCCTGCCACGAACGGGCATGATCCCGAAGGGAGTCGATGAACTCCTCTTTGGAGACCGGGGCAATAATCTCCGCAGGTGGCGGGCCCCACAGGGTGATCCCTTTTTCGCGCACCACGTACCAGTTCATCAGCCAATCAATGCCCGCCATTTTGAGGTTAAAGGGTTCACCGGGGCTGATGATCCCGATCTGACTGCGCTCCGTCTTAAAGGTGCGCAGTGCCTTCAGCGACACATAGGCAATCTCGATTCGATTATCCCATTGGGGGGCACGGCTCATCAGTTGAAGGTGCATGGTCTCAAGGACCGCAAATTCAGCCGGATTCAGATCGTGAGTCACCGCTGCCAGCAGATCCACATCACTGATTTCGGGATCATAATCACCCGTGACCAGCGAACCATAAAGGTACAGCCCTGCGAAGTCTGCCCCCAGTAATTTCTTCAGTTCACTCAGCAAATCTTGGAGCAGTTGGTTCACCGGGGGATGAGGGGTGGGGAGCATGGTCGGAAATTCCTCAAAGGACTCTCTGGTGTTGATCAAAAAAGGGGCAGCCTCCGGTATCGAGGCTGCCCAACAGCATTCCCTTAATCCGCCACAACCCCATTGTGAAGCAGGGTGAGATCGTGGTTGACCATGCGCTCAATCAGTTGGGTGAAGCTCACTTTAGGTTTCCACCCAAGTTTCTGATGGGCTTTGGTGGGGTCACCAATGAGCAGATCGACCTCTGCTGGACGCATAAATTCAGGGTCCTGCACCACATACTGACGCCAATCCAGATCAAGGCAGCCGAATGCGGTCTCAACCAGTTTTTGCACCGTATGCGTTTCCCCTGTAGCGACCACATAATCATCGGGTTCATCTTGCTGAAGCATCAACCACATGGCGTGCACATAGTCGCCCGCAAAACCCCAGTCGCGCTGGGCATCAAGGTTGCCGAGACGCAGTTCTTTGGCTTTACCCAACTTGATCTTGGCCGCAGCATTGGTCACTTTGCGGGTCACAAATTCCAGCCCGCGCCGCTCCGATTCATGGTTAAAGAGGATGCCGCTGGTGGCGTGCATCTGGTAACTCTCGCGGTAGTTCACGGTGATCCAGTGCCCGTATGCCTTAGCCACCCCATAAGGGCTGCGCGGATAAAGGGGGGTGGTCTCGCGCTGGGGCACTTCCTGAACCTTGCCAAAAATCTCCGAGGAAGACGCTTGATAAAAGCGCACTTTGGGGTTCACATGGCGGATCGCATCCAGCAGGCGGGTGACTCCTAAGGCGGTCACATCCCCAGTGAAGACCGGCTGACGGAAGGAGGTCTGGACAAAACTTTGGGCCGCAAGGTTGTACACTTCTTCCGCTTGACTCTGGATCAGGGCCTCTTGAAGGGAGGTCTGATCGAGCATATCACCGGAGATCAAAGTGATCTGGTCTTGAATGTGGCTGATCCGGGTGAAATTTAGGGTGCTGGTGCGGCGCACCAGACCGTACACCTTATATCCCTTTTCAAGCAGCAGTTCGGCAAGATAGGAACCATCCTGCCCGGTGATCCCAGTGATCAAAGCATGTTTTGACATTCGCTGAAAAATCCTCAACTTTCCGATACAGATTTAGCGCGTACCCACTGCCGCCATTCCCCCAAGATGTCACTTAAAGACTGTTCTAGGGAAATTTGAGGCTGCCATCCGGTGCGTTCCTGCAAGTGGGAGGGATCCCCTTGTAAGATGGGGATTTCCGCAGGACGCATCCGTTCTGGCACAGGACGCACTTCAATAGGGATGGTACTCATCCCAGTGAGTCTTTGCAGGATGGTTTCCATGCGAGTACTCACCCCTCGACATACGTTAAAGACATCCCCCGGGGTGCCCTGTTCCAACGCGAGCACATAGGCCCTGACCACATCGCGCACATCGGTAAAATCACGCGCTGCGCTAAGGTCTCCCACCAAGACCACTGGCTCACGTTTGCCGATCTCCGCTTCGGCGATCTGCATCGCCCAATCGGAGGCTGCAAAACGCACATTTTGACCGGGTCCGATATGGTTAAAGGGGCGCACCCGTACCAAATGCTGCCCAAACGAGCGGGCATATTGGGCTGCAAGCAGGTCTTGGGCCGCTTTGCTCACCCCATACGGGCTGGCAGGCAAAAGCGGGCTTTCTTCCCGCAGGGGGATCGCTTCTGGTTTGACGATTCCGTACACATCGGCAGAACCGATCACCAACACTCTTGAAGATAACCCCAATGCCCGGATGGCCTCAAAGATATTCAGTGCGCCGCGCACATTGATCTCAAGGGTTTCCCACGGGGCTTCAAAAGAGCGGGGCACAAATGCCTGCCCCGCCAGATGGTAAATGCGATCCGGCTGAAGGCGCGCCAGCAGAAAACGCACAGACTCCGGATCACGAAAGTCCACGACGGAGAGCGCACACCCCAAGCTGTCAAAGGTTGGACGGCGCTCAGCATCACTCAGGATCGTTCCGTGTAAATCCGCCTCCGGGTAACACTGGCGAAGGTGTGCCGCCAGATGGCCCCCCACAAACCCACCAGCACCCGTGATCAGCAGCTTCACCGTTACTGTACCCCCCGACGCGGGTCAGAAGTGATCAAGATCATTCGCAGTACGCCCCCGGTGGAGTCGTTCCCCGGCAGGATCACCAGTTCGTAGCGTTTGCTGCCTTCGAGGGTCACGTTTGCGATCCGAGTCAGTTCGGTGAAGTCGGTCACTTTGTAAGCGCTGAAGCTGTAAGTGCCGGGGCGCATCAGACGTACCCGCGATAGACTGAGGGGATCAATCCGCTCAAACTGCTGGATGGTACGTGCCACCGGGGTTGGGGTCGGCAGAGAGGGATCAAGGTTGCTGGTGGTCTTCACCTCCACCGGTGAATGAATAGTCACTGGCTCGCCAGCGGAGACCGCATTGATCACCCGTAGGGCCCCGCCAGTGGTCGTTGGATTGACGCGCTCAAAACTCTGGAGCAGTACCGAATCTTGGGTTGTGCCCACCGCAAACAAGGTCAGTTCGGCGCTGGGGGCAATGTTTAGATCCCCGGCCGCAACGGCTTCATCGGTGCCCTTTCGCACCACCCGCACCGTGACGATGTTGGTCTCGACCCGGGCGTATTCACTGCTGGTCTCCGGCGCGACATCTGAAAAGATTTTCTTATCACCGACCAGCACATCGACTGGTCCGACATCAATAAGCAAGTTAATAAAACGCACGGTCATCGGCGAGAGTGGGGTGGGGGTTGGCCCGGCGGACTTGACCCCAACCTCGGTCTCGTAGATCAGAGGCGTGCCCACCCGCTGTCCAGTGACCACATACAAGTACAGGACTCCCGGACGAAGTGTCATCCCAACGGCTGATTCAACAGTGCGCTCGGAGTTTTCACGGCGGGCCGTGAAGGATAGATCGCGGGTGCCTACGCTCAGTTCCACCCCACCGCTGTAAGCCCGATAATCGAGGGGTGGGAAGCCGGGGATGGGATCACTGACATCGTACACTTTCAGGTCTTCGGTATCAGGGATGGTGTTCATGACCATCAAGCGCGCTTTGCCATCCTCCGTGCGGCTTAAATCCTCTTTGAGGACGGACACCTGAATCCCATAACGTTGACCCGAATCGTCTGCGGGCAAAGGCATCTCTGTGACCAAGATGGTGAGCCGTGCATCTGGATCAACCGGGAGCCGCAGTTCGGAGGTAGGGGTTAAAGGTTCGGCTTCGTCCGTAGGCAGGCGTTTGGCGCTCGCCCGAAGGGTATATAAACGGGCCGGCAAGATTTGATAATCAGTACGGGTGTTATAGCTCAGCCCGTTCATAAAAGGCTGATCATCAAGACTCAGACTGACGGACTCAAAACCTTGGGCCAGATTCAGAACCCGCACCTGACCTTCAAGGGCGACCCCACTGGAAGCAACGGTCAGAGCGGGCTTACCCTCCGGGGTGGTGTAGAGGAAAATCATGTGGCTTTGGCGGGTTTTGAGGGTCAGAGTCTGTTCGAGTAAGGTCTGACCATCCTGATTGTAACGGAGTTTGAGTTTGCCCCCGAGGACAATTGCTGGGTTGGTTCCTTGTCCTCCTGCGTCGGCTGCTCCCAAGGGCTGATCATTGAGGTAGAACTCACCTCGCGCATCCTCCTTTAGGGCGTTAACCGCCACAAGGCGCGTCTGGTCGGCAAGCAGGGGGGAGGTATCTTCAAGGAAACGCCCCGCACTCAAGGTATCAGTGCCCCGCAGGGTGAAAATCACCGTTTCGTGGGGGGCGAGCTTGATCACCTCGTTAAACAAAACCCGTTCGCTGTTGAAGCTCTCCCCGCTGGGTACAGCCCGCACCAGATACTCACCTGCGTTCAGAGAAATGGATGCGGAAACCTTACCTACCCCCAAACGAGAAGCCGCAAGGGCGCTCTCCAAATACAGGTCAATGGCAGGTAAATCGGGGGCGGCATGGAAAAACCGCACCGAAGCGGCGCTCTCAGGGTCAACCCTTTGGGTTGAGGGCAGGCGTGCCGGGGTTGCGGTGGGCAGGACTGGGG
>JACSRJ010000014.1 GCA_014879835.1 Anaerolinea sp.
GCCTTCACAGCACGTCGTTTAGCCACTGCGACACACTCCCCCCTTGGATGACAAATTCAGTGAGATCTTTCCCAAAGGGCAGTTCCACGATGCGTGCCCGCCGGGTAAATGCTTGCAGACGGGCAGCACCCTTCCTGCCTGCTTCATCCTTATCAAGACAAATCAGGATGGTTTTGCACCCCACCAGCAAAGGCAGCCAACGGGGGTTGAGGGTGCGCCCTGCACTGCCCAGCGTTGCCACCCCGACCAACCCGCCACATTCCTGCTCTGCCAACAGGGCGTCAAACTCGCCCTCCACCAGCAGCACCGCCTCATGCCCTTCGAGTCGAGCGGCGTTGTACAACCCGTGGGCGCTGCCTCCGGTAATCTGCAGGTATTTTGGCAGTCCTGCTGCACGCCGCACCTTAACCGCCCACAACTCCTTGCCCACCCACCAGGGGAGGGTGATGCCGCTGGGCACGGTCAGACCTTGGATGCGCCACCACTGTTCTGCCCGACCAGGGATCAGCCCCAATCGCGCTCGGATGATGGTTTCCTCCTTCAGTCCTCTCCCCTGGAGGTACGTGCGTGCCGATTTGCCCTGTCTGCTCCACAGGATGGTCTCAGCGCGAGCGGCGATCTGTCCTGCAATCTGCTGCCATGCTTCCTCTGGAGGCTGCGCATCAACGGGCACAAAGCGACTCTGACGAATTTGTCTGGAGGCGATGGGCAGAGTGCCCCCCAATACCCCGACTGCCTCGATAAACGTCAACCCGCGGTACTTTTGCAGCCAGTCAAAGATGTCGCCACCCTCTTGGCAAGCACCAAAACAACGCCAGCCATCCGCCCACACTGCCAGACTGCAGCCTCGCTGTTCCCGGTGGAAAGGGCATTTCCACAGACGAGCGTCACCTCCTCTTGCCAAAGCAGGACCCAAATCCATCTCGACCCATTCACGGAGATCCAGTGCCGTTTTTAAGCGTTGGAGATCGTTCATCCTTCATCCCTCAATCCTTGTCTGGTAAATTTGCGACCCTCAATGACAAGTTGACACATGCCAAATTTCCTAGATTTGAGATTCGTCAATTCGTCAACCTGTCAAAGGCACTGCGAATCTCAAAGGTTCAAACGATAACTTCCGGGTCGGGGTCCGGTGCGGTTAGCCGTCTCGGCCACATGGCGCACGGTTCCGTCCGCACATAAGTTGTTCAGGACCTCAACCACTGCCCTCCGAGGCACACTCAACCCTCGATAAAGCGCCCGTGCACTGAGCCCGTCAGCGTGAGTGCGCAGCAGGCGGATAATCCGATGTTCAAGCCGCTGTTCATCGTTTTCGCCCAAATCACGCAGCAGTCGATGGGCAGAACTGCGCCAGGTTTCGGTGATCTGCTGCGCTCGATACCAATGCGCTTTGTGCATCACCGGCTGTCCTTCCCCACCCGCGTCACTCCAATCGAGGGCTGCCAGCAGTACCGCGATTTTGAGCGCCTGGACGTGTAACCGCCCGTACACTGCCCGCAGACGGTCGTCGAGCACACTGTCGGGTGCCGTCAGACGCCGCAGCGCCTGCTCATAACGGTGACAGGGCTCCCACACTTCCGCGACCAGCGACCAACTTGGGGTGGGTGTGCCTTCACCTGAAGCGGCAGGTGAAGGCAGGCTGTCGTGCAGACGTGCCAGCCGCGCCACCAGGTCGAGGGGAACCACGCTCATTTTGGGGCTGGGACGTTCCTGATAGGTGGGTTCGGGCGTGAGCAGCGCAAAACGCGCTAGGTTGCCGTTGTACCAGTCATTCGTACTCAGGGCAGAGGCGAGTTCGACAGGGGTTGCCGCACCCAGGATGCTCAGCGCCGTGTCACGGATGACCACTATTCCCCGATGATTGGTATTAGAGTCGAGGTAAGGCGGGCAGTCGTAGAGCTGCATCAGCAGTTCCTTCATGCCCGCCATGTAATCCCGTCCCATCGCCTTAAACAGCGCTGAAAGCTCATCACGCAGGATGCCGCGCTGCGCGGCGAACAGGTTCCCTTTGAGCAGACGTTCGCGGTCAGGGGCAGGGATGTCCTCGAAGTTCGAGGGCAGTACCCCGCCGAGCATGTTCATGAAGTTCTCCGGACTGCCCGGCTGGGGCATCAACATGTGAGGCATTGCCGCGCGCGCCACCATCGCCCCTAGGTTCAACCCGGCGGACTTGCGGTAATAGGTTGAGACCGCAACCGTCATCACGTACAGGTTCGGGAAAATCTGCTGCTGCCA
>JACSRJ010000003.1 GCA_014879835.1 Anaerolinea sp.
ACGGAGCCTGAAGATCAACATCCCCTCCATCGACAAGCAGTATTTCGCCCAGTATGTCGCCGATTACGAAGTGAAACGGCGTGGTCGTCCACAAGGCATGATTGAGCAGGTGCGTCTCATCAGCCACAGCCGCGATGGCGGTGGGTATCATGGGCATCAACTGGCGCGCACGCTGGGCGATGTGATCACGGTTTTTGAGCAGCAGACCGGTCATGAGAACCGGCGCTACGCCATCATCGGGGAGAAGCATCATCTGACTCATGAGCAGTTGGAGACCACATGGTATCTGGAACCCGTTCAGGAAGCGCCCTTCCCGTGGAAGCTGGGTGTCGCTGGGCGCTCCGAACTGGACTCCGCCACCATTCCGGCGTTTTAAGAAAATGATATTTGCACAAGCTGTGTGCATACAGCTTGTGCATGTTCCAAGAATATGTTGAGGAGATAGACTTATGACATTGCATATCATACCATCCGACAAGGGTGATACCCCAGCTAGCCATGCCGAACAACAGGAGATCGATTCTCTGTTAGGACGTCTGCAAAGTGAAATCCAGCGAATTCCGTCTTCAGTCCTTGGCGTCTCAACCGCCCCGGTGCGTGAGGCATTTCAGCGTTACCACGACCTGATGTCCCTCCAGTATGGGACACCCATTTCGCCTGCTCAAGAGATCCCTAATCCATGCCCGACTAATCTCGTAACCGGAATTCAATGGCTCTATGATCCCGTTAACAAAACTTGCACCTATCCAAGTCAAGCGAAGAATCCAAGTACCGCTCAACAAACCGACATTGTCATGTCCTTAAGCGAAGCAATAGCATACACGAACAACGTTGGGGATGTCAGATCATTATTTCTGGTCATGGCATCTCGGTTGAATCATCAAGGGCTGACGAACATGTCCGATGCTGCTTTGGCAGTGCTGGTTTATTCTCAGGTATTTGCTGAGGAAAAATGGTTCAAGGATTACAACTGGGTACACCCGTACTGGAATCGGGGTGATGATCCCACTCAACCACAGTTTGCTCCAATATGGGATGCGCTTCTCGGTCAAGAGTCAGGAAATCTGAACGAAAAGCGGTACATTACGCACCATTTCTTGGCTCATGCAGATGAGTGGATTGCCCGGATTCGAGAGGGAGAGAAGTCTTGGCGTTTAAGCGGATTCGGCTTTGGACTTGGTAACCAACCTCTCAACCAAGCCCTTGATGCTGCGCAATGGTATTTAACCTTCATGGACAATGCTCCACAGCGTTATGGTGACCCAAAGGAATCAGTGCTTGACGACAGCGATCCGAATCAACGCTCTGCGCTGGAGACGCTTTACGAGATAATGCGGCACAATGATCCTTGGATGCCACAGCCCGATCCGCGCAGCATCCTCATGGGTGAACTATCGGACATCGAAAAGTCCCAATTCTGGAATACGATGCGATTTGTATGGGCTGGCGCTCGCCATCGAGAGGGTGCATACAAAGACGTTCGCCAAGAGGAGCTGAAAGAAAGAGTAGCGATAGACTATACGCAACTGCTTGGGCGCTATACGGGGCAGCCAGATATTCCCCCGAGTGGGCGTCCAACAGGGGAAATATCGGCTTTTGCCCTGATGACAACGGTGTATACGGACTCGATCCTCGTTTCCGAGGTTACTGGATATGGTGAGGAAGGCTATATTGGGCAGAAAAGTCGAAGCGCAGAGTCTTGGAGCTACTTTGTTAACGAGCGCAACAAAGCCATACGAAATGTAGAGCGAATGATAAATGCAGAGGGTCAGTATAGATTATTACGACCCTTAAGAGTGGAGCTAAAAACGCAATATGACCAACCCAATGGTGATTTTTTACCGTATTCAAGAGAAGAAATATCAAAACTTGTCGATGCGTTACTCTTCGAGGCAAACCAAGCTCAAGAAGGTATATCGGAACAGGCTGTAGATATCTTAACTAGATCAGACCTTTTGAAGCAGGGCTATTTGCACTATTTCGGAAAAGAACTGCGCCTAGAAGAACAGACGATTGAAGGTCATAAAACCTATAGGCTGAAATGAGTGACTGTAGGCTGCTCACAAGGAGAAGTATTGGGTAACAGCATTCATATCCTCAAGAAGGAGTGGTTCTAATGAAACAAAGGGTACAGGCGCTCTTGTTTGTGTGGGTTGGGATTGGGGCTCTGAGCATGGTTGTGCTTCAGGCATCTCCAGTGCAGGGATTACCCCTTGC
>JACSRJ010000048.1 GCA_014879835.1 Anaerolinea sp.
GATCACCAGCTTGAATCCGAGATGGGTGAGGAATCCCCCCTGCGCCACATTTATGATCGGGATGGGTGGGTGCTGCTCTTGGGGGCAGGTTACGATACCAACACCTCATTTCATCTGGCTGAGTATCGGGTGCCCCACCCGACTCGCACCCGGGTGGGCACAAGTATCTATCAGGGAGAAAAGCCCGCATGGGTTTTTTATGAAGATGTTGACCTTAATGCAGACGACTTTGCCCAACTAGGGGCGGATTTTGAGCGCGATCAGGGGGAACTGATCATCCGAGGGCTGGTGGGGTCTGCGGACTCACGGTTGTTTCGGCAGCGGGCCGCGGTTGATTATGCGGTGGGGTGGCTCACTCAGAATCGGCCGACCGATTGAGGGGAATGGAGCAAGGGCGACTTGACAGTCGCCCTTATCTATCGACTTGGTTCAGCGCCCAGACATCAAGCGTACAAGGATCGCTTTTTGGGCGTGCAGACGGTTTGCAGCCTGCTGAAAGAGGAGTGACTGTGGGCCATCCGCAACCGCATCAGTGATTTCCTCCCCCCGGTGCGCGGGCAGACAGTGCAGAACCACCGCATGAGGCGCTGCCTTCGCCAGCAGGTCTGGGTTTACTTGATAAGGCGGAAAAACCTTACGACGTTCGGACGCTTCCGCTTCTTGTCCCATGCTTGTCCATGTATCGGTATAGACCACATCCGCACCATCAATCGCCTTGAGAGGATCATCTGTGACCAACAAATCCACCCCCAGCGAGCGGAAATAGGCGTGGGTGGTCTCGTTAAACTGGTATCCTTGGGGGCTGCCGATGGCGAACTTTAGCCCAAAACGCGCCGCAGCTTCCGCCAGAGAATAGGTGACATTGTTGCTGTCGCCCAGATAGGCAAGCTTCAGCCCGCGTAGATGCCCAAAGTGCTCGTAGATGGTCAGCATATCGGCCATCGCCTGACAAGGATGACTCTTGTCACTTAGTCCATTGATCACAGGTACAGTTGCCCATTGGGCCAGTCCAGTCAGGTGATCGGGAGAGAACACCCGCGCCATAATCCCCTGCACCATGCCGCTTAAGACCCGGGCCACATCGGGAATGCTTTCGCGCTGCCCAAGCCCGATCTCTTGTGGACTGAGGTACAGCGCATTTCCGCCTAAATGGAGCATCCCCACCTCAAAACTGACACGGGTACGCAGGGATGCTTTCTGAAAGACCATCGCCAACACTTTACCGCCCAGCACTGGACGGTTGCCACCTGACTGCCACTCTAGTTTTAGCTGCACAGCCAACTTGAGCAGCGCCTCCAGTTCAGAGGCCGAATAGTCCCCAACTTCCAGAAAATCTTTCATGAGATCAGCTCCCTGTTCAGCGATGAGACGGCAAATATCCGCCATGTAGGGGAGTATAGCACCTTCAAGGGGCACTATCCTAGGGGGAATTTCCAGATCAAGGGCGTATTTTCACACTCTACAAACATGACCGTTATCCCCTGATACCTGACTCGCTGAACTGCCCCCAAGGCTGTGGCCGTCAATTGTACAGACTTTCACCAAAGGGCTACAATCAAATGATGGGTCATAGGATCATAAGACGTAAACGCAGAGCAGGAGGCTCACAATGCGACTTGGTGTGATGCTTGGTTATTCCGGCTCTAGGCTTGAACTGCCTCTGAGTTTGATTCAAGAGGCGGAGCGGCTTGGTTATTATGCAGTCTGGACAGCGGAGGCCTATGGCTCTGATGCAGTCACCCCATTGGCATGGATCGGGGCTAAAACCTCAAAAATTCATTTGGGCACGGCGATCATGCAAATGCCTGCCCGCACCCCTGCGAACACAGCCATGACCGCGATCAGCCTCGATCAACTGTCTGAGGGACGCTTCCTGCTCGGATTGGGGCTTTCCGGGCCGCAGGTCGTTGAAGGCTGGCATGGGCAGCCCTACGGCAAGCCACTTGTGCGAACCCGCGAATATGTGAGCATCGTCCGAACTATCTTAAAGCGCGAAAAGCCGCTTGTCCATGAGGGTCAGGAGTACGTGATTCCCTACCGGGGTCAGGATGCGACTGGGTTGGGCAAACCGCTTAAGTCGATCCTGCATGGCCGCCCTGATCTGCCCATTTATCTTGCGGCCATCGGGCCCAAAAACGTTCAACTGGCGGCGGAAATTGCCGATGGCTGGCTGCCTATCTTCTTTTCTCCGGATCGTTATCACGAAACCTATCA
>JACSRJ010000164.1 GCA_014879835.1 Anaerolinea sp.
CCCCCGCTTCTCCCGCAAGCGGTAGAAGGGGGGAATCGGATTCTTGAGGGGTAGACCCCTCAAACTCCCTGATCTGGGGTTGTGGGACGCCCCCACCAAAGGTTTTTCCTCCCCTCTCCTAGCCGCGAAGCGGCGGGCGGGAGAGGGGTGAGGGCTATCACCCTAACCCCAAAATGTAGTGTCGCCCCCTCAGCCTGCCTGCGGGAGAAGGGGAATCAGATTTTTGAGGGGAAGGCCCTCAATCTCCCCGCTAACAGCCCAAACTTCAGGGAAAACACTGTAGCGCAGTCTAGGGCAATCAAAAGGGCCAAAATCAACTAAAACGCAAGGGTGCGTAAGAAGGCTTCAAAATAGGTTCGATACTCCTCATAGCGGGCTGATTCGGCGATAAAAGTGATCACCACAGCCTGATTTTGGCGCAGCACCACAATATCCGTCGCTCGAACTGTAATCGGCTCCGTTTGGAGGAATGGGTTCGTTTCCACGGATGCGTAGGCATATTCCATCTGAACCCCGCGCTGTCCACCGGGCAGCACAGCCGTATCCCGCGAGAGGGATCGGTACGCCGCCAGCCGCCGTGCGCGATCCAAATCAAGCAAGTTTAAGACGTCACTGGGGCGTGCGCCTTGACCCGTTGCCAGCAAACTCATTTGGATGGTGGTTTTGAAGGGCAGCGCAGCAGGGTCGCGGGCGCGCAGTACAAATTGATCGCCCCCTTCTTCAAGAAGCCAATTGGCCGGATACCGGGCGCTGATCCCCAATTGACGGTTAATGAAGGGGTAAGTAGCGCCGACGGTGTTGTTCCGATAGATCACCCCTAGCAGCAGCCCACCCACCGCAACAAGCAGGGTTAAATAACTGGCCCATCGCTGGCGAAAAGTCAGTTCGGGGCGATCCGAATCGTAAAGGATGGTCATGGTCACTCGAACTCCGGTCGCCGGCGCAAACGATCCCGCTCATCCGCGTTGAGGATGAGGAAGTTCATGGTTGAGTATAAAAAGACGATCAGAAACACGGCCTGCCCCAAGCCAAAGATCGCGTTGTTGCCCGATGAGGTTGTGCCGATGCCGCTGATGATCAAGCCGCCTCGAAAGACCACTGAGAATCCAGACAGCACCGAGGCTAGAATTAATCCGGCAGGCACAAGCAGGATCGAAACATCGGGTTGGCTTAGCGCATAAATGCAGTAGCCCATAATGGTACTGACAGCCACTTGGGCCAGTGTGTTTTCGGTGATGCGCAGCGCTGCCGCATCTGGGGTAAGGCTGTTGTTGAGGGCGATATTGATGTTCAGGATCGTGGCATAACCGACCGCCGTGGCCATGGCATAGGCGATTCCGTCCAAGCGGGAGCGAAAGACCCTCGGAAATACGCTGTAGCGCAAAACAAGGTATTTGATCGCCTCATGAGTGATGCCCACAGTGAGGGTATAACCGATCAGACGATTCAAGCCCCCAGCAGTAGGCAGCCAGTCCTCCACCCGAAAGAGCCGTTCGATCAGGGGAAGTCCGATGCCGCTTGCGGCTAACGCGCCGAGAATCAAAACCGTCACCAACCGCTCACGGGGGAGAGGAGCAGCCCGCTCAGCGCGATAGGAGATCAGGGCCCACAGCCCCAGCGGAAGCAGCCCAAAAGCGAGGGCAAACAACCGCATCGCCTCCGCATTGAGGGTAGGGTTCGCAATTCGATACACCACAATCACGATCACCGCAGCCGCCATCATGAACAGCGCTTCAATCCAAGCGGTGCGCCATACCCGCCGATATGGGGTGCGTTCTTCATCACGCCGCCGAGGAGCAAGCCTTACCGAACGCTCACTCATGGCTGCCCTCGCTCCTGATCAACTTCTCTGCGATTCGCAGTTTGGCGCTGCGACTGCGGGGATTAGCCCTGATCTCGGTTTCATCGGGGACGATGGGCTTACGGGTGATCTCCCGGATGCTGGCGCGATGTCCACAGGTGCAGATGATTTGTTTGGATGGGCACAAACAGTCTCGCGCTTCGGTGTGAAAGTAGGTTTTAATGATCCGATCTTCCAAACTGTGAAAACTGATCACGGCCAAACGACCACCGGGTTTGAGCGTCTTGAGAGCAAGAGGGAGAGTGCGTTCGACCGCGCCCAATTCGTCATTGACTGCGATTCGGAGTGCCTGAAAGGTGCGGGTTGCAGGATGCAGATGGTCGGTGCTGTGGACAACACTGGCGATCAGGTTCGCAAGCTGAGTGGTCGTCCTAAGGGGACGGGCTGCGATCACCGCTTTGGCGATACGCCGACTCTCGCGTTCTTCTCCATAACTGAACAAAATGTGAGCGAGTGATTCAGCATCCAAGGTATTGAGCAGATCCGCGGCCGTAGGCAGCCCCGAACTGGGATCAAAGCGCATATCGAGGGGAGCCTCTGTGCGAAAACTGAAGCCTCGCTGCGGATCATCCACATGCATCGAAGCAATGCCCAGATCAAGCAGAATGCCGTCAATCTCACCCGACTCAAAGCCGATCTCTGCGGCAAACTGGGGCAGAAGTTCATAACTGCCCTGCGCAAAATGAACTCGATCTCCAAAGGGCATAAGGGTTTCTTGGGCAATCGCCAGTGAACGGGGATCGCGGTCAATGGCAAGCAGCGTCGCATCCACAGCCTGAGTGAGGAGGGCCGCGGCATGACCACCGGCCCCTACGGTGCCATCCACGTACTTACCCCGAGACTGCTGATGAGGGTTTAAACCCTTCAGTACCGCCTCAAGCAGCACCGGGATATGGGCGGAAGGTGTGGTCGTTGGGGGCATGGGGACGATCATCGCTTCGATAGATAAATGCGAATCGCGTTGAGGATGATCCCGGTGGAAATGAACAGCGCCCCCAGAATACACGCCCCCACCGAGATCAAAGCAGTACCAACCGCTAGTTTAGGGTTAGGGTCGGCATTATAGGCTTCGACCATTCGCAGCCCTACATAAAGCCCAAAAAGGAGCAGCATCCCACCCACCGCCCCGAAAAAAAATAGCGGACGGTGTAAACTGACCATCTGATAAATGCCGTTTAAGACTTGCAGCCCATGTTTGATCGGGTTGCGTTTGGGCTTCTCGTCATAATTGACCACGATAGGTACTTCTCGGGCCACCAGTTGATGCCGTTTCATCAAAAACTGCATCTCGGATTCCACCGAAAAGCCAAGAGTCTGAAAATTAAAGGCTTCCAGCGCTTTTCGAGAGAGCGCCCGAAAGCCACTTTGCGAATCGGTGAGATTAACCCCAGAGGCCAAGTTGGTCGCAGCGGTGAGTGCCTGCTGACCCATCACCCGCCAGATCGGGGTACTGCTGGCAGTCCCCATAAAACGTGATCCCACCACCACATCCGCCTCACCCCGCTTGATCGGGGCGATCATGGCCGGGATGTCGTGGGGATTTTGCTGTCCATCAGCATCGATCAGGATCACGCAACCTGCGCCCATTTCCCGTGCGGCCGCAAGTCCAACGTTCAGGGCAGCCGCCTTCCCTTGATTCTGAGATTGGCGGATGACTTTTGCACCACACTGTTCAGCCAGCATGACCGAGTCATCTTGGGAACCATCATCTACCACGATAACTACATCAACATGTTGACGGGTTTTGAGGATGACACTGGCGATGAAGCGATCTTCATTAAAGGCAGGGATCACTGCCACCACAAGGCCGGAGGGCAGATTGTCCCCGTCCTCACTGTGGCTGGGCGAAGTTTCTGGTATTGGGGTCGAAGTGATCACATGGTCTGTCATAGTGGAGGAGGATTCTACCTGTTTCCGCAGCCGCCTACCAGAAGTGGGATATGAGAACTCCCTGTGCTTCTGAGTGATTCCCCAAAAAACTATTGCACTTTGGACCAATACGTTCTACACTGATCACGAACCTTCCACTAGCAAACATTTGGTGATCAGGAGTAGGTCATGAGCAGAATGCACGCTGACCCAAGCGAGTATCTGAGCATCCTTACCTATGCCCCAGCAGAGGCAGTGAAGTCGTTTGCCGATTCGCTGATTCCTGAACTGGGCGAAATTGAGATTCTGAGCGGCCGCACGGTTTTGACCCAACTCCCCCAAGTGGGTGAGGTGCTGGTGACCGAACTATGCGTTTGCCTGCCCGACGGAACCGAAGGCTACAGTGCTATCTTGGGTACCGATCAGGATCACGCGGCTGCGGTGGCGATCCTTGATGCGGCCCTGATCGCATACCCCGAAGGTTCCCTTCATGATCAGATTGTGGCGTTCATCGACGATCAAGCGGCCCTTCTGAGCCATGAAGCGGAATCTGAATCGACTGCACTTGAAACCGCCTGATCCGCAGCCCCTCATCACTTAGTCCATCATGCACGTCATTGGCACCGCAGGGCATGTTGATCACGGAAAATCATCGCTGGTGCGCGCTCTGACCGGGATCGATCCTGACCGCCTCAAAGAGGAAAAAGCCCGCCAGATGACCATCGATCTGGGCTTTGCGTGGCTTGATCTACCCGGTTTTGCCGATCCTGTAGGGATCATTGATGTGCCCGGTCACCGCGATTTCATTGAGAATATGTTGGCGGGTGTAGGCGGGATCGACGCGCTGCTGCTGGTGATTGCCGCTGATGAGGGGATCATGCCCCAAACCCGTGAGCATCTGGCGATCATTGATCTGCTGCAAATCCGCACAGGGATTGTTGTCCTCACCAAAACTGATTTGGTACAGGATCAGGAGTGGCTCCAGTTAGTTGAGCTGGAGATTACCGAGCTGCTGAGCCAGACGGCCCTCGCCCATGCCCCTATAATGAGTGTATCGGCCCGCACCGGAGAAGGTATTGAGTCCCTGCGTGAACGTATCGGTTTGATGCTTCAGGGTCTGCCTCCCCCCCCTGATCTGAATAGACCGCGTTTATGGGTGGATCGGGTGTTCACCATTGCCGGGTTTGGCACTGTAGTCACCGGAACGCTTCTGGATGGGGTGCTTCGGGTAGGGCAAGAAGTGAGCATCCAGCCTAAGGGGATCAAAGCCCGTGTTCGAGGACTTCAAAGCCATCATCAAGAACGGGAGATCATTCAGCCGGGAAGCCGCGCTGCCGTAAACCTTGCGGGGATCGACCGTGAATCTATCCAGCGGGGGCAGCTTTTAACCCTCCCCGGTCAGTCCAGCTCAAGCTATTTTGCCTTCGGCCGGTTTCGTCACCTGATGGAGGCTTCGCGCCCACTCAGATACAATGCTGAGGTTAAACTCTTTGTGGGCACAGCGGAGACGGTGGCGCGGGTGCGCTTGTTAGAAGGCGAAAGCCTTGCTCCCGGTGCGGAAACGTGGATTCGTCTTGATCTTCGGGATGCTTTACCACTCTCTCGTGGGGATCGATTCATTCTGCGTTACCCTTCGCCGGGAGAGACCATCGGTGGTGGTGAGATCATTGACCCCGCAGCCGGATTCCGTTTCCGGCGCAGCCAACCCGATCTGATTCCCCGCTTGGAGGCGCTGGCGGACGCGGACCCGGTGAAATTGGTCACGCAGATCGCGGTGGAGCCGCTCACCGTGCGTCAGATCAGTGAGAAGACACAACTGCCCCTTGATACCGTCTCGGAGGCGCTCCAGATCGCGTCTGGACGAGGGATGATCACTCAACTGGATACCCGCTTTTGGGTAGAGAAACAAACCTTTCAATCGCTGCTAGAGCGTCTCACCCGCAGTCTTACCGAATTTCACCAGAATGAACCGCTGCGTCCGGGGATGCGTCCGGAGAAACTGCGCGCTGCCCTTAAATTGGAGCCTGCCCCTTGCGAGGCGCTCCTTGAAACCGCTTTACAGCAGGGATTGATCAAACGTGCCCTCAGTGGCATTGTGCTGCTGCCAAACTTTGCAGTGCGGTGGAGCAAAACCCAAAAAGCGAACATCGATAAACTCATGCGGGCTTTTGAAGCCGCCCCCTACACCCCACCCTCAGTCAAAGAGGCTTCTGAGATGGTTGGCCCGGACGTGTTAACGTCGCTTGTGGAGTTGGGTGAACTGCGTCAGGTCTCCCCCGAAGTGCTATTCACCCCTGTGGTTTTTGAGCGCCTTGTGTTGGCCATTCGAGATGCGCTTGAAGCCACTGGTCACACCAGTGTAGCCCTGCTGCGGGATCAGTTCAGTACCACCCGTAAATATGCGCTAGGACTGTTGGAATACCTGAATGCACAGGGGATCACCAAACGCGACGGTGACAATCATATCCTCGCCTCCGGCGATTGGGCCAAAATTTTGCCCTGATCGTGCCGTAATAATAATTCTTATAAAAATCATGAGAAATTGATGAACGTCGATCAGCCGTGAACGCTGCCTGCTTGTGCTGCTTCCGCCTCAAAATGGCGTTTGCCTTCTAGTGAATCCATTGCGCACCCCCCATGCTCCAAAAACGATCCTGCCGATAATGGAACCGGGGGCAGTTATCCCCCATCAGTAATGCAATGGCTTCAACAGAGTGGAGATTTAACGATGAAAAAGTTATGGGCGTTGGCGTTAGTGCTGATGCTGCTTTCCGGGTTGGTTCCGGTTCAGGCACAGTCTGATGCGACCGTGATGCTTGGCACCAGTGAGGCTTTAGGAAAATTTCTGGTTGACGGCAAGGGGATGACCCTTTACCTGTTCACCAAGGATGCGCCCAATGTAAGCAATTGTTACGATCAATGCGCGGTCAACTGGCCCCCGCTGCTGGTGGACAAGGATGCGCCCCTCAGTGCCGGCGAAGGCGTCCCCGGTAAGTTGGGCAAGATCGAACGCAAAGACGGCACCTTTCAGGTGACTTATAACCAGTGGCCGCTCTACTACTGGGTTAAGGATGCCAATCCGGGTGATACCACCGGACACAAGGTGGGTGATGTATGGTATGTAATCAACCCGGAACAAGTTGCAGTGGGCGGTAATGCTGAGTTGGGGACGTTCCTTGTGGGTGCTAACGGCATGACCCTCTACATGTTCACCAAAGATACCCCCGGCGTAAGCAACTGTTACGATCAGTGTGCGGTCAACTGGCCCCCACTGACCTTAGGCGCGGGCGAACCCCTGATCGGCGGCTTGGGTATCCATTCGATGCTGGGAACTACCGAACGCAAAGATGGAACCCGTCAGGTGACCTACAACGACATGCCCCTGTACTTCTGGGTGAAGGACACCAAAGTTGGCGATGCTACCGGTCAGAATGTGGGTGAAGTGTGGTTTGTGGTGCATCCGCCTTCGGTCATGGTGGGCGAAAACCCCGATCTGGGCAAGTTCCTTGTAACCCGCGAGGGCATGACCCTCTATACCTTTGCCAATGATAAACCCGGTGAAAGCGCCTGCTATGATAAGTGCGCGGTCAACTGGCCGCCGCTGACGGTAGTCAAGGGCGAAGTGCCCGTTGCGGGCGCTGGGGTCACTGGCAAGTTGGGCGTGATTGAACGTACTGACGGGACTTTCCAAGTGACTGTGGATGACATGCCCGTTTACCTGTGGTTTCAGGATGTAAAGCCCGGTGATGCGACTGGGATCGGGCAGGTGTGGTCAATCATCTCTGTGCCCTGATAGGCTCACCGCGATCTTTTGGTCCCCCCTCGCTTCCCATTCCCGGAACTGAGGGGGCGTTATCTGACCGCAGATAGGCCAAAAAAGGGCAGCCTTTTGTGGCTGCCCTTCTTCATGTATGCGTGTATTTGCGCCCATGCGGGCCAACGACGAACCTACAACCGTCGCGATCCCTTATCGCGCTCTTCAAGAGAGGCCACAAGGGTGCGGAAATGCTCCCCTCGTTCAGCGAAGTCGGTATAGGCGTCATAGCTGGTACCGCCGGGGCTAAGCAAGACCACATCCCCCGGTACTGCCAGTTCCGCAGCCCGTTTGAGGGCCTCATCAAGGGTGCTGCAAATGTGAATGTCTTCAAGGATTCCCCCAAAGAGGCGGGCAGCACGGACATACTGGGCGATATTAGAGCCGAACTCGCCAAAGGTCACCAAATACTTCACCCGCTGGGCGGCAAGGGTCGCAAATTCGGTCCATGGCAGCTTTTTGTCACGCCCACCTGCAAGCAGGATGATCGGTTCGGTGAAACTGCGCAGGGCCGCAATCACCCTCTCTGGGGCAGTGGCGATGCTGTCATTGACATAGGTCACACCGCCCACACTGCGCACCACCTCAAGGCGGTGCTCCACCCCGGTGAACTCCCGGATGACCTCACGCATAATCTCAATAGGCACTCCGGCCGCGCCTGCAATGGCGCACGCCGCAAGGATGTTGGTTAGGTTGTGATCGCCCCGCAAGCGCACATCGTCGCGGCTGCACACCACATGCGGTTGGCGATCTGGCGAACCCTTGCCCACCACCATCAACCGATTGCCGGCTAAAAACGCGCCATCGGTCACCATTTCCCGACTGCTGAACCATGCCACCTGACCCGGCAGGGACTCACCCAGCGCATTACACACCGGATCATCAAAGCCCAGAATGCAAATATCATCAGGTTCCTGATGAGCATAAATCTGGGACTTTGCAGCGATGTAGGCTTCCATCGAGCCATGCCGATCCAAGTGATTAGGGGTGATGTTCAAAATCGCTGAAATCTGAGGCGATAAAGTCATCAACTCCAACTGGAAACTAGAAAGTTCCATCACCACCCGATGATCAGCCCGGATGTGATAAAGCTTGTCCAGCAGTGGCTCCCCAATATTGCCCCCCACCCATGTTTTGGGGTTCATCTTGGCGATCATCTTTCCCACAAGGGTGGTGGTGGTAGTTTTGCCCGCACTGCCCGTGATGCCGATCACTGGGGCCGGACAGCGTTCGAGGAACAACTGAGCGTCATTGGTCAGGCGTATTCCCCGCTGACGGGCTTCAACACAAAAGGGGATGGTCGGGTCTACCCCGCCGCTTAATACGATCAGATCAGTATCATCGAGCAGTTCAAGTGAATGCCCCCCCAGTGCATATTGGATAGGGGCATCAAAAAAGTCCATCATGGCCTCGGCCAGATCGCCGAATTTGCGCTGGTCGGAGACAGTCACCTGCGCTTCAATGGAGGCAAGCCAACGGGCCACAGCCTGCCCCTGACGAGCAAACCCAAGAATAACCACATTTTTTCCGGTGAGAGGATCAGTTTCCATGCTTTCGCTTGGCTCAATTTCCGTTATATTCTAGCTATTATAGATCAAAAAGAGCGGCGGTTGCAGACAGTCGCTTCAGCTTTTAGGGGGAAATGTTTCCTTTGTTCAATCATCACAACAAGGCCAGCGCTACGCCCGCCATCGCGGCCAAGATGCTGATGGTGAAGAAGCGCTGCACCACCTGAGTCTCACTCCATCCACCCACCTGATAATGGTAGTGCAGGGGGGCGCGGCGCAAAAGCCGCTGGCCACCCGTCCAACGGGCATAAACCACTTGAGCGATCACACTCAGCACTTCGGCTACGGGTACAATCGCAATCAAAGGCAGCAGAATCCACTGTCCACTCATCAACGCAACCACCCCTAAACACGCGCCCAAGGCTAGTGCGCCCGTATCACCCATAAACAACTGCGCCGGGATCGCGTTGTACCACAGGAAGGCAAAACATGCCCCCACCATGATAAAGCAGAATTGCATCAGATAAATCTGCCCCTGTACCAGCGCGATCAGTCCATAAGCCACAAAGGCCGCCACGGTGACCGTCCCTGCCAAACCATCCAGCCCATCGGTAAAGTTGACCGCATTGGAGAACCCAATAATAATGAACATGGCGATGGGGATGAATAACCATGATGGAATCGGCAGTGAAACCCCACTAACCGGGACATAGACCTCATTGGCGAACTGGAACCCCCCATTGGCAAGCGAAAAGGTTATGGCCACCGCGCCTGCAAAGATGATCTGCCCGATTATCTTGGTGCGTGCCGAAAGCCCCTCGCCTCTGGTGCGAAGCTTAAGTAAGTCATCCACCGCACCCAAAGCCCCAAAAGCAACCAAGGCAAAGAGGGGCAGCAGGATACTGACCCCAGTGCCACCTTCTTGGGGGCGGAGCAGATTCACAATGTTCAGCATCAGGGTGATCAGCAGTACCGGAACCAAAATCAGAATGCCACCCATGGTGGGGGTTCCAGCTCTGTCCGCGTGCCAGTCGGGGGCGTCCTCCCGGATATGCGCCCCGATCTTGAGACGCTTTAGAACTTCAATGAAAGGGTCACCCCAGATGACGGTCAGCAGAAAGGTGATCCCGCCGAGGGTGAGCGCAAAGGGAAGGGGGTTGATGGTCATAAGGTTAACGTCCCACAATGAGGGCAGTATCACCGCCCAAGGCTCGAAGTTCTGCCCGCTGAGTGTCGGTAGGGATGTTCATCAACACTACCAACTGCTTCACCAACTGGGCAAAGGCGGGCGCGGCGGTCTCACTGGCGAAGCCGCTCACCTTGTCCAACTTGATCAGGATACTCACCCGGGGTTCATCAGCCGGCAAAAAACCCACAAAAGTTGCCATCTGAAGTTCGGGATCATACAGGCCGGGGCAGGTAGCGCAGTAAATCTGGGCGGTGCCCGTCTTGCCCGCAATGGTATAACCGGGCACTCGCGCTTTATCGCCTTCACCCTCGTTCACCACCTTGACCATGATCGCAGTGATCCGGTTGGCCACATCAGCGGAGATGGGGGTACGTACTGCCGCCGGGATTGCGGGGCTGACCTTATCGCCATCCACAGTTTTGAGGCGCACATGGGGCTGCATCATCTGTCCCCCGTTGGCGATGGTGTTCAAAAAACTGATCATCTGGAGGGGGGTTACGGTCAAACCCTGCCCAAAACTGTTGGTCGCAAGGTCGGAGTCGCTCCAATACAGGGAACCCGGCTCACGTAACTGGCCCGCGGCCTCGCCCTCAAGATCAATGCCTGTCGGTGCGCCAACCCCAAAAGCCTTTAAGCCTTTGTAAAAGTCATCTTTGCCCAACACGTCAACGGACATCCAAGTAGTGCCCAGATTCCAAGAGCGTACCAGCACATCCACAAAACTCTGGGAGCCATGCGCAGCCCGATCCCAGTTGTAGATCGCCCGGCCGCCCACTTCACGGCGATTGGAACCCTCATAATAGGTGGAGTTCTCGTTCACTTTACCGGACTGGAGGGCCACAGCCGCAGTGACGATCTTAAAGACGGACCCCGGTTCGTAGCCGTCACTGACCGCAGGGTTTTTCATCAGTTCGGCGTCGATCTGATAGTAGTTGTTGGGGTCAAAGGTAGGGTAAGAGGCCATCGCCAAAATCTCACCCGTGCGCGGATCACTGATGATAATGCTGCCCCCGACCGCACCATAACGGTTGATCGCATCCAGCAGCTCGGTCTCAGCCAAGTATTGAATATTGCGATCAATAGTCAGGTAAACATCTTTACCCGGCGGAGTTTGATCATTAGCGCTGACCTCAAAGGGGATACGACTGCGCTCTAGAACACGGCTTTCCCCCGCCAGATCGGTATTATAGCCGCCCTCAACTCCCACGTAGCCTCGTCTGACCGTGCCATCCCAGCCCACAAAACCAATGATGTGAGAAGCGAGGTTGTTCTGGGGATAGATGCGCTTTGGTTCGGCATCAATGCGGATAGCGATGGATTCTAAGCTGGCCACCTTCTGGGCCACTTCTACCGAAACCGGGCTTCGAGTCAGAAGTTCGTAGGGCGCTTTACTCTCCATTAGGGTGTAGATGCGTTCAGGATCATCATTGAGCAGATCAGCGATGCCTTGGGCCAGTCTTTCGCGGTTGGCCGCAGAAATATAAACAGGACTGATGCCGATCCGATACTCAGTGGTGTTGCCCGCCAGCAGTTCACCCTTACGGTCAAAAATGCGTCCCCGCTGCGGGTAGCGATCATCAACGGTGCGATAATTACGGTTGGCCACCGTCTGCAAATAGGAGGCCATATCCAATTGAAACTGGAACGAAGCAAGGCGTGCCAGCAGGAGGATTCCAGTCACTACCAGCACCCCGGTAAGGATAGTCAGGCGGCGGTTAAAGCTGATCCGAAGGGTGGACATAGACTCGGTTCCTGTGTTTATCTCACACCAATTGACTCAGGGGCGCGGGGTGGCAGGCGTGCCGCCCATCCAAGCCTCAAATTGAAGCAAAAGCTGGCTCCACTGCTGTTCTAGCCAGCCCGCAAAAGTTTCATCATAAAGCCGGGCCGGGGTAGGGCTGACCATTGGGGTTGGGGTGGTACGCACCGGTGAATACCCCTCGATCACCATATACACCAGATCATCAGGATCAGCCGGACGAAAACCTAACTGCTGAGCCTTCCCCCGTAAAGTAGAGACGCTGCTTTTGAGGGCGATTTGGGCCTCTGTGTCGCTGTTGGCGCGCTGCAAAAAGTCACGGGTACGCTGAAGTTCGAGTAATTCGCTGCCTGTAGTAGCAGTGACCGTCGCTTGCGCTAAATAAAGCGCCCCAATGATGATCGCCACCACGACGGCCATCCCAATCACACTCGCTGCCTGAGCGGGCGAACGTCGGAGCATCTGGGGTACAGCCTGAGTTTGGGGGGAAGGGATACGGTCGCTCACAGTAATTTTGCCCTGACTTTTGATGATTGAGGATTTTAACCACGAGTCGATAGGGGCGAAAGTCCTTGCTACAATTAGGGGCATGTCACACCCATATCCCATTTACCAATACGGGGGCACATCTGAGGCTGGTAAGCCCGTGATCGTGCTTGCACTTGCCAACGGATTCCCGCCCCAGACTTATCAACCCCTCATGGAGCCGTTCACTGACCGTTTTCGGGTACTGTGTTTACTCC
>JACSRJ010000304.1 GCA_014879835.1 Anaerolinea sp.
CCGTACAGGGTTACGCATCTTGCACCTTGTGGCGGTGAAGGATCGAACGTAAAGGTACGATCCGAAAGAACCGCCGATAGGCCGCGGATTCATCAAGGGCGCGTTTGAGCACCTCTAGATGGGACTTTAAGGCGACTTTGGGCGCGGGCAGCGTTTCGTCCGCGCTCAGGCAGACCTCTTGATCATTCAGGGTTTGGATCGTGATCTTGCCCTCTGCGGCTAGATAGGCCAAACCCGCCTTCACGGACCCTTGAGAACCGGCAACGGCCCCACATAACACATCGAGGTCGGTCTTTCCCTCAAGGTGGCTGATCACGTTTTTGGCTGCGGTGAGCAAGGTCTTTAAAAATACCTCGATCTTTTGGAGCGGCGGTTCCACCCCAAAAACATGAACTTCGACAGGCTGAACCAGCATGAGCGTTTGCTTCAAGCTGGCAGGGTCTGAAGGTGCACTAAAGATCGCCAGTGTGGAACTGGGGTGTAGATCAGCCCGGCGGCGGAAGTGCGGATGATCCTGACGGGGATAGGCCTCCGCCCATACCTGTAAATCCGGTTGGGATGCGATCAACGCTTCAAGACGTCCCATGGGGTTGGGATCACGCCGCCAGTCGTGAATCCCGATCTCCGAAGGTGCGATCTCCGGCGCTGGGGCGTCCCCCCATTCGCGCAGTTCGAGAATTTCTCCCTGTGCGTCGCCGTCTCGGTCAGTGCTGAGGGTGAAGGCAATATCAAAGCGCCCTTTGGGTTCGGGTTCCTCGGCCCCATCCCACCACATGATCGGCAAGGTTGCGCCCTGCTCATCCTCGATCACCATCTTACGATGGCGGCCTTCCCGTCCTACGGTCGCTAGGTGACTCAAATGCACCCCAGAAGCCGCGATCACCACTGGCGGGTTGCCCTCTCCAAAAGGGGAGAGTTTCTCGATCCGATAAACCAAATTAGGGTTGATCTCGCTCAAAGGCAGGGTCAGATCAACCACCAGCGGCGGCGGTTCCTCACTTGCTCCGAGATCGATCAAGGATTTCGAGACCCCTCGCCGGAAGCGCTCCACCCGATCAAGGGGCAGGGCTAACCCTGCTGCCCCTGCATGTCCCCCGTGACGGGTGAGCAGCTCCGACTGCGCCTCGATAGCTGCCCCAATATCATACCCACCAAAAGAGCGGGCTGAACCGCCCACGATAGGGCCTTCGCCACACAGCAGCACCACCGGACGGTGATAACGCTCCGCCAGACGGTTGGCCGCGATTCCCAAAATCCCGCTGTGCCATGCGGGGTGATACAGCACCAACGCCGCATGATCGAGCAGCGAAGGGTTCTGATTCACCATCTCCTGAGCAGCCGCCTCAACCTGTTTGGAGATCAAACGGCGTTCGGCGTTTAAACCCTCCATCTGTTGGGCGATCAGGGCCGCACGGGCACTGTCCTTGGTGGTGAGCAGTTCCACGGCCACACTCGCATCGCCCAAACGCCCGGCCGCATTCAGACGTGGCCCGATCTGGAATCCGATCTGTTCAGCGGTCAGACGCTCCGGCTCCAAATTGATGACCGCCATTAGGGCCGCAAGCCCCACCCGCTCCGCCTGCCGCAGGTGATTGAGACCGATCTGGAGCAAAAACCGGGTGTCATTGACTTGTGCAGCCACATCAGCCACGATGCCCAAAGCCACCAGATCAAGCATTCGGGAGACCTCACGGGAGCGGTTCAGTGAAGCGTAGACATGCTGCATCAACTTGTAAGCGACCCCCACTCCCGGCAGGCTGATCAAAGGGTGTTCGGGGTCACTCTGGGCAAGCCGCTTGGGATTGATCACCGCTTTCGCTTTGGGCAGGCGATCCCCTAAATTATGATGATCGGTCACGATCACGGGGATGCCGCGCATTTGGGCATCCTCCACGGCCTCGTATTCGGTGATCCCGGTATCACAGGTGAGCAGCAGATCGGGCTGATGCTGATCAAGCAGTTCTTGTAGGCGATCCCGCCTGATGCCGTGCCCATCGTGCTGTCGGTGGGGGACGTGGTAAACTGCCTGCGCCCCAAGACCGGTGAGACCATCGTATAAGAGCGCGGTCGCCGTTTGCCCATCAACGTCAAAGTCGCCCCAGATCAACACCTTACCGCCGCGCCCCACCAGATCAACCAGTAGCGCCGAAGCCTTCTCCAGATCAGGCAAGGACTCAGGCGGTGTAGGATCGTATAAAATGGGATCTAAAAAGGCTCGGATGCGTTCAGGGTCAGCCCAACCACGCCCAACGAGGATTTGCGCTAAAAGAAGGTCTCGCTCGCAGGCGTTTAGAATAGCTTCGGGCACTTCGTGGGGGGTGGGTTCAATCCAAGATCGAGTACTCATGGGTTCAGGCGCTGCTGCCCTTCGCTCAAATGTGCGGTTAAGACAGATTTTACCCTAAATGGTGGGCTTCACCTCCTCTCCTTTTGGGTGGGTGAGGGAATCTTCAGAAAAAGCTCAACCAGTAGCCTTGGGCTTCCAACAAGAGGAAAAGTAAAATCATCCATGAGACCCGTATGCAACAGATCAATAGCGGGAGGCTGCCAGATTGGGCACCAACATTTCTACCTATCAACCACCAGTGAACCGACTGCTGACCTTGGGTAGGGTCGATAATCATCCCCACGGCTACTACCTGAAGTTTGGATTCACCTCCGAACATATCCCCGAATTGGTTCGGATGATGATGGATCCGGTACTTTTGTCTGATGAAACAGACGATCCCGAAGCGATGGCTGTGATCCATGCTTGGCGGGTCCTTGGTGACCTGCGTGCAGAAGCAGCCATTGAGCCCCTGATGGGGTTGTTGGCGAAAGCCGCTCAAGACCCTTCAGCAGCACTTTCAGAGTGGTTGTTTGACGATTTTGCGGATGTGTTCATTCAGATTGGCCCGTCCGCAGTTCCGTCCTTGCGCGCTTTTTTTCCCGGATCGATCCAACATGCTTGGGCTAATATCGCTGCCGCCGATGCCCTCGCTGGAATTGGCAAACTTAACCCGGAATATCGGGATCTGGCGGTTCAGACCCTCGCTCACGAACTAGAGCATTCCGCTGGAAAATTCGGGGAAGATGCAGAAGATTACAACGCTTTTATCATCGGGGGGCTGATGCGGTTGGGGGCGGTTGAGGTGGCGCCTGTGATTAAGGCCGCATTTTATGCGGATCGGGTTGATCCCTCAATCTATGGTGACTGGTATTCGGTCAAGGAAGAGTTAGGGTTGGCGGAGGTGGATGTTCCGGGGCCTGAACCGAAACGAGAGGATCCCCAATCATCCATTGAGAATTTTTTCCCAGCGCTGAATCTCAATCGACAGTACTCACCTCCTCAGGCTAGGAGTTTTGGTCCTCCAAAGCGCAAAGCCCAAAACAAACGTAAGCAGGAGAAAAAGTCGCGCAAGCAAAACCGCAAGAGGAAATAGGAAACTCGCCCCAGCAGTGGTTCATCTCGCTGCCGGGGCGACCAGAACCCTTCAGTCGCGTTCGCGCAGGGTTCCCGCGGCGAGGGTGAGCAGGATCACCCCGTACAGCCCTAACCCCAACAGCGACCCCACCGCATCACCCACCTGCGCACCTTTGGCAATCAGCGCTTGAATGCCCTCGTTGGCGTAAAACATGGGGGTGAGGTAACGCACCCCCCGGATGAATTCGGGGAGCTTCTCAATGGGCAGCAGCATCCCTGAAAAAAAGACCGAGATCATAATCACCAGCGGGATCATGGGCATGACCTGCCCCTCGTTGCGGGCGAAGTTGGAGACAAACATGCCCAAAGCGATGCTGAGCATGGCCAGCATCCAGATCACCCCATAGATGATCACAAATGTGCCCAGCCCATAGTCCAGTTTAAAGAGCAGATTCAACCCCACCAACACAATCAGGCTTTGTAGGGTCGCCAGAATCGAATAGGCGATCAGGTACCCCCCTACAATCTCGATCTGGCGGTAACCGCTGATGAACATCCGCGAGAGGGTCTGGGTGGTGCGTTCCCGTACCAGCACGATAGCGCACAGGGCATAGGTGATAAAGTGCACCATAAAAGCGCCGATGGGAACCACAAACTTCTTGGGGTCAAAAATGGGCGCATCGACCCCATCAAAGAACAGAAAAAGCATGTACATGATCAGCACAGGCATCACCAACGCAATAGCCACAAAACGCGGATCACGTCGGAGCTGGCGGATCACTCTGGAGCCCACCGCCCCCATATTTGAAAGCATCAATTGGGACGGTCTAACCAGCGTTTTAGCCAACATGAGTCACCTCCGGGCTGAAGTCAGGTTCAGGTTGTGGGGTTTCAAACCGGGCATTGATCAGTTCTAGAACCACTGCCTCTAGATTGTCATGTTCGACCTCGATCCGCTCGATCTGGGGATCAAGGTGGTGCTGCCGCAGCAGTTGAGGCAGGGCCGCGGCATAGTTTCGAAAACGTGCGGTGTGGGCTTCGCCTCCGCGCCAAACCTTAACAACCGTGCTGCCTCGCGCCATCAAGCTCTTGGGGGTATCACTGGTCAGCACCTGCCCATCACGCATCACAGCCAGCCGATCACAGTAGAGCGCTTCGTCCATCTGATGGGTGCTGAGCAGGATTGTGGTGCCTTCCTGAGCCATACGCCGGAAGGTATTCCAAAAGGCTTCACGCAGTTTGGGATCAACCCCGGTGGTAGGTTCATCCAAAAAGAGCATTCGGGGGTGGTGAAGCAGAGCACAGGCCAGCGAAAGGCGCTGCTTCATGCCCCCAGAGAAGCCGTAAACGGGATCATCTGCCCGGCCCTCCAACTGGATAAAAGCTAGAGTCTCTTCAATCCGCGCTTTAAGGTCTGGGATGGCATGGGCCTTGCCCCAAAAAACCAGATTCTCCCGTGCGGAGAGGTCTTCATACAGCACCGGTGATTGGGGCATGTACCCGATCTGCCGCCGCACCGCGTTTTTGTGGCGTTGGGGATCAAGACCGAGCACCAGCGCCCGGCCCTGATCGGGGCGGGTGAGGCCGATGAGCGATTTGATCAGGGTGGTCTTGCCGGCCCCATTGGCCCCTAACAGCCCAAAAATCTCCCCTTCCTGAACCGTCAGATTCAAACCGCGCAGGGCGTGAATCTGACCATAGTGTTTGACCAATCCTTCAACCTGAATTGCTGCTGTCATGTGTTTGACGTTTATCCTTTCAATCCCCGCAAAAACACCCCTACGACCTCGTTAAGGTACTCATCAGGGGGAGGCGCACCCTCACCCAAAGGAGGAAACAAGACCTTGCCCATCATGTACACCAGAAGCCCCCCAATGTAAGCGCGGGCCAGTGCAGCCGGGTTGTGACCGCTGATATGGTTGTGTTCCACTTGTCGGCGGAAATACTCCACCAGCAGATTCAAGACCAGCAGGGGTCCACTTTCGGCCAGTGGGCGCACCACTTCCGGGTTATGGATCGCTTCTCCAAAAAAGACCCGGATCAACTGCGGCGTCTTGGGCATATCGAGGGCGCTCAAAAAGAGCTTGCCGATCATCGGTAGGGCCACTTCGAGGGGCAGTTCAAAAATCATGCCCGCATTTTCAACCTGCGCCACGGCCGGGGCAATGGCCCCAATGGTCGCTTTAAGCAGGGCTTCTTTGTTGGGGAAGTACCAGTAGATCAGCGCTGGTGATTTCAACCCAGCGCGGCTGGCGATGGCTTTGATGGTCGCCTTGCGGTAGCCCACCTCCGCGAACACCTCCAGCGCCGCATCAAGGATTTCTGCCTTTCGGTTGCTTTCTTCAGGGTCCATGATCTCACTTGATTGAACGTTCAATTAACCCTTATTCAGGATACCCTTGAATCCAGATTCAAGTCAAGAGGCAGTTTTGAGCGAAAACCCCACATCAGTGTAGAGCAGGGCCGGGGGTAAGGGTGGGCTTGAAACCATGAACGTTACCTTGTAATCTATACCGAATCAGTCAGGCGGGGCGTGTGCGCGGAGGGTTTCTACACCGAGATGGGTGAGGTGATCCTGCCCGCGATGCGCAAGTTGGAGGATGCCCTGCAATTGGCCCGCGACAGCACCTTAAAAATTATCGCGATCATGCAGGCGGCGGAAGCAGAAGCGGCCGCACTCTTTCGTGGCCTTCCTAGCGGCGAGATCAGTCATCCCCAGCAGGATGATGACGAACGACGGAAGCAGGTGCAGAAGGAGATTCTTGACCTTCTGACACTTCTTGCGGGAGATGACCCCATCTTTGCCGCCAATTTGGGTCTACAAAAGGACGCTTCCGAACTGGATGCAGGCGATCTGGCCTCCCTTGCGGGGCTGCCCCTACAGAATGGATTTTGTGGGGTGTAACCTCTCCCCTGCCTATTTTAAAACCTGCCACCTTCTCGGCTCCAGCTTGGGAAGGGGGGATGAGGTCGATCCTCAAAGGGTGAGTTCTGGAATGGCTTTTTAGGAACCCCTTTTGACCTTTGCCATCAACTTTCGATAGGGATCGGTACCCGGTTTGAGGGTAACTTCACGGGTGCGCCCATCTTCTCTGGTTGCGCCCAGAATGCCCAACTGTCCCAACAGATCCATGATCTGCGCGGCCCGAGGGAAGGGGATGTTTAATTGACGCTGGATGAGCGAGGTGGAGGCTTCTCCGGCTCTCACCACGGCCTCAATTGCATCTTCCAACATGGATTCGGTCTCGGAGAGGGCCTCGCGGCGGGTCATGCCCCGTTCCCAAGGTGCTACTTCAGGTGGCGGCATTCCGGCAGCCTGCTGCTCCGCATACCAGCGCTTCCAGTAGTCCATCACCGCTTCGACTTCCTCATCGGTGATAAAAGCGCCCTGAACACGGCGGGCGGTGCTGGCGTCAGGGGCAAGGTAAAGCATATCGCCCTTGCCGATCAGGGTTTCGGCACCGGGGCTGTCCAGAATCACCCGCGAGTCGGTGTTAGAGACCACACTGAAGGAAATACGAGCCGGGAAGTTGGCTTTGATCAAGCCTGTGATAATGTCGGTGCTGGGGCGTTGGGTGGCCACCATCAAGTGCATCCCCACCGCACGGGCCATCTGGGCCAACCGGGTCACGGTGCGTTCCATCTCTTCCGGCCGGGAGAGCATCAGATCGCCGATCTCATCCACCATGATGACCACATAGGGCAGGTGTTCGGACTCCCGCTCTTTGCCCAGAGCGCGGTTGTAGGCTTCGATATTACGGGCGGATTCCACCTCAAGCAGCTTATAACGGCGATCCATTTCCCGGGTGGCCCAGCGCAGCACCCCAATGATACGCTCGTGATCAGTTTCCACCGGGCCCAGCAGGTGCGGCAGCCCATTAAAACGAGTCAATTCCACCATTTTGGGGTCAAGCAGGATCAGTTTTAGGCGGTGTGGCAAATTGTTCATGATCAGGGCGGTGACGGTAGCCGCAATACACACCGATTTGCCGGAGCCAGTGGTGCCCGCGATCAACAGATGGGGCATCGAGGCCAGATCAGTGATCACCGGTTCCCCGGAGACATCCCGTCCAAGGGGGAAAGCCAAGGGTACCTCACGTCGTTCGCCCGTATCGGGATCAATCTTAGAACGGGCGCGGGCATAAATTTCCAACTCCATCAGGGGGCGCAGGGCCACAATCGAAGGTTGACGATTGGGCACTTCAATGCCCATGTAAGACTTGCCGGGCACAAAGGGCTGGATGCGCAGTCGTTTGGCCGCAAGGGCGAGACCGAGATCATTGGCGAGTGAGACGATCTTGTTGACCCGCACCCGCTGAGTGACAATCTGCCCAGCGTCGGTGGTTACCTCCCGGAAGGGCTGTACCGCGTATTGAGTCACGGTTGGGCCGATGCGCGCATCCACGACCTCAACATCAATGTCAAATTCGAGCAGGGTGTTTTCGATAATGCGGGCATTGGCGTTGATCTCGTCCTCAGTGGGCTTGTTTAACTCGGTGTCATTAAGCAGGCTAAGCGGCGGCAGCCCGGGACGGGGATACTCGTATTTGACCTCTTTAAAGTCTTCCACGGTGAAATAGCGCACCTGACGCGGGGGCAGTTCCGGGGTGGGCACAGGTTTGCTTGATTTCCTCAGCGGGATCGGGCTGATGGGGGTGAGCGCCGGGGGCTTTTCCACTGCTGCTTCCTCATCCTCAATCGACGGGAGTTTTCCGGGGAAAGCCCCCATCTGAGGCACGGGTTTGGAACGCACCGGGATCGGCGCGGGTGGCTGAAGCAGCTCGGTGTCGTCGTCCCTGCTGGCCTTTGAAGGGGCAAAGGGCGTCGGGTGCATGGCTGGAGTTTCGCCCGTGCGGGCGGCAGGACGAATGGGGGTAGGTTTGCTCACCTTCACGGTAGTCAGGGGCGGCTCCTGCTCTGCGGGTGGGGCCGGAGGCAGCAGTACAGTCGAGTCGTCCACCGCGGCACTCTTGATGGTCGCGCCCAGTTGAACCGGTGTGGGGTAGGTCGCCTCCACGCTGGGCGGTGGCGGGTTGAGCTGTCCAGCCACTTTGATCGGGGGTGGGGCCAGCGGTGCGGCGTGACGCCGTTCTCGATTCACCCCCCGATTGAGGCGAAGGCGCCCAACCGCTTCGGGAATCTGCTTTTGAGCGGCACTGGCGCGGACTGCAAGAAATTTTCCGGTTTGTTCCATTCGGGCACTGAGGTACTTGGCCCCCGCCCGAATTTGTGCGCGGCGCACCCCAAAGATCATCCCAATGCCTAAGATGGTGAGGGAGACAAATATCAGGGTGGCAAGCGCGGAGCCAAATAAACGACTGGTCAGTTCACCAAGAGCCCAGCCCACATGACCCCCACCCATGCCGCTTCGGGCCAGCGCGCGGGGTTCGGGATCGTTCACCAGTAGGTGCACGGCTGCGAGCAGGGCTACAAAGGCGATCTCCACCCCTAAAATGCGCCGCCATGTCAGGTCGATAGCGATGCTGAGCCGAGGCAGGATGATGGCCACCCCCACCCCAATCACCAGCAGGGTGAACAGGATCGCCCCAAAGCGCCCAAACACTTGACTCAGAAAGTCAGCCCAATAGTCCGAGACTGACGAACGCTCTACAGGCTGCAAGTTGATCAGGGCCAGCAGCGACACCAAACCACTAGAGATCAAACTGATGGCGATCAGATCGTCCAGCCATGGGGCGCGCTGTTCAAAAGTGGTCTGAATCGTCTGGCGCGGTTCGCGCAGCAGGCGGCGCAAAAAAGGTTCACCTGCGCCCGGTTTGTGATCACGGGCCACAACCTTCAATGGATGCCCCTGCTTGCGGCGCGGGATCATCAGGTCAGGGGGGATAATTCCGCCCTTTTTGGAACGGGGTTTTTTGGTAGTCCCTGTCCGGGCGGCTGGGGGCGGGGCGTTTCTCGCCCCGGCGGACGTGCCCGTTCTACGGGCAGACGGGGCAGCCTTGCCAGATGCGGGTTGTTTGGCAGGTGTTTTAGCCACGTTCACCTTTTCCAGACATGCTAAACGAAGCTGATCACAGGCGCTATGAGGTGCATTATCTCATGAACGGGCGCTGATTGCTACCACCAAGGCATTGTGTCCCTACCCTTCTGTATCTTTCATTGAGTCTGACTGGGCACTGGGGTACAATGAGCGCGCTTTTGCCTCTGCCTGCTCAACTGGGAATCACTCATTTATGCGCGTTGTCCTCTATACTGAGACGTTTTTGCCCAAAATCGATGGCATTGTCCGGGTCGTGTGTTTGACCCTTGAACACCTTCACCGACACGGTATCACGACCGCGTTGGTTGCGCCTGATCAGGGAATGCGCGAGTATATGGGGGCACGGGTGATTGGCGTGCCCTGCATTGTTAATCCGGTTTACCCAGAAGGGCGGATCGGGCTGCCAAACCCGCTTACACTGCGCGCTGTGCGGGCCTTTCGCCCCGACCTGATGCACGTCTTTCACCCCGCCATGATCGGTATGGCTGGTGTTCTCTTTGGCAAACGTTTAGGCGTGCCCATTCTTTCATCCTTTCACCTTGATATTGCCCATATGGCAACCTTCTACAAAATGCACCTGCTAGGGGCCATTCTGCGCCGCACGGTACGATGGGGTTTCAACCAGAGCCAATATGCCCTTGCGCCTTCCCGATTGGTGCAGCAGAAGATGCTCAAAGATGGGGTGAAACGTGTAGGATTGTGGCGGCGGGGAGTCAATGCGGATCATTTTCACCCTAGTCATTTTGACCCCCAGACCCGGGCTGAACTGAGCGCCGGACACCCAGAGGATAAAATCCTGTTATATGTAGGGCGACTCGCCCCCGAAAAACAGATCGAGCAGATTCGCCCTGTGTTGGAGCGAGTGCCCGGAACGCGCCTCGCGCTGGTGGGTGGTGGCCCACACCGCGAAGCACTGGAACAGCACTTTCAGGGGCTGCCTGTGACCTTTGTCGGCTATCGCACGGGGGCATCATTGGCCCGGGCTTTTGCCAGCGCCGATATGTTTGTGTTCCCCTCCGCTTACGAGAGTTTTGGGCTGGTGCTGCTAGAAGCGATGGCATCAGGCATCCCGGCGATTTCATCACGAGTCGGTGGGGCCCAAGATTTGGTGGTAGAGGGTGAGACCGGATTCACCTTTGCGGTGGACGATGTAGAAGCGCTGGTGCAGTCCGTAGGGCAGGTCGTAAACACTCCCGGCAAACTAGATCAGATGAAGGTCAAAGCCCGTCAGCAGGGCGAACGCTTCTCGTGGGAGA
Source organism: Anaerolinea sp. (assembly GCA_014879835.1). Classification (GTDB taxonomy): domain Bacteria; phylum Chloroflexota; class Anaerolineae; order Aggregatilineales; family UBA2796; genus UBA2796. The sequence goes on from JACSRJ010000304.1 coordinate 10,658, forward strand.
CGATCATGGATGAACTGGTGGGGTGTTATGAGTCCGTCATTCGAGGCGAACCCCCGCGCATTTAAGACCTCCCACCATATTCAGGGCTGCCCTGAAACGGTCTAGACATCACGCACTTGCCCCAGAAGAACCCCACCCCTGTGACCGCTTGCGGGAGAAGGGGGGGAGGGCAAGCGTGCAAAAAGGCTTAGCCACTGCCTGCTAAAACAAAACAGCCCACCTTTGGTGAGCTGTTTTGATAACTTAGGGTATAAGTTGGGGGCTTAAATATTTTCCCCGACCAAAAAGTCTATTTCGCCAATCTATTTGGTAATGCTCTTTTTGGATATACCTCCGCCGCTTGCCCTAAATCTTGATTAACTGTTTTTCGCAACGCGACGGAGTTTGTAAATTCGGCTGTAAAGGTCGTTTAACTTCGCGGACTGTAAATCTCTTGCAAAAAAAAGTTAAATAATCTATCAACCGTTTGTTATGAAGCCATTATAAGCTACTGTGGCAGGAGTGCAATGTTTAGCATTGAGAATAGTATTGAGATGTCATTTAGGAAATCTATAACATTTATCATTTGATTTCTGGTTTCAAAAATTTGTGAGGAAGGGTACAAATGGAACCACAGGAAAAATCTTTTTCTAAGAAAGCGCGGCACTTATGGATGAGGCTTCAGGAATGTCCACCAAGACGGCATGGATCGAGCGAGAGATCGCTGAATTAACGGAGCAGGGACTGTTAATTAACATCCGCACCATCGAAAGCCCACAGGGGGCTTGGCTCAGCGTTGATGGGCACAAAGTCCTCAATCTGTGTTCCAACAACTATCTAGGACTCGCCAATGATCCCCGGTTAATTGAGGGCGCGAAACGCGCCCTAGAGACCCACGGCGTGGGCCCCGCTGCGGTGCGCAGCATCGCCGGGACCATGGATCTGCACTTGGAATTAGAGCGCCGCCTTGCCCGTTTTAAGGGCGTGGAGTCGGTGGTCACCTTCCAGAGTGGTTTTAACGCTAACCTTGCCACGATCCCCGCATTGGTGGGCAAAGGTGACCTGATCTTCTCCGACGAGCTTAACCACGCCAGCATCATCGACGGGGCGAGGCTCAGTCGGGCGGAGATTATCCGCTTTAAGCACGCCGATCCCGCCGATCTGCGTCGTCAGATCGAGGCTTCCTCGACGGAGGGACGGCGGCTGATCATCACCGATGGGGTGTTCAGCATGGATGGTGATATTGCCCCTCTGCCTGAGATTTACGAGATCGCCCGTGAATATGACATCCTGCTGATGGTGGATGATGCACATGGTGAAGGGGTGTTGGGCAAAGGTGGGCGGGGCATTGTGGATCACTTTGAGCTGCATGGGAAGGTTGATATTGAGATCGGCACCATGAGTAAAGCCTTTGGAGTGGTGGGGGGCATGGTTGCGGGCCGACAGATCATCACCGATTGGCTGCGCCAGCGCGCTCGTCCATTCCTGTTCAGCAGCGCCATGACTGCGCCCGATGTAGGTGCTTGCCTCGCCGCGGTGGATGTGCTTGAAAACAGCACTGAGCAGGTAGATCGGCTGTGGCGTAACGCGGACATGCTCAAGTCCCAACTGCGACGAATGGGCTTTAACACCGGCCACAGCCAGACGCCCATTGTGCCAGTGATGTTGGGTGAAGCGCCGCTGGCCCAGCAGTTCAGCCGTAAACTCTTTGAACAAGGGGTTTTTGCGATGGCTATTGGGTTCCCCACCGTGCCCAAAGGCATGGCTCGTATTCGGGTGATGAACAGTGCCGCCCACAGCCAAAGTGATCTGGAATTTGCCCTTGATGCTTTTGAGAAAGTGGGCAAAGCCCTCGGCGTGATCGGTTAGGTGAGGGGACATCCGCTTTGACCCTCGTACCTTCACCCCATCGATTGGCAGGGGCGGCTGTGTACGGGTCTTGTGTAGGGACACTTCAGCAGGCCCGCATTGGGACAGGGAAATTTCAGGCAATCGCCAATAGCGGGTTCCTATAGGATTGAGCTGCTACTTGCAGCCTTAGAAGCCATTTGAGAAGTCACCTTTCGATGATTGACCTCATCCCCCCTGTACGACCGCTTCGCGGTG